>JAYUMV010000560.1:0-2286 GCA_043762265.1 Chthonomonadaceae bacterium | reverse complement strand
CTCCGGTTTGCGTCTCCACCCTGCTCGTGGTTTTCTTCAATCCCCCGATCGTTGCACCCGCTTTGCAGTCTGCCTGAACCGGACTTTCGCTCTCCTGCGAAAACAGGCCGATTTCTGGAGACTTTCTTTTATCATGTCTTTCGACACGCTCGGCCTTCGCGCCGAACTCCTGCGCGCCATTGGCGACTCAGGCTATACGATTCCGACTCCTGTACAGGCGCAGGCCATTCCTGTGATTCTGGCAGGCCGCGACATTCTCGCTGGCGCGCAGACCGGGACCGGTAAGACCGCCGGTTTCACGCTGCCCCTGCTGCAGCGCCTCAACGCCACGCCGCCTCGCGATCCGCGCGCCTTCCGCCCAGTCCGTGCCCTGATCCTGACCCCCACGCGTGAACTCGCGGCGCAGGTCGAGGAAAGCGTAAAGACCTATGGCAAATATCTTCCGACCACGTCCACCTGTATCTTCGGGGGAGTCAATATCAACCCGCAGTTCCAGGCGTTGCGCCGGGGCGTCGATATTCTCGTCGCCACGCCCGGCCGCCTGCTCGACCATGTGCAGCAGCGCACGGTGGATCTGAGCCGCGTAGAGGTCCTGGTGCTGGACGAAGCCGACCGCATGCTCGATATGGGCTTCATTCGCGACATTCGTCGCATTCTCAACATTCTGCCGCCCCGTCGCCAGAACCTGCTCTTCTCCGCGACCTTCTCGAACGACATCAAGGGCCTGGCGGACGATCTGCTCAACAACCCGACCCATGTGGAAGTGGCCCGCAAAAACGCCGAGAGCGATCTCGTGACGCAGGCGGTCTACCTTTCTCATAAAGAGAACAAGCGGGACCTGCTGGTTCATCTGCTGATTCAGGAGAAGATCGGTCAGGCTCTGGTCTTTATGCGGACCAAGCACGGCGCGGACAAGCTCGTCAAGCAGCTGCAGATCGACGGCGTCTCGGCGGTTCCAATTCATGGCAACCGCAGCCAGGCGCAGCGCACCCGCGCCCTCTCCGACTTCAAGGCCGGTGCGGTTCGCCTCCTGATCGCGACCGACATCGCCGCCCGTGGCCTCGACATCGACCAGTTGCCGCACGTCATCAACTACGAACTGCCCAACGTTCCCGAGGACTACGTCCATCGCATTGGGCGTACCGGCAGAGCGGGCAGCACGGGTGAAGCCCTCTCCCTCGTCAGCATGGACGAGCAGGGCTACTTGAACGACATCGAAAAACTGCTGAAGAAGCGTATCGATCGCCGCGAACCGATCGACTATCGCCCAGCTCCCGTCTCGGCACAGCCCGCTTTCAGCGCACCTCGTATGTTCAATAGCCGTCCGGTCGCCCGACCGCAGGGCAGCTACAACGGCGGCAACGCGCCCGCCCGCCCGCAGCGTTCGCAGCCCTATCCGGCCGCCGCGCCGCGCCAGGGCAACGCGCCCTACAACAGCGCACCCCGTCGCCCAAAACTCACCAATCGCGGTGACTGATTCGCTGTAACGGCGTAACCTGTCTGTAAAATACCTCCCTTCTGCTATGGTGTAATTTCCATTCCATAGCAAGAGAGAGGTATTTTGTTATGCCTTCTCAGACAGTTGATAGGGTCCGTATGGGCAACCTTATCCTCGGCTACAACGCGCTGCGAGGCTCAAATCAAGACATACGCACCGGCAGTCACAACTTGAGTGTCGAAGATTTTCAAAACTCTGGACGCCATGCATCTCCCTGAGTATGACAAGGCCAGCCTTCGCGGCCAGTGCCAAAAATTCGGATTTCACCGGCTCAAGCAACAGATAGCGTTCAATCTCTTCCATCAATTTTCTCCTCAGTAGCAAGCGTCTGTCGCGATCTATTTTTTCTGTTCGTGGTTATAGGAACAATACCCTGCTTAATGCCCGTTGCACAGAACTGGAGAACGGACAGGCAGGAATCCGTCCCTTGCACGCCGAATTCGCACACACTATTCCGAGACAAGAGGACGGGGAAAAGCGATGGACGGAAAGTTGATTTTAGGCGTGGATATTGGGGGCACGAAGTCGGCCGTAGTGCTTGCGACGGAAAAAGGGGAGATCCGGCAGCGTCGCAGCGAGCCGACCCGCCCGGATTTGCGCGGCCCGCTGGAGGTGCTGGAACGTCTGGCGGCGATGGCGCGCGAACTGCTGACGGCGGAGAATGTGCCGTCCGGAGGCGTCGTCGGTGTCGGGGTCTCGTGTGGGGGGCCGCTCGATACCAAGACCGGCATCGTCTACGCGCCGCCGAACCTACCGGGTTGGGAGGGCGTGCCGGTGCGGCAGTTCTT
>JAYUMV010000559.1:0-41484 GCA_043762265.1 Chthonomonadaceae bacterium | reverse complement strand
GGCACGGGCAGAACTGTCAGTCTGCCTAATGTTCCGCACAGAGACTTCGGTCTCAGCGTAGGGACAAGCCCCCAACCTTTAGGTGGGGGTATCTGACTTGCTGTTAGTCACCTTGCGGAAACGCACTGGTAAGCGCATTTCTCTTCGATAGGAGCTTTTCCGCAATGTTGTCTCTGTCCCGTTGCCCCTTCCTGCCCATTGTCGGCAGCCTCTTTCTCGGCGGTATGGCCTCCGCGCAGACCGCATTTTCGGTTCCCGCGACCCAAACCGCCATGATCCAGTCCGATGGCCCCAAACAGGGTAAAAGCGCGGAACGCTATTTCAATGTCGAAGGTAAGAGCCACGACAAGTACATGGACTACGGTGTCCTGCGCTTCGATACGAAGACTTTGAAAGCAGACCTCGATAAGAAGTTCGGATCCGGGAAATACAAGATCACCGGGCTCGCCCTGCAACTGACGCAGAGCAACGCCGCCTTCACCAAGGACGGCAGCGTGCAGTTCTACTTCTCTCCGGACGACAAGGCGGATCTCAAAACCCCGACCAGCCCGCTGAAATACCCTTACAACCCGAAAGGCCCGCTTCTGCGCGGCGAAGCGCTCGCCAAAGCGACCTTCGCCAAAGGTGGGGAGAAGGCCGACCCGACCAACCCCCACCCCACCGACTACGATCTCTTCAAAGGAGAACCTGGTCAGGCAGCCCTCCTCACTGCCATTGCACAGGGCAAGACACTCACCCTGATCGTCGCCGAGGCCGATCCGGGCGTCGCCGCCACCTGGTCCGCCAAATCCGCCACCCTTAACGTTAAAGCCGCCTCTAAATAACCTTCAGACGCAATAACACCCTCAAGTAAATCGCCCCTCTCTTTTGCAAGAGTGGGGCGATTTGACGTAACGGAGAAGCGAACCTCACACGTCGTAGTAGAGGAAGAACTCGAAGGGGTGAGGACGCAGAGCGACCTGTTTGGTTTCGTTGGCGATCTTGTACTCGATGTAGGTCTCGATCATGTCTTTGGTGAAGACATCGCCTTTAAGCAGGAACTCATGGTCGGCGGCGAGCGCGGCGAGCGACTCTTCCAGCGTTCCGGGGGTCTGCGCGATACCTTCCTTCTCCTCCGCAGGCATCTCGTAGATGTCTTTGTCGACGGGAGTCGGCGGCATGATCTTGTTCTCGATACCGTCCAGGCCGGCCATCAGGAGGGCGGCGAAGCAGAGATACGGGTTCGCAGAAGGATCGGGCGCGCGGAACTCGATGCGCTTGGCTTTCGGCGACTTGCTTACCATTGGGATACGGACGCAGGCGGAGCGGTTACGGGCAGAGTAGACCAGGTTGATCGGAGCCTCGTAGCCCGGCACCAGACGGCGGTAGGAGTTGGTGGTCGGCGCGCAGATCGCGAGCAGAGCTGGAGCATGTTTAAGGATACCGCCGATGTAGTAGATCGCCATCTCGGACAGTTGGCCGTAGCCCTTCTCGTCGAAGAAGAGGGGCTTGCCGTCTTTCCAGAGGGATTGGTGGACGTGCATGCCGGAGCCATTGTCCTGGAAAAGCGGTTTGGGCATGAAGGTCACAGTATAGCCGTGCTGAAACGCGGTGTTTTTCACGATATACTTGTACTTCTGCATTTTGTCCGCCATCGTCAGCAAGGTATCGAACTTCAAGTCGATTTCCGACTGGCCGGCCGTGCCGACTTCGTGGTGCTGCATTTCGACCGCGATGCCAGCCTCGATGAGGTTGAGCATCATGTAGGTGCGGAGATCCTGCAGGCTGTCGTTCGGGGGAACGGGATAGTAGCCGCGCTTCAGCGGGATCTTGTAGCCCAGGTTCGGCTTCTCATCGCGCCCGGAGTTCCAGATGCCTTCGTCGCTATCGACGTAGTAGTAACCGGAATGAGGGGTCTGATCGTACCGCACATCGTTGAAAATGTAGAACTCGGCTTCGGGGCCGAAGTAGGCGGTATCCGCGATTCCGGTGCTGGCGAGGTACTTTTCGGCCTTCTTGGCGACCTGGCGAGGATCACGATTGTAGACTTCACGGGTCATCGGGTCTTCGATGTCGCACACGATATTCAAAGTGACGACATCGGTGAAAGGATCGATGTAGGCGGTGTCAGGATCGGGAATGAGGAGCATATCCGACTCGTTGATGGCCTTGAAGCCGCGAATGGAAGAGCCGTCGAAGGCCAATCCTTCGTCGAACTTGTCCTCGTCAAGGACGGAGGCCGGAATCGAGAAGTGCTGCTGCTGACCGAATAGGTCAGTGAAGCGAATGTCTACGACTTTCGCTTCCTTCTCTTTGACGAGAGCGATAACGTCTTTAGGCGTCATGTTACGCGCGTCTCCTTCATATCAGATGGGGAATTGTCCAAACAAAAAAACGTCTTTACCGCCTCATCCCGAAGAGGAGTCGGACAAAGAACGCTGGCGGAAGACGGGAACGACGCTGTACCCGTCTGAATGCGACCGGGGAAAGATTCTATGGACGGGAAGCGCCTCGTCGCGCTTCGGCACGCTTAAAGTATAGCAGGCGACAAACGCCCCTGTCAATCGCTGCGCACAGACAATTGGAGCCTGCTACTCTAAATGCGGCATTTACCTTTCAAGCTGCACCGACAGGAGCGCGGATCTGCGCTCCTCCGATACGGAACATCAGGGATTGTCGGGTTTCGGCGCATCGGCCTTCGCAGCGGTCTGACTCGGCCCCAGTTTGGTCGCCAGCCAGTCCTCCGCCCGCTGCCGGGTCGCTTCCGGAACATCGTGGGTGCCAGCAAACCAGACGACCTGCTTGGGATCCTTGGCCGCATTCTGAAGGATATACGCGGCAGGCAACACCATGACCGGATCGGTCTTCGAGTTGTACATCACGACCGGATGGGGCGAGAAGTGCGCGATAAACAGACTGGGCGATACAACGTAGTCCTCCGGATGAGAGCGTGTACGCGCGATTGCCAGGAAAGGATCGCCGCCCACGCAAAGAGACGCCGCCTTGATACGATTATCGACAGAGCCAGTAATCGCGCTCATGATAGCGCCCATGCTGTTGCCGATGGTCCCGATCCGATCCTTGTCGATGTCCGAGCGCGAGGTCAGATAGTCCAGTGCGCGGCGATAGTTACGGACCCCCTGGTGCACCGCTGCTGTGTAGACCGTGTCGGTCCAATACTTCTTGTTCGGAGGCTGATTGTTCCCGTGCCCAGGTGCATCCAGCGCCAGGACCGCAATGCCTTTAGCAACCAATCGATTGCCGAATAGCTTGATGGCCGTCTCTTTGTTGTTGGTCAGGCCATGCATCACCAGAGCGCAGGGATAGACTCCGTCCGCCTTAGGGCGCATAAAAGTGCCGCTGACCGGTTTACCGTTCGGGCCAGTGAAAGAGATATGAACGACCATCACGCTGTCGTTCGCGACCGGCTCCTCTTTCACGTCGGGAGGAGCGCTGTTATCGTAGTTGTATGCGCTCTCCAGGCTCTCCCAGGAAGGCGTGGCAGCCAGATGCTTTTCTACTTTTTTCGTCGTCCGTGTAGCGACTTTCACCCCCTTTTTGGCAACGCTGACAACCTTCTTTGCGGCCTGTTTCACCTGGGTGGTAGGGCTCTGTTGCGCCGTGGTCGGCAGGGACGGTATCGAAACGGCGAGCGTCAGTAACAAGAGAGACGCAGTGCGATTTTGGATCATAGTTGTGGGGCTCCTCTATTCAGTTTGCAGGTCGTAAAGGGCCTGTCCAGATGACAAGACGGTCACACAGCCAGAAACTGTTCCCTTTTGTCTGAACCATACCAACTGCCTCCGACCACCCGGCTCTCACATAAGGGTTTCTAACAGAAAATCTACGTAGATTCCCTTATAGGCGGACAAGCTCTTCTGCGGTATCCTTTAGAGAGTGCAGTCTGTTGTGTTGCGCGTCCGAAGCGACGTCTTTGCGAGGAGAGAGTATGAAACGTGCGTGCAGACTGGCTATTCTGGTGGTTTTGGGGATGGGGCTCACTGCCGTTGGTCGTGCCGATACGACCTATACCTGGAATTTCGCGACCAGCGCTCGTCATGGTGAAGTTGTCGTTGGCGGCTCTTCTACCTTTTCATACCCGGATGTCACCGGCAATCTTTACCTCCCGGTGCATGGTTACACCACCACGAATGGACCCGGATCTCCCAGCGTTGGCGGAGTTTGGACGGACGTGGGAACGCGGGGCGAAGGCAATCTTTACAACAAATATACCTCCAGCCTTACAGATCCGGAAACAGGCCTGGGATTTACCTCCTCGATCGATAGTGAAAATGAGATCGTTACGAAATCTTTCGTCCAGTTGGATCTGCTGAATCTGGAACTGGCGCATCTCATCAATCCGACCATTACGATTTCCAGCATTCAGCCAAACGAAGGTTACTATCTTTGGGGCAGCAACACCGCCGGAACGCCGGGGCTTCTGCTCAACACCTACATAAACTCGACCGGAGCCACCGGCGCAAACATGCATACCGTCGCCTTCCCTGGTTACCCTGGCTACCGATACTATTCTGTCAGCGCGGCTGGCAACTCCGGGAGTAATGTCCTTATTTCAAACGGTTTTGCGGGAACTGCCACGCCGGAACCAGGTGGTGTCGCTTTGCTGCTCGGTCTGATCGTTCCGGCCGGACTGTTGCTTCGCCGCAGAAGCAAATAGCTCGCTCCCCATTTCACAACGCATCGTTCTAGCCGTCGTATGGAGTTCCTATCCGGTTCTCCCGCGACGGTTCTTACGTTGAGGTAGTGCTTTGGGGCAAATATGCTATAGTTTGGCAGCGAGAGACACAGGCAGAAATAGTCCGTTAGGACTCTGTCACGGGGAGCAGGAATCGGTTCATGCAAAGGGGGGCAGCGGAGGTTCGACTCTGTTTCGATTTCGTAGGGGAAGGGGCTGTAGCGCCTCTTGCCTGGACGCGCCCCGTCCGGATCGTCACGGCCTCATGCGTGGAGGAGGTGCTTCCGGCTCTGCAAGCGGTGCAGGCCGCCGTCACCGAACAGGGGCTCTTTGCCGCCGGATTTGTCTCCTACGAAGCGGCGCCCGCCTTCGATGCCGCCATGCAGGTTCTCCCCGCTTCTCCCTTGCCCCTGGTCTGGTTCGGCCTCTTCACCGGCCCTGCCCCCGCAGAAACGGATGCCGCCCCTGGCCCTTTTACCCTCGCCTCGTGGGAAGCAAGTCTCTCTGAAACGCAGTTTACGCAGGACATCGCGCAGATCCGCGCCGCCATCGGAGCGGGAGAGTGCTACCAGGTCAATCACACCTTGCGCCTGTGTGCGCCGTTTACCGGCGACGATTTTGCCTGGTATCGGCGGCTACAGACCGCGCAGCAGGCGGACTACAGCGCCTATCTCGACCTCGGGCGCTACCGTATCCTCTCCGTCTCGCCCGAGCTGTTCTTTCAGCGCATCGGCGACCGCATCGTCACTCGCCCGATGAAGGGCACGATGCCTCGGGGCCGCTGGTCGGAAGAGGATGAACAGCGCGCAGAGGAACTGGTCGTCTCGGAGAAAGAGCGCGCCGAAAACCTGATGATCGTCGATCTGCTGCGCAACGACCTCGGGCGGATCGCCCAGACGGGGTCGGTACAGGTCGAAAAACTCTTCACCGTAGAGCGATATCCGACCGTGTTGCAGATGACCTCTACCGTCGCCGCCATCCTGCCCCGCGAAACCACCCTGGCCGACCTTTTTACAGCCCTGTTCCCCTGCGGTTCCGTCACCGGCGCGCCCAAGATCAGCGCCATGCACCAGATCGCCACGCTGGAAACTGGCCCTCGTCAGGTCTACTGTGGAGCTATCGGCTATCTGATTCCGAATGGCCCTACTATCTTCAACGTCGCCATCCGCACAGCGCTGTTGGATACGGAGACGGGTAAGATCGAGTATGGCGTGGGCAGCGGTATCACCTGGGACTCGACGCCGCAGAGCGAGTACGCCGAAAACCGCCTGAAAGCGCAGGTGCTCGAACAGACCTGGCCACGCTTCGACCTGCTGGAAACCCTGCGTCTGGAACAGGGCGTCTACGCGCTTCTGACGCGGCACCTCGACCGCCTCCGCGCCTCCGCACGCTATTTCAACTTCGCATTAAACGAGTCGGAGGTGCGCCATGCGTTGCAGGCTCATGCGCAAAATCTCGGTACTGGTCCGTGGCGTATCCGCCTTCTTATCACACCCTTGGGGGAGATCCGCATCGAAACGTTCCCGCTCCAAGCGCTGCCGACCGAGGGGTTGCGGGCAGCCCTCGCGCACTTGCCTGTCTCGCGGAACGATCGCTTTCTCTTTCACAAGACCACGCATCGCATCGTCTACCAGTCTCGCCGTGCCGAACGTCCCGACCTCGACGAAACGCTCTTGTGGAATGAAGAAGGGGAGTTGACGGAGTTCACTATCGGCAATCTGGTCGTAGAGTTGGAGGGAAGGTTCTGGACGCCGCCGCTGGATTGCGGACTGCTGCCCGGAACCCTGCGCACTGAACTGCTTGCTGCCGGAACCCTTTCCGAACGTGTGCTGCACCCTTCCGATCTTGAAGGCGCCACAAGTCTTTGGAGGATCAACAGCGTACGGGGATGGACGCCTATTCGCCTCGTCTCTTGAGTCCCTGCCAAAGTCGATGCCCTCCCGATCTGGTCCGATCGGGAGGGCATCGGCTACGACGCGTTCCGGATCAAGGGTTTTTGTGATCCTTCGACGTATCTTTATTGTCCTTAGTGTCCTTCGGTTTCGGATCCGAGTTTGGCCGGGGGGACTTGCCGGGATCACTCTTACTGGAACTTCCCTTGCCGGAATCGGTAGGCGGAGTTCCGTTGTGCAACGGTCGGTAGTCGTTCGTGTTCGATCTCCGGGGGGGTGTTGTGCGACTGTCCGTTCCCGAAGTCGTATTGGAGCGGGGCGGATTGCTAGACGGTGTCGGGTCGCCAGTACGCCGGGTCGTATCGACTTTGGGCGGGGCCGTATTGTCGCTATTCGCCCGTGTGCGGCGCGGGTCTGTGGGCGGTACAGTGTCGCCTGTCCGGCGCGTCGTATCGACGTTGGGCTGGGTTGTGTTATCGCCGTTGGCACGCGTGCGACGAGGGTCTGCGGGAATGGTATCCACACGAGACCGTGGCGGCGTATTGTCTTTGCCGTTTCCTGTCGAAGGCGTGCTGCCCGTGTCTGCACCGGTGCGTCCCGCGCCGCTGTTGCGAACCCCACGCTCCTTCAGGTAGGCATCGAGGCCGGAGGAACCGTTGCTGTTCGCCCTCGGCGGATTGGCGGGCGATGTCGGCGTACGGGATCCCGTACCCTCGTTTGTTCGTCCGATCCCTGTCGGTCGAGCGCCGACGCCACCATCGTTAATCCGACCGCTCCCTGTCGGCTGCGCCCCCACCGCTCCGTCGTTGGTCCGTCCCGTTCCTGTCAACGGGGTGCGTCCATTGTTCCCTGTCCTCGGCGTCGGCAGCCTGGTCACAGGCCCTGAATGGGTGACAAAGTGCTGTCCGGTCTGCGGCAAAGACTGCATATGCGGCACATTGGAGGGGAGCGGCGCCCGATAGACGGAACGGGTGATAACCTGCTGCGGCAGTTGCGTCGGCGCCTGGTAGGTTCGGGTCGGCGTCAGAGACTGGGCCGTGACGCGTACGCTCTGCGGCCCTGCTACCGGTCGGCCAGCGGTGGGTCCCGCGACCACCTGTCCTCGGGCAAAGATGCTCTGAGCGCCGCCGGGCGCCGGTTGATAGACGGCCCGCCCGCCGAAGGATTGGGCCTGCACCTGCGTGCCACCCTGCCACCGCGCGTTCGACGGCACGAAACGGGCGCTGGTCTGGTAGGTGTTCCGATTGACGGTGATGTTATTGACGTTGATATTGTTGATGTTGGTCACATTCGTGACGCGAGTGATGTTGGTGACATTCGTCACCCGATTGACGTAAACGTTCTGGAACGGGCGCGGTTCGCAGTAGCGCTCGCTGATAGGATAGTAGACGGCAGCGCCGCCGATCGAGAAGAACTGCGACCAGTTGCCGCTGCGAAAACCGAGCGTCAACTGCGACGGGTAGCGGACCTCGGCGGGAGCCAGCGGACACCAGGCCACCACACCGGCGTTCTCGGTGAAGGAGACGACGCCCGGCGACCAGTACTGGGTGGACGGACCCGGCGCCCAAGCCCATCCGTACGGCTGATGCACCCATGCGCCGTAGTGGTAGGGCGCCCAACCCCAGTTTTCGGTGGAGACCCAGGTCCAGCCGAACGGTTCGACCCAGGTCCAGTGCCCTGCCCGATAGGGCCGCCAGTCCTGATCGACATTTCGAGGCGACCAGACCCAGCCGTAACGGCTGTCGTTGTGCCAACTGCCGTAGGATTCGAGATCGTCGGCGACCAGGGCAACGTTGGACGGCAGATAGCGGCTGCTCGTTCGTCCGGCGTTATCGAGCGCCTCATCGCGGTTCAGGTTCCAGGAATCCCAGCTATCGGGACGCGGCAGTCCCACCACCTCATAGGGGGTGTTCGCGTCCATGACGTCGAGATAGTCTCCGGCATTCAGAGTGACCTTGCCACCGGCGCCTTCCACGTTCGCCGCGCCGCTCCGTACCCCGAACTGCGCTCCCTGCCCGCTTCCAACACGGATCTGCGCGGGGCCGTTGGCTTTAAGAGAGGCCTGGGGCGTATTGACCTGGTAGAGCGAATATTTGTTGTTGAGGCGCAGGTAAGCGCGACCATCGTTGAGCGTGATTTCGGTAAACTCTCCGTCGGCATCGCTGTAGAGGGTCTGCAGGGTGATCAGGGAGTTGCTATCGAGGCGAACACGGCTGCCATCGTCGAACTGAACCTCGGCACGGCCACCGTCCGCCACCCAGATCTGCGCGCCCTGCCGCAAGGGCATATTCGGACTGGCCTGAGACCAACTGCCGTCCGCACTATCCCGCCAGGTCACATCTCCGGTCAGGGTCGAGAAGCGCGCCAACCGCACCGGACCGGCATTGGCCTCTGTAGGAGCGCCAGGGTTTTGCAAATCATCGATCCCGCCCAGCGCAGAGGCCGTCAGCAGGGTCGGGTCCGCTGTCGCCTTTCCGGGCACACCCAGACTGCCCAGCAGGGCCAGGCACGGCAATAGGCGCCAGGCCGACAGAACCGGTCGAATCCGAGATACACGTCTATTTTTAAAAGCATTCGTGCTTTGCATCACAATTCCTTTTCTGGGGGCGCTTCAGCAGGGAAGTATCTCTTCCTCTACAAAGTTCTCGTAGTCTCTTCCAGGAGAGCACGAGATCGACCTTATAGACGAATTCAGCCGAGACTAAGTTCACCAGGCCTTCACTTTGCCCTCCTGATTGACTTTTTGAAAGGGAGTGGTTAAAATAGAGGGAGGAAGGGATGACAAAATCAGAACTTATCCCTCGTAGCGGATCCCGCTGCACTTCCCGTTGCCCCAATCACGGCAACCCTACAGGAGGCTGGACAAGAGCCACTGGTTCCGCAAGGTTCCTTACTCTCGACTGCGGCCGACTGCACCGGAGGAGAAAGAACGGATGCGAAGAACGAAAACGATGTGGCTGGGTTCCATGATTCTTATGGGCCTGCTTGCGCCGAGCCTGGTGCGAGCCGACGTTGACCCCGAAGCCGAGATGAAGGCGATCAACGCTCACTATATGGAAGCCATCAAAGACGCGCGGGATAAGAAGATAACCCCGGACGTCAAAGCCTTGCAGAAAGAGCGGACCGACAAGGCGAAAGCAGACGTAAAAGACGTCGATCCCACTAAAGTCGAGCCAGCGAAAGGCATGGCCTGGGCGCAGTTATTCAGCGTAGCGCAGGAACCCAAAAAAATGGTACTGGCCGCAGAGCGCTTTCTGACTTCCAAGCCCACTCCGGAACTGGCCTTCAATGCCCAGATGATGATGCTCAACGGCTACGCCGACGCGGAAGATGCCAATGGAATCGTCAAGGTTGTGAAGGAGATGAAACCGACCACTCCGATGATGGCGGTGCAGGTAGCCGGTATGACGGCAAACGTCATCGACACGGTTGGGGATAAGAAGGGCGCGAAAGCCGCGCTGGCTCTGCTGAAACAGGTAGAAGCCCAGGTGCCGTTCGACCAGCTCAAAACGCCTCAGGAACTTAACACGGCCGACTCCTTGATCTACACGATCGGTGGATCCCGTGCAGATTTGCTCAATAAGGAAGGTCACCGCGCCGAAGCCTTAGCAGCCTTGGAGGACGCCAAGAAACGCCTGAGTCCCAACAGCCGTTACGCCCGCTATTTCACCGCAAAGACCAACTTCATCACCGTTATTGGTTCCCCTGCGCCCGTTCTCAAACGTGAGCGCGGCTACGGCGAGTTCACCAGCCTCGATGCCTACAAAGGCAAAGTCGTTGTTCTGGACTTCATGGCGCACTGGTGCCCGCCCTGCAAGGCTTCCCTGCCCGAAATGAAGAAGATGTACAACGACCTGCACAGCAAAGGGCTTGAGATCGTGAGCGTCACCTCTTACTACGGCTACTTCGACCAGGAAAAAAACCTGACTCCGGATGCAGAGTTCGCCAAGATGGAAGGCTTCGTCGCGCAGTACGGCATGACCTGGCCGATGGTCTTCGGGGACGCTTCCAACTCGGAGAACTACGGCGTAAGCGGTATTCCGCATTTCGTCATCATCGATCAGACCGGTAAAGTCAACTCTATCACCGTAGGCTACAGCCCGGAACTGCATGCCAAGATGCGCAAAACCATCGAAGACCTGCTGAGCAAGAAGGTCGCTCTGCGATAAGCTCACCTGCCTATCGCATAAAACGAGAGGTCCGGCTCATTCCACATCGGAATGAGCCGGACTTTTTATTTGGGATGACTCATGCTTTTTTGCACTCCGAACGGCGCGCGAACAAGACTGGACGGCGAGCCGCTGCTCTTCTCAGCGCACGTCTACATCGATGGGCAAAGAGTGATGGATCAGGTAGTTTTCGGCGTCGGGCTGACGCAGCAGCGGCTGGGTTCTGCCGCGTGCATCGGTGGCGCGGGACATCAGCGTATAGCGCCCCGGCTGCGTGGGGACGTTCCAGGTCTTCTCCCAAAAGCGCCACGTGAAGCGCGTCGATTTGCCGAGCAGTTTCGTCGACTGCCAGTTCATTCCGCCGTCCATACTGACCTCGACCTGCGCGATCTCCGAATCCCCGGTCCAGGCCGCGCCATAGACGCGGTAGACGGAGCCTGCCGCCACCACCTCGCGCATGTCCGGGCGGGCGATCTGCGATTTTACCTGCATCTCCGTGATCGGTGTTCGTGTGGGAAGGCCGTTCACACGCTCCCAGATCGCATAGTCCACCGACTGAAAATGCCCGTTGAAGGGACGATCCGTCACGATCAGTCGGGTCAGCCATTTCACCGACGCGACTCCGTACCAGCCGGGCACGACGCCCCGCAACGGGAATCCGTGCGCGGCAGGCAGCTCAGCGCCGTTCATGCGATAGGCCAGCAGCACTTCGGGGCGATTGGCCTGCGCCAGTGGCAGGCTGCGGGCAAAGTGAATAGCACCGGACGGCTTCGGCGGATCTTTGATCTCACCGCTATCCGCCCCTTCCAAAACTACCTCGACTGCGCCGGGCAGCACCCCCGCCTTTTGCAGCACGGCCCCCAAAGAAACGCCGGTCCACTCCGCATTGCTGACTGCGCCAAGTTCCCACTGTGCCCCTTTGGTCGCAGGCGACAGAAAGACGCGCCCGTTGCCAGCGCACTCCAGCGTTGCAGGGACCGTGCGAGAGGGCATCTGCATCAGATCGGCCAGGGTGAGTTCCAACGGCGTTTTGACGGCCCCCTCGACCTTCAGGCGCCAGGTCGTCGCGTCCAGGGTCGGCACGGCAAAATGGCTGCGCACATAGAAGCGGTCGTTCGGCGTCAGGGGCTTGTCCAGCGTGTAGAACGGAAACTCCAGGTTTTCCGGCATTTTCTCCCGGATAATCATCCCCGGCAGACGTCGGCTCTCCTGTGCGGGCGTCTGCCCCTGCGCGCCCTCTTCGTGCATCAGAGCCGTCAGAGGCAGACCGACAGCCGCCGCCCGCAAAAAATCTCGCCGATCCATCATAAAAATCTCCCCCTCCGGCAATCTAGTCCCCAGATTGTACCCTCTCTGCACCGAAAGAAGGGACGCAGATTCTACCACTCGCTTCGCTTCCTGCTTTAGCGTGGGTGGGCAGGGAAGTCGGGAAGGCCGCTGAGTTGATAGAGCGCGTCGGCAGGAGAATAGCCAGTGAGATCGAGCGCGATACCGGGCCACGTTTTGACCGCTTTTGCCGCCGCCTCGCCGAGGGTCCGGGCCAGTCCTTCCGGTTTGCCGTTCCAGGGCGGGCAGCGCAGCAGCGGTTCGGAAGAGGCGGCGAACGCTGCATCGCGCCCGACGCTGTCGTTAAAGTAGACCGGGTTGACCACTATGCGCGCGGGATCGTCCCAGCGGCCAAACCAGCTTGTGTTCGGGTCGGCATAAGCGCTTGCCCGATCATCGAGGTAGAGTGGCAGTTGGGGCGCGAGTTTGCGGAGCGTTCCATACATCTGTATCAAATCTTTATGGTTCCTTCGGACATGTACCCGGCCCAACCCGGTGCGGCAGTGGCTTTGAGGGTCAGGGCGGAGAGCCCTGGCACCTGCGCCAACGGCGTCAGGGCGCGTAGGGCCGTATCCGGTGAGATTTGAGACGACTGGGAACCTTGTAGATAATCGGCACTCCGAACACGACAACGCTGTCCGGGTCCGGCTTCCGGTCGCCGCGCGGCGGTTGGAATGTCGGCTGAGTAAAGATCTCTTCGCCCGCGCCTGGCTCTACGGAACTAAAGTAATTGTAGTCCTCTGCCCCCGATTTCGAAAATTGGATAGCCCATCCAGACACGCCGCAATCGCCTCCCGTTGCTCTGGCGGCAACTGCGAGAGGTCCTGTGGCCCCATCCCCGCTCCCAGTACGATCAGCAACGGCCCCTTCTTGGCGACATCGTACTCGAGGCGATTTCTGAGTCGGAGTTTGGGTGGTGACTCGTACCAAGCCGATGCCGCCTACCCCCACAAGTCCGATCACAAGCGAGAAGACACCCGTCAAACGTAATCCCTGCATAGCATATCTCCTGCCATTCTCAAACGCACAGACAATATCTGGCTGCCACAGCGCTTTCTTCATACAAGAGGACGAAGCGAAGTGCCGGACGGCTTCACATTTGCGCGGGAGGATAGAGGTGTTGTGCTTGAGGAAGAGGTTGCATCTCCCGCTGCGCGCTCTATGTCCTGTAGCGTCAGCGGGGGATGCAAAACCTCTCTGTGTTGTTTGCGGCTTGTGGAAGCGTCAGCGTTGCGCTTTGTAGTAGTTGATGAGGCCGTTGGTAGAGGAGTCGTGAGAAGTGACTTCCGCCGCGTCTTGGAGTTCGGGCAGGATGGCTTTGGCGAGCTGTTTGCCGAGTTCGACGCCCCACTGGTCGAAGGAGTTGATGTTCCAGAGAATGCCCTGGGTGAAGATCTTGTGCTCGTAGAGGGCGATGAGGGAGCCGAGCGTGCGCGGTGTCAACTCCTGGAAGAGGAGGGAGTTGGTCGGGCGGTTGCCGGTGAAGACCTTGTGCGGGACTAGCTTCTCCAGCGCCTCGCCGCTCATGCCCGCCTTCGTCAGCTCCGCGCGGACTTCGGACTCGGATTTGCCCTTCATGAGGGCTTCGGGCTGCGCGAAGAAGTTGGAGAGCAGGATCTTATGGTGCTCGCCAAGCGGATTGTGGCTGGTGATGGGCGCGAGGAAGTCGGCGGGGATCAGTTTGGTGCCCTGATGGATCAACTGGTAGAAGGCATGTTGGCCGTTGGTACCGGGTTCGCCCCAGATGACGGGGCCGGTGGTGTAGTCGGTGATGCGGTCGCTGTTGCGATCGACGCCCTTGCCGTTGCTCTCCATATCGCCCTGCTGGAAGTAGGCAGCGAAGCGGTGCAGATACTGGTCGTAGGGCAGGATCGCGACGGTCTGCGCGTCGAAAAAGTTGTTGTACCAGAGGCCGATGAGAGCGAGAGTTACAGGCAGGTTCTCTTCGAGAGGCGCAGTACGGAAATGTTCGTCCATTTCGAACGCGCCGGTCAGCAGCTCTTCGAAATTGTCCATGCCGATAAAGAGCGCGATGGAGAGGCCGATGGCGGACCAGAGCGAGTAGCGCCCGCCGACCCAGTCCCAGAACGGAAACATGTTGGCGGTATCGATGCCGAACTTCGCGACCTCTTTCGCGTTCGTCGAGAGAGCCACAAAATGCTTCGCGACCGCCGTCTCGTCCGGCGCAGACTTTAGCAGCCAGTCTTTGGCCGAAAGCGCGTTGGTCAGGGTCTCCTGAGTGGTGAAGGTCTTGGAGGCGACCAGGAACAGCGTGGTCTCTGGCGAGACGACTTTCAGGGTCTCGGCGATATGTGTGCCGTCTACGTTCGAGACGAAATGCACGTTGAGACCCGACTTGCCATAGGATTTCAAGGCTTCCGTCACCATGACCGGGCCAAGATCGGATCCACCGATGCCGATGTTCACGACGTCGGTGATCGGTTTGCCGGTATAGCCTTTCCATTCGCCGTTGCGGACCCGCTCGCTGAACTCGCGCATGTGCGCCAGCACCGCGTTGACTTCGGGCATGACATCCTGACCATCCACCAGAATAGGCCGATTGGCGCGGTTGCGCAGAGCGATATGCAGGACAGCCCGGTCCTCGGTGATGTTGATCTTTTCGCCGGTGAACATCTTCTCCGTCCACCCCTTCAGATTTGCCTGCGTCGCCAAAGCGCGTAAGAGCGACAACGTCTCCTCGGTGATCCGGTTCTTAGAAAAATCCAGCAGTATATCTTTAAAGCGCAAAGAGAAGGTCTCGAATCGGTTCGGGTCGGCGGCAAACAGATCGCGCATCTCCAGTTGAGATGCCGTCTGATAGTGCTCCGCCAGCGCCTTCCATGCGGGAGATTGCGTCAGGGTACTCATAAATTTCGTCTTGCTCCTTTCGCACCCATGTTCCCCACCCTCCCTCCGCATTCCTCTCTCTTGGACGCGCAAAACAAGGATTCTACCACCCGCTGCGCTTGAGCCACGGAGGCACAGAGAAGAGGAGGGAAACCCTCTTCAACGTAAATGGCTTTCTGCAATTCAGCTTCAGCAGGAATAAACTCTGACGTTCTGGAAACGTAACGAGGGCTAGTAGTCAAATGGTCTCTACGAATGGACATTACCAATGAAGGAGCGGAGGAGACTTTGAGGCGAGTACTGCGCAAGTTTGGTCTGTTGATCACATTGGGGTTCCTGGTGGCGATGCTTTGCATTCCCTGGCTCATCGTAGGGAGGCAGTCTCGCTTAGATCAGGATCTGATCGCGGCGATCAAACGCAACGATACCCAGGCTGCGATCGCCTTGTTGAACCGGGGAGCAGATGCCAATGCCGCCGTTGAGTTGCACAGCACTGTATCTGTCTGGAGCCTGATGTTGAATCGTCTGCGCGGTCAGCCTGCCGCAGCCAATGCTTCGACCCCGCTGATTCTACTGCTGGATCGCAGCGGCAAAGCCGACGCTCGCGGCTGGCTCGCCTACCAGTCGGAGAATCTTCCCCTTGTCACCGCACTATTGGACCATGGCGCTAAGATCAATGCCCGGAATGCCGTGGGCTGGAACCCGCTTAATCTCGCCATACTCGGCGGCAAAAACCAGACCATTCACCTGTTGCTGGCGCGCGGCGCGGACGTGCAGCCAGCCCGCATCGGAAAGATGAAACTGCTGAGCGTTCCCCTGATCTGGGCATGTTCGACGAAGGGTTGCAGCCCAACCGAGATCACCGATCTGCTGGACCATGGAGCCAAGCTCAACGATCAGGATAGCCTGGGGCAAACTCCGATATACGCCGCAGTAACACACCTTCGCCCGGATATTGTACGGCTGCTGCTGGCACTCCACCCTGATCTCACGCTCAAAGACATTCATGGCAGAACGGTGCTGATGTGGGTCGGGCATTTTCGCACCGCTCCGGAACTACGCGAGATAGCGCCGCTGTTCAAGGTCGCTTCGTCCCCCTCCGGCCCCTAGCATACCGTCAATCGTTTCATTATGAGTGTCTTTGTCATCATATAGGCGATCCTATTGAACATTTGGGACCGAGCCGGCGATAAGGAGAGCGGAGGTATTCCTCTCACCGATAAGGAGAAAACGTGCAATCCCTACATTTCCGCGC
This sequence comes from Chthonomonadaceae bacterium, assembly GCA_043762265.1. Lineage (GTDB taxonomy): Bacteria > Armatimonadota > Chthonomonadetes > Chthonomonadales > Chthonomonadaceae > JANXLO01. The sequence goes on along the minus strand of JAYUMV010000559.1, from coordinate 25,320 downwards.
CGCCAGTTCCGAAGACGCTCACGCACTAGTCGCGGTCCACGATGCGTGTCGAGAAGCAGACCAGTTGATGGATGGGCTCTGCTTCGAATATCTTCCCACTCTCGATAGTTACCGTAAGCAACTCACAAATACTGATCCCAACGACTGGATCGTGGTTCAGTCCGGTTCCGAGGTCGTTGGGTATGGGAATGTGCTGTCGTCGTGGGCAGAACAGAACACGCGGCAGGTCTATCTGCATCTCGGCTGGATCAAGCCTTCCGCACGTGGTCAGGGGATCGGGAGGAAGTTGCTTTCTCGCTTGGAGGCGCGCTGCCTTGAGAAGAGCAGGCAGGACGGAACCCTAGGCAACGCGGAGTTTGCCGCAAACGCAAGCAGCACTGAAGGGGCCGCGCAACGGTTGCTGCGCGCGACAGACTACTCTACTGTCTACACAGCGATAGAGATGCGTTTCACTCCTAACCAGCCGCTCTGCGTCTCCCCACTTCCGCCGGATTTGACCCTCCGCCCCGTTCTCGCGGAACACTACGGAGCAATCTGGCAGTGCATTGGAGACGCTTACTACGTTTACGGTTCCGACCACTGGGGAAGGCAAGTCGCGACCGAGGACAACTACCGACGCTATTTCCACAGTGCCTCCGCCGATCCTTCCCTCTGGTTCGTCGCATGGGAGCCGACCCGAATCGCAGGCGTCGTGCTCTGCCGTATCCAGAACAACATTGCGGACGTGTACGAGGTCTCCGTCTCGCACTGGCATCGCCGCAAGGGTGTAGCAAAGGCGCTGCTCTCCGCCGCACTGGCCGAACTTCTCGCACGCAGTGTAGATGTCATTCGGATCAACACCTGGCTCGAAAATCCCACCGAAGCCTGGCGGCTATACGAGAATGTCGGCTTCCGGACCATCAAAGAGTTTCCGCGCTGGCGCAAGCCGTTTCCCACAACCCCTCCCGAGGGACACAACTGAGCCCTACTTCGCGCGTATGCGATTGTTCTTACATCGTATTCCTGTTCTTCTCCTCTCTCCGCGAAAGACCGCACAAAACGGCGGCATCCACCGAGATCGTCTATGGCCCGAATTGTGCAGTCAACTTGACATACCTCTTATTTCTATGTATACTGTGTTTGAACATAGGAAGGAATCACTATGCGAAGAGATATTTCTAAAGGCGATCTACCGGCATTGATCCTGGCGGTCCTGGCGGAGAGCCGATGTCATGGCTATGGCATCGCCCGACGTATCGAGCAACAGAGTGCACAGGCGTTGCAGATGAAGGAAGGCTCGCTCTATCCCGCCTTACGGGTTCTGGAGCAAGGGGGAATGATCGCCGGGGAGTGGGAAGTCCAGCCCAGTGGCCCTGCCCGCAAGGTGTATCACATTACCGCCGACGGTCTTTTACAGCTCAAAGCAAAACAGCAGGAGTGGGAGCAGTACTCCCGGACCATGAGCGCTATTCTGGGGAGGAAAACCGATGCACAGTCCGCTTGAACCGTATCTGCAGACCGTCGAACAAAACCTGCATTTCCTGCCCCCCGACGAGCGACAGCAGGAACTCGCCGAGATCCGTCTGCACCTGGAGTCGCTGTTGGAGGCAAATAGAGAGCTCTGCAACACGGAAGAAGAAGCGGTCGCCCAGACGCTGGCCCAGTTCGGCCGTGCGCAGACGTTGGGTAAGGATCTGACGTATGTGCATCAGTCCGAAGGTAAGCCGAAACTCCGGATGTTGGCGGGTGCCATCGCGTTCAGTTACGTAGGGGGAACGCTCCTCAACCATCTTTTATACCCTCTCCTGAACTTCGCAGTTCCGTTTACCGGGCATTCGACGCCTCTCTGGATCACGGCATGGATCGCAACCAGTTTGATGTCCACGCTTTGCGTCGGCTGGCTGACGGGAGTTGTCACGCCACGTCATGCCATTAAGGGGACAGTCATTACCCACCTCTTGGGAGGAGCCATCACCTTTGTCACCGTAATGAGACAACCGGGCATCATCGTATCGACTGCGATCCTTTCGATCGGTGTGTCGCTCCTGATCAGCGCCATAATCAACATAGCGGTGGCAGTATTCGGCGCGAAACGGGGTATCCGATGGCGCACCAAGCGCAATCAACCTCTGCGCCTCGTTCGCTAGAGCACAGCTTCTCTTGCAGGAAAAGAGCACAGAAGGTCGCCATGCCCTTCTGTGCTCTTTTTTGTTGTCATTACCGAATAGGGGTGTAGACCTTGTCGAGGAAGAGATAGTGCGCCCGGTCGTTCTCAGACGAAGCCGAGGAGGTGATGTCGAGGTGCATCACCTGTGCTCCCGATCCCTGGTTGGCGGCGGGCCAGTCTGGGAGGGCTGGAACGAAGGGAGAGCCGTTTTTGATGAATGCGGCGAAGTAAGCCTGCATCGTCGCGGAGACTTTGCGGTCGTCTTCGGTCCAGGAATAGCGCGCGTTCAGGGGCAGATTGCCGAGCGCATACTCGATCTCTGCGGAGTGGGAAGCGCCGCCTTCTTTAGGGCGTGGGTGAGAGTAGAGATAGCGATAGACCGGCTTGCCGCTCGTTTTGCCGTGCAGTTCGAGCCATTTCCAGGTGCCGTAGCCGATGAAACGGTCGCTGGCCAGCGCGGTGGCAACCGCCTTGACGTCGGCATCGGTAGCCGCGCTGTAGGCTTTCAGGGCGTCATCGGCACGCGGGCCATAGAGCGCATGCATGGCATGGGTGAACCCTTCTACGGTCGCGGGCTCTCGCCCCAGAACGCCGCCTGCCCCCGACTCTTCGGCGTTCCAGCCTGCCAGCAGCGGCACATGCGCCTGTTCCCCTGCCGTGTAGATCTCCAGAGGAGATTTTGGCAGGAAATAGCCGTCGATGGTGAGGCTGAAACGGAAGGGATTGGATTTGGTGGCTTCCAGGATCTTCTCGGCGGGCAGCGCTCGTAAGGCTGCCAGGGAAGTGGCCCCAAGCTCCGTTGCGAAGACGACCCCGTTCTTCTCCACCTGATCGCGTGGCTGCGCGGCGAGCGTCGGCCCCAGCATCGCGCCGCTCTCGCCGATAGCCCCAGCGATCAGGTTCTTGGAGAGAGGCGAGGCTATCTGCGCGCTCACCGAGAAGGAGCCCGCCGATTCCCCTGCGATCGTGACCCGCTTCGGATCTCCGCCAAAAGCAGCCACATTCTGGCGCACCCACTGCAAGGCCGCATTCTGGTCCAGCAGGCCATAGTTTCCGGAGGCATGATACGGCGACTCCTGCGTCAGTTCGGGATGGGCGAAGAAGCCAAAGATTCCCAATCGGTAGTTGACGGTGATGGCGACGATTCCCCGGTGCGCCATGCTCTCGCCATCGTAGCGTGGTTCCGAACTGTCTCCCGCCACGAAGCCACCGCCATAGAAATAGACCAGCACCGGCAAGCGGGCCGTATTCGATCTGGCGGGCGTCCACACATTCAGGTAGAGACAGTCCTCGCTGATCCCCTCCGAGCGCCAGACCATGTCGCCGTAGATCGGCGGCTGCATCGGGCGCGCCCCAAAATGATCGGCCTTGCGCACCCCCTGCCACTCTTTGACAGGCTGCGGCTCCCTCCAGCGCAGATCCCCGACCGGCGGCGCAGCAAACGGAATCCCTTTGAATACCCGCACGGAAGGGTCGGAGCCAGCCACACCGGACAACTGGCCCCCTTTGACGCGCACTGGCTCGGCTATCTGCGCGGAAGCCAAAGTCGGCAGTACTAGGAAGGCGATAGCTGCCACAGCGACCAGCCTCGATAAAACTCTGGGGAGACGAGAAAGATTGGGGTGCATAAACTCCTCCTAACGAATCTCAAATTAGGTGCTCAGACTCAGGATATTGCGAGGAACGCCGCTCTCGGATCTCGTCCAGCGGCCACAAAGTTTCTTGGATAGCTCTGCGCGGTTGACATGATTCCTCGGGCAAGAGGGCCGCAATCGCGTCGGCAGGCACATTGGAAAGCTCCTTGGGCTCCATTTTGTACAGTCCGCCTCCGTAAACTCTCCCTTCTCCCAGCAGAGAAGGCATGTCGATGCTATTGAGATAGGCCCATACTTCTCGGGCGATTTCCGGGTCACGTTCAAAGGCGCGTACAAGGATAGGCTTAGGGTAGAGCATGAGATAGACATTCGCGGCCGTCGCTTGAGAACGGTTTAATATAAACCGAATAGGTCGCCCACGCTTTAAATCGCGTCCCATGTAAGTGCAGAGAATGGGGGCAGGCGGGCGTTTCTCCTGGGAGTACCACGGAGAACGGGAGTGGCAGAGGTAACGTTCTGAGACAGAAGGCTTGCCGGTCTCCAAATACGCCCACAGATGTGGAGAACGAGTCTTGATCTCATCTTCCGGCAGTCGGCAGTCCAGCATGAACAGTTGCCGCTCTAGTTTGGGCGTGCCATCCGGTTCTGATTCAATCTCGTCCATAGGCACGTAACGCGGACTGGGCAGAATGGGCTTGAAGAACTCACGGGGCAGTTTACGAGCCTCAATCTGATCTCCGGTCATAATGAAAAACTGATTGTCACCGGTCGCAAGTCCACGTTGAATCTTGAAGAAGTCGTCCAGGCGTAAACCGTTGTTTACTGCCCGGACATCCCCAACAGGGAAACGCGTCCATTTGGCTTCTGAATACAACGCAGACGCAGAGACGAAGCGGGTATGCGTTGGGCAGAGGTGCGTTCCTCCGTAGGTAAACTCCACGGTGTGCCCGATGCTCGGACGGCGCTTGCGAAACCAGATGACCGCAGAAGAGACTAATGCGTCTGCAAACTGCAAATCGTTCGGATCGAAACGATGAATACGCAGCAGTTCGACCTGATTGAGTAGATACTTTTTGAGCGCCCCACCGTAGTTCACATCCATAAACTCGCTTGGAACCAGCCAGGCCGCGATGCCATCCTCTGCGAGCCAGGCGTGCGCCAACCCCATAAAGTGACAATAGAGACCCGCTAGACCGCCTATGCGTACTCCGCAAGCGGCCGCAGTCGCATCCTGCAAGCGAACTTTCTCCGCAGCCTCCATGTGATGATGCCGTACATAGGGCGGATTACAGACGATGAGATTGTATTGTTCCGCTGGTGAGGAGGGCAATGCCCTGGTAAAGTCATCGAGACGGATTTCCAGGGGATAGCCTTGCCACAGGGCGCGGGCCGGTTGACCATAGTGCGGATCGATCTCATAGCCTGTCGCAGCAACAATATTCTGTGCGGGAAACGCACGCAGCAATGCCGCATAGAAGGATCCTGTTCCAATGCCAGGGTCGAGAAAACGCACCGGAATGTTTTTAGGGAGTAGACGCCGTGCATGGTCCAGAATGTCCGACGCAAGCAAGGACGGAGTTGCAAATTGTCCCAGGCGGTTACGCTCCAATTGTGTCTTGGCAGCATCGCAATTTGTTTGGAGTTCCAGACGTTCTTCTTCAGCGAGTGAGAGTGCATTCATGGCTTAGATTCCCAACATTGCAAGTTCATCAATGCGATGTTCCCAAACCCAGTCGATCCCCTCAGCGGCTTCGTATCCCAGATACCCCGTGTCGAAATAGCCGCAGAGAAACAGAATGAAGCGCACCCCCAGACCATAACTGTTCCGTAGTTGGGCCATTTTTGCGGCTTCCTCTTTACGCCGTTTATTGACGTTCGTGAAGTCGCCGGCAGATTTCGCCTCGATCAACAGTGGCATCTCTCCTGGAACAGAAGTGAAAGGCATGACAACAACGTCAACCGGGATGTTAATCGTTATCAGTCCGCCTTCCAACTTGACAGGCACGTTTGTGTGGAAGGAAAACGTACCGGGCGGCATCGCATCGAAGCGCGTCCCATCTTCGGTGCGTTTATAGCCGCGAACTTCGAGCCATGCCGCAATAGCCGCAAGTTGGCGCTTCTCCTGGGCATTGCGAATAATCGGGTTCGCGACGGCTCCGCAGAGACGGTCGGCAACAATGGTCGCAGCACGATGCACTTCGGCTTCCGTTGGCGACAGGTCAGTGCGTTTGAGCCAGACGAAAATATCTGGATCAGCCATCTTTTCGATGATCGTTCCGATTCGTTCCAGGTCGCCTTCCAGAGACGCGGCCACCATTCGAGAGGGAATTTTGCCTGCTTCCATCGCGCTGACAAGATTTTTCGACACCCCAGCCAGCCCGACCAGGCGGTCAACAGCAATCGGTGGACAGGTCGACATGCGCAATGTCGGAAGAACGCCGGGATTGGCTTTGAGCAAAGCAACGCTAACGTCCGTAAGGTTGGCAGTGGTATGGAGGGTCGCCTCCACGTCTCGCGTAACCTTAATGCGGGTCTCCCGATAGGCGGTTGGGGCGAACTCCATGAACCACCGATTGTACCTGTCCACCGAAAGAGCGATGTCCGTTTTCCAACGGTCTGGATTGGTGCGATTCACGCTTGTGCTGAGAGAATGATTCAGCACTGAATTACCTATTCCCGAGAGGCGCGAAGGTCAGTTTGCCGTCGAGGGCGCTGGCGCCGATAGAATGGAGCAGGGCGATGCAGCGTTCTGTCCCCTTGAGGCTCATCAGGACGCGCGGTAGGTGAACGCCTTTGCTGGGTAGGGCGATGGAGAGCGTAGGGGCGAGGGGCGAGAAGAGGAGGGTCTGGCTGCCGCTGCGGGCTGCCGACAGGTGGAACTCGACGCCCTGTTGCTCCATCACCTCCGCGACGCGAATACCGAACATCGGGTCGATGAAGTTGCGGCCCTCGAAGATACGGATCGCAGGCAGTTCCAGACGGCCTTCGCCGATATTCTGGATGCCGGGCACATCGGCGTTGGCGATCAGTTGCAGGTTGGGGGCACGCTCCTGCAGGAAGGTGACGGCTTTGCGCGCCACATCCATCGCGCACTCCTCCGCCATCACGAACAGGGCTCCGATCTCCGGCGTGTTCAGCGCCATGACCGCTTCAATCACGGCATAGGCCGTAACGCGTGGATCGAGCGCTTTGCCGTCGATGATGTCGCCGTCGAACGTAGTCTCCTGCTGGAAGGTCCAGCCAGTGCGGTAGGGGCGAATGCCCTCGCCGAACAGCAGCATCCGATCCTCGCCATTGACCTCCTCCACCTCGCCCCGCACAGGATGGGCGTCTGCCCCGGTATCCGACAGATAGTCGAAGGCTTGCAGATCGAAACCGGCGAACAGTTCCGGGGTGTTGCCCCAGGCCCGCGTCAGGAATCCGAGGTCGCCATAAGGGCCATAGACGCATCCGCCGACCTCATCGACATGCGCGACAAAGACGACCTTCAACGCCTTCGGTCCGGCTCCTGCCTTCTGAAACAGACAGAATCCGTCGGAGACGAACGTTCGGTCGTAGCCGCTGCCGAATCGCTCCACCAGCATATTCATCGCAGGCAGGCAGGCGGTCCCGATCGAAGGGACCTCGGTAAACGCTTTTAGAAAGGCTAGATCTATCAACGCGTGACTCCTTGTTCCGCCCTATTCCGCTTTGGGAAGAAGATTATGTAGTGCTTGCGGATTCTCCACGGTCAGGGCGAATACCTCCGTGAAAGCCTGGATCACAACGGGCAGAACTTCGGGCAGCGTGACGGTGTGGTCGAGAAGGCGGGTAAGGGAGGTGACGCCGTAGTCGTGGATGCCACAGGGCACGATAAGATCGAAATGCGACAGGTCGGTTTGCACATTGAGCGCAAAGCCGTGGTGGGTGATCCAGCGGCTGAGGCGAATGCCAAGCGCAGCGATCTTGGTTGGGTGCGGTGTGTCGAGGCCCGTCCAAACGCCGGGATAGCCGGGGAAGTGCCCTGCCTTGATGCCGAACGCTGCCACCGTGCGGATCATGGTCTCTTCGATGTTGCGCACATAGCGGTGCAGATCGGGCTGGTGCGGCGCCTCCCGAAGATTGAAAATCGGATAGCCGACCAACTGCCCCGGCCCGTGGTAGGTGACATCCCCTCCCCGATCACTCTCGACGATGGCGACGCCTTCCTGTTCCAGTCTCTCCGCCGTCGCAACGATATGGCCGCGATCTGCAGCACGCCCGAGCGTCAGGGTCGGCGGATGTTCGAGCAGGAGCAGAGTGTCCGGGATCTCGCCTACGAGCCGTTGCGCTGCCCGTGCGCGCTGCAGGTCCCAGGCCTCTCTGTACTCCATGCGTCCCAGCCATTCTACGCGCATTGGGGCCGTGTTGTGCTTTGCCTGAGGCGTGAACTCATTCCCTGCGCTCTCTGTTCCGACAGCCATCGTCTTTTCCCATCCGTCGCCTGGAGAACGATTGTCTCCCGCAAACCCCACCCTCTTTCGGTCTCCCTGATTATACGTCTCTGAGCCATCGGAAAGCAACCGAATGCGCCTTGACAGGGGCGTGTGGTTTTGGCTACAATCTTGTCCAGAGATCGCGACCGCACGGACGTTCGCAATCTTTTGGAGACGTCGGCGCAGACGGCTTCGCTCGGTGTCCTATTTTCCGTAAGGAGACTCCTTTGCGCTTTCCCTCGCTGTTCGCTGCCTCCGCTCTGTTTCTGCTGGGCTCGACCCTCGCTTTCGCTCAAGCCCCTCCCAGCCCCTTTTCCCCGCCGAATGCGACCCTCCACTACGCGCCGGATCGGGACTACGACCTGGTACACCTGGCGCTGAACTTTACGGTGGACTATCCGCATCGCACCTTCTCAGGCGTCGTCGTCAATCGGGTCGCCGCGCTGCACGATGGGGTGAATATCCTTACTTTTCACTGTGGCAAGAACCTGGTCGTACAGTCCTGTACAGTCGCCGGAGCGAAAGCGACCTTTACGCGTGTCGAGGACAGACTCCTGGTTGCTGCTCCGAAGCCGCTGGCGCGGAGCGAAATGGCAGAGGTTGCGATTCGCTACACAGGAGGAGTCAAGCAGGAGCACGGCGGCATCATGGCCGACAGCGGGCTGCACTGGATCGAGCCCGGCCCCCATCAACCGGATCGCGTCGGTTTCTGGACGCAGGGCGAGCCGGAACTGAACCGGGAGTGGGTGCCGACCTGGGACTATCCCAACCACCTGACGACGAGCGAGACGACCGTCACCGTGCCCGCCGCCTGGACCGTGATAGGCAACGGCGTTCTGCGCTCCAATCTCCTCAACCCCGGCGGCAAGACCCGCACCTTTCACTGGCAGATGACTCAGCCGCATGCGACCTATCTGCTCTCTCTGGTTGCCGGACCGTTCGATATCAAGACGACCACCTGGCGCGGAGTGCCTTTGATGTTTGTCGCGCCTAAGGGCAAAGGCAAACTGCTGGAATCGTCATTCGGTGATACGCCGGACATGCTCTCCTTCTTCTCCGACACTACCGGAGTCAAGTTCGCCTGGCCTAAATATGCCGAGAATGCGATGTACGATTTCGGCGGCGGCATGGAGAACGTCAGCGCGACGACCCTGCCGGAAGGGGATCTGACGGACCCGCGCGAAGGCTTCCACCGCATGGCTTCGCTGAACTCGCACGAACTGGCGCACCAGTGGTTCGGGGATCTGGTCACCTGCAAAGACTGGGGCCATATCTGGCTCAACGAAAGCTTTGCGACCTTCTTCGAGGCGCTCTATCTGGAACACAGTCGGGGCGCGACCGCCTACGCGCAGGAGATCGAGCAGGACATGCAGGAGTACTTCGGCGAGAGCCGACGGTACAGACGCCCCATCGCGACCGACCTCTACCCGGACGCCAATGCGATGTTCGACAGCCACACGTATCCGAAAGGCGGCGTGGTTCTGCACACCCTGCGCCGGATGCTCGGCGACAAAATGTTCTTCGCCGGAATTCACGCCTATCTGACCGCGCACCAGCATACTCCCGTCGATAGCTACGACCTCTGCCGCTCCATGACCGATGCTACGGGCGTAGATCTGGAACCGTTCTTTGCGCAGTGGATCTTCAAGCCGGGCCATCCTGTGCTCGACACTACCTGGACCTGGGACGAAGCGACAAAGAAGGTTCTGCTCACCGTGAAGCAGACTCAAGATACGAAAGATGGCACGCCGATCTACGCCCTGCGCGCGACGGCGGGCCTCATTGTCGGAGGCAAACTGACGCGCGTCTCGGTGTCGCTCCATCAAGCGGAAGAGGTTTTCAAACTCGATGCCGCCACGAAACCCGATGCGGTGCTGTTCGATCCTGACCACGACTTTCTGCGCGAAATTCCCACAAGGCACTGGGCCGATACGGAGTTGCCTGCGATTCTGAAAACTGCCCCCAGTCCTATTGACCGAGCCGAGGCCATGTCCCGCATGGTGGCCGGGACTCCTTCCGAGGCCGTAGTCCAGACAGTCGTCGAGGCAGTCCGCGCGGATACGGGCCTGTTTCCTACCTTCAATCTGAAGGGCCTGGGCGACCTGAAGCAGGAGACGCTACGCCCCTTCTTCCGTGGGCAGTTGAAGCATGCCTCCTTCGACCGGCGTGAGCAGGCGGTTCGTGCCCTAGCTCTGCTGCCCAAAACCCCGGAGGACACCGCCACGCTTACTGCACTGGTCAACGACCAGGAGGGCTATGCCGTGGTCACCGCCGCGATCGGCGCCCTGGCAGCCTGGGACGCGAAGGGCAATCTGGGCATTCTCACAAAAGCGGCGGACATGCCCTCCCTCCATGAACGGATCCGCACCGCTGCCTACAGTGCGCTTGCCAGCACGCACACCGATGAGAGCATCACCCTGATCCTGAAGGCAGCGGATCCCAAGAACGATCCCGAGGTGCGCCATGCCGCGCTGAACGCTATGGGTAAAGTGGACGCCTCCGAACCCCGCACCCGAGAAGCCCTGCGCACTGCTTTGCTGGACACCGATTTCGATACCATTCGGAGCGCCGTCGACGCGATCCGCGACCGCAAAGAGAAAGATCTGGTGCCAGCCCTCCAGGCGCTCCAGGCCCATCCTCCGGAGGCCACGGAAAAGGTGGGCTGGTTCAAGGGGTATCTGGACGCCATCGTGAAAGACCTGACGAAGTAGGCACCTCCGCAATTCTGTCCGAAGGCCCTACAACCTCCCCGAAATCGAAGCCCTCGGACGTATATCATCCGGGGGCATCGCTTTGCTACCGATCTTTGTCTCCCCTTCTCCCCGACGGCCCATGCGCGGTTACTTGGACATTTTTAGGCGATACGCATCCTGCTGGAGGCCGATTTTAGAGAGAGGAAGGGGCTGGAAGCCGGTTTTGAGGGCAGGTGCGTTGGGGCGGAGGCGATAGTCGTGGTTTGCCGCAGCCAGGAAACCGGGATCGCCTTCGGTCCAGTTGTCGTGGGTTTCGACGGTCTTTTCGCTCAGGCCGTCGAGCCAGTCGATCCATTTGCCGGAGCCGAAGCGGATATTGCGCAGGATGCGGTTGTATTTGGCGGCAGCGGGATCGTCGGTCAGGAGTTCAGCGAGATGCGGATAGCGTGTGCTGTAGGGCGGCTGATTGTAGGGAACCTCCTGCGCATGTTCGAGGATATGCCATTCTCCGCCCAGAGCGAAGTATTTAGCGGCCCAGCCTTTGCCGCGTTGATCGATGTGGATCGCGGGGTTGCAGTCCACGAAGATGTTGTTTTCGATGGTGTTGTCGCGGCCACCGCCGACCATGATCGAGCGACCGGCCCGTTCAAAGAGATTGCCCAGGATCGTGACTCCGCAGTAGCAGTCGTCGAGATAGACCGCCATCACCTCGTCGTAGCGCCCCTCTTGGTTCGCCTTGATGGTAGGGCCGATGTCATGGAAATGATTATAGCGGATGATGGTCCCACGCTGCACCAGATCGCGGCCCATATAGACGGCCCCGGCGTCGCCGGTCTGCGTACAAACGCGGGAGATATCGTTGTACTCGACGATATGATCGTTGCCGCTCATCAGAATCGCGTTGTGCGGGCCGTCATGGATAACGTTATGGGAGGCCCGGTTGCCGACGCCGTCGATACCGATGGCAGGCCGATAGGTCCGGTCCCAACGCGACTGGTGGTGGATTTCGCAGTTGACGACATAGTGCCCGCCAAGGGTGAGCGTTTTGCGGTCGCCGCCGCCGATGTGGACGCCGCTGTCTCCCAACTCCGACAGATCGCACGACTGCACGCCGCAGCGGGCGCCGCCCGAGATGTCGATTCCATTGGTGCCGAGATTGCGGATCGTGCAGCCTGCGACGAGGCACTCCTGGCAGTCGACCATCTCAAGCCCCGATCCGCGCGTGTCTTCCAGGGTTAGACCCTTCAGCGCGATATGGGACGCGTTCTTGAGGGTGATCAGCGGAGTTTCCAGCAGGGAGACGACGGTTTGGCCCTTTTGCACGTCTGCAGGGGGCCAGAAATAGAGGATGCCGGCCTTGCGGTCCAGGTAGTATTCGCCGGGCGTGTCCAGCTCTTCAAGGAGATTGAGGGCGTAGAAGCGGCGGCCAGCCGCATAACCGTAGGCGCCGTGAGGGGGCTGCGTGGTGATCGCATGGGTGGCAGGATCGAGAGCGGCGACCTTCTCATAGGTATCGGCCCAATCGTAGTTCCAGTAGCCATGGACCCACGCATCGTCGGCCTGCATCCAGCGTGCAATACGATCGCTGTCTACCGTAAAGACGCCTCCATCTACGCCTTTGGGAGCGCTTTTGATCGTAGCCCAGTCGTCGCCGTTGGGCCAGCGGGCAAGCGTCATCGGGCGGTCCTGAAAGAAGAGTTCGAGCGCCGCTGGCGTCGTAGGCCGTCCGAAACCGCGCGGGGTCAGATGCCCATACTCCAAGACACCCTGCGCGTGCAGATCGCTCTGTACTACATGGCCCTGAGCAATGGGGTCCAGACGCCTCAAGACCGCCTCATCTCGCACAGGCTGCCAGCCCTTGACCGCCTGCCCGCCTACCAGGCGCACCTCTTCGTTCCGATAGGCACGATAGAGCGTCGGCGCAGCGGCCGACGCACCGCCATCCTGACTTTCCAGCGCAAACGTACGCACGATAGGATAGATTCCGCCGCGCAGGTTGACTGTCACACTTGAATCCTTCGATTGCGCGCCTTGCCGTACTGTTCGGGCAGCATCACGGGCATGCTCCAATGTAGCGAACGGTCCATCCGTGCCCGCAGCATTCGGCGCAGCCAGACGTCCGGACCATCTATCATTTCCGTTCGTCGCGACATAATACTCCAACCTCTTACCCGCTCCCAGAGAAGGCAAGGCGATGACCATCAGGGCCACTACAATAACTGCCATTGAGTTCGAAGGATTGCAACTTCGCATCAGCATCTCTCCTTATTTCATTATTTCATTGCTGTTGTCTGCGCTCTAACCTGATAACAAATTAGGGAAGGGGACGGGGGGTTAGGCAACCCGGTCAAGCGCCAAGGACGCTGCCAATCGTTGGCCGAAACGGAGAAAGGCTGCCTGCAAAGGCCATTCTCCGTAGGTAGCTCAGAATTTGCTCAGGAACTGTAGGTAGGAGTAGTCAGCGTCTTTGCCGGTAAAGGTCGCGGCCTGGACATCGCCGCCGTGGGCATAGCCCAGGAAGAGGCTGATGGTAAAAGTACGGGAGACGCTATAGTCCGCGCCGAGGTCGTAGAGCATTCCCAGGTTGACATGCCCGCCGTTCGGTCGGCCGGAATAGCCGAAGTTCTGGTTCTCGTAGGCGCCGCTGCCGGTGTACCAGAGGTCCTGGGCATTGGCGAGTTTGAGACCGTGGATTTCGGCCCGCAGGCTCAACTTCGCGTTCGGGCGCACGATTACCTGCCCGAAAAAGTCTTTCAGGTTCGCCTGGGTATAGAAAGGAAACGGGGCGTATTTCTGGGCAGTCGTCAGGACGGGAATATAGGTGCCGTGGACGCCGTCTTTGACGGAACCATCCCCGCTGTAAAAGGAGTAACCGAGGCGCAGCCAGGGTTTCCAGGCGGTATGCGTAAACTGATAGCCGAGTTCCGTGTCGTAGGCGTAGGCGGCCTGGGTCAGATGGCCCCACTCTCCGATCTCGCCCGCGCCCCAGAGGACGCCGTCGAGGCGCCCGGAGCCCAGCGCGAACGACCGGACGTAGTTGCCGCCGAAGACGCCCAGGTGGGTGCCTCGCGTATCGGCGGTGCGGGCTGCGGTCGGTCGGTTGTCCACTTTGACCGTTTTCTCGCGTTCGTCGCCGTAGTAGATGCCGAAGACACGTCCCTCAGCGGAGTCGCGCTTGCCGGTCTGCTTGAAAGTTGCGGCGAGATAGCCCAACTGGATGTCGTCGAGGTTGTCCCAACCGTTGAGTTGGTAAGCGCCGCGCGTAGGGCTGGCGACGAAGGCGGTGACGTTGTGCAGACGCGCCTCGTCGGAGACTCGGATGCCATCGAAACTGCGGCCCAGGTTCGAGGTGAACGCCTCGGAGATCAGGCGGTCGTTGACGCGGGTCTGTTTCAGGTAGGCGACGGTGGGATCGGAGGGCGTCGTCTCCGAACCGTCCGAGAAGGTAAAGCGTCCAATCTGCACAGTGGCATCCGGATTGTTTGCAAGGCGCTTGTAGCGAACGAACGCCTGTTTGATAAAAAGGTCGCCGCCCTGATTATGATTGGCGGCATAGTAGTTCGCCCCATAGCCCAGGCTGCCGAGCGCGCCGGATCCGGAGGCGTCGTGAGGAAGGTTGAGAAGCGTTGGCTGTTCGAACTCCAGCGTGAAGTCGTTGAGGCGCGTAGAGCTCGTAACTCCCAGTTTCAAGACCGAGGTCTCAAACGTATAGGCCCCGTTTGCCTTCGAGGTGGGAAACCAGTTCCAGTCCTCGATTCGGAACCGATAGAGGCCGTAGAAGGCGATCTTCGGCTTATCATCGGACGCCGGATTTTTCTTTTCGGCAGCAGGAGGTGCGGCAGGCAAGGCCCTGGCAGAGGCCCTCGTCTCCTGCGCCTTCACAGAAACCGTTCTAGCAATCAGACTCAATCCCATCAGCGTGACGGCGGACAAACCGTCGTATTTCAGTTTCACAAGGGTACTCCCAGACAGAAATGTTATTCCTGATTTAATTGATCTCCTTAGTAGTATGCATCAGAAACGCAGGATTCTATCCCGAATTCAGAAAGAGGAGCCGAGTATCCCTGAGTGACTGCGATTTTTTCAGGCAGAAAATTCGCTCACGGTTTGGTGGCGACCGTCACGGATGTCGTCCAGACCTGAAGTGTACCCGTTCGATTGTCGATCCATAAAGGATGAAAGACGCCTTTTGCATCCGCCGCAAGCCCCGCCGTATGTCCGGCAGAGATATTATTGAACCGTGTCTCCGGGTGGAGGCGCTTACGGCGTGGTTTCAAGTTTAGCGTCATCACGCTGTTCACGCGCACACTGGGCAGCCAGCTATCTCCGCCATCGAGTGAGGCGCGAAACCGCAGATCCCATCCTGCCTAATCCAGAGGAACGTCCCGCGTATCGTACCAGCAGACGCCGACGACTCCTGCCTTGTTAACGGCGATGGAGGGAAGCATCGAAGGCGTCTCGGTTTCCGGTGGCGTCTTCGAACCTGGCGTCGACTTGTCCGATGGTCTCCCCGGAGCGACGCTCCCGCCGCCCTCCTCGTCATCGTCCGGCTTCTTGGGGCCAAACTTATCCGGGCGATAGGCACCGCCCAGTTTACTGCGATACCTGTCTATCTGACCAGTGGCGAGGAGCCGAGAGAACGACGTTCTTCGGTTGCCGCTCTCCAGGATCTGAGAGTACTCCTTGCCATCTTGCGTGAAAACGATCGGAGCTTTGAATACTTCTCCTTTCGGCTTCCTCTCCTTACCCAAGGCCTGAGCCACCATGTAGTCGCCTTCCAATCGCCACGAGAACCGGCTGCCGTCCGGATTCTTGCCGATGCCACCTGGCAAAAACACGAGCGTCTGCTTCGTGCCCTTCGCTTGCCATGAGCCGACAAGTTTATGTGGGGCAGAAGATTGCGGGCGCACCGGCTTGTGCTGCCCTGAGCTGATCAGCGCGCAGGGAAGCAGCGCAAGAATGCCGATCAGACCGAGGAGACGCTTGACTGTCGTAAGGGTGTTCACGAGTTTTCCTTTCGTTGGAAGCTGTGGATGAGTACGACTCACGACCAGGTCGCGTATTTCTCCAGAGCAGCAAGGCGAATGCGCATTTCGACGATCTCCGAGTCGTTCAAAACCTCTGCACTCCCGGTAACGATGCGCCGCCCCATGGCGGCGAGGCTCTGGCAGGCTTCTGGGTTCGGCAGGGTCGAGGCGATGTCGATGAGGGCACGGAGCATGCGCAGATTGACAGCGACATCTGCCTTCGCGTACATGCGTATCTGCTCGAAGGCGGCTTCTACGAGTCGGTCGAAGCCGAGCCACGGGATGCTGACGCGTACGATGCCGGGCGGATCGTAGGTCAGGGAGGGCAGCGGTTCGCGGGAGGCGAAGCGAATCAGAATGCGACTGAGTTGATCCACGCAACTGATGGCGGTGCTGGGATCGTTGACGGCCGGAGAGATCGCTTTGAGCGCGATATCGACGATCATCAGAATACCGAACTCGATGTCCTGCTGCAAAGTTCGGGTGGGGCCGATGTGAAAGGTCGCGCGGAGGGCCGCGCTGAGCGCAGGTGTCAATTTCTCTGCCCGATGCACGGTCAGGAGCGCGATGCTCTCCGGCACGAAATGACCGGGACGGCGCAGGACGCGCACCCGAATGCCGTGGTATTTTGCCAGGGCGACGAGTTGTGGGCTGTCCACAAAGCGCACATAGCCGGAGGTATGGCTTAGAACGGGCGCCTCCTCGGGTTGCGGCTCAAAAAGCTCTGGATCAGGAATACTGCTGCGCCGCGCGGGTTTGGGCATGATCTCGTCGATCACCTGTTCGGTCTCCACCGCAATGTTATGGACGATCTGATTGACGCTGATCGCCTGCGAAATGTGCTGAATGAAAAAGAGCAGCCAGGCGACGCAGGCCAGCGCCAGGGCCATCGCGCCGACAATGGTCAGCACAGGCGCGGTGGGATGCGGCAGGCTTCTTGCGGCAGGCAGGGCGGCCAGGCAGTAGGAGAAGGTGCCGAGAAAGATGCCGAGCGTCTGCTGCGTCACCCGGTCCCGCGCGAAAGCGACGAGGATGCGCGGGGAGTACTGCATGGAGGCCAGGGTGAGCGTCATCAGCAGAATAGCGAAAACGATGGAGACGACGGTCATCATCGATGTCGCGATCCCGCTCAGGATGATCTGCCCGACCTGAGGATCATAAGGGACCGGGAAGAGGATTCGTGGCGCACGTGCGCTGATGCCGGGAAAGAGTGTTTCCAGAATGGAGAGCGTTGCGCCGAGCGCACCCAGTACCAACGTGATGATCAGCGGGCGCACCAGAAAGCCGCCGCGCAGATTATAGAAAATATAGTTCAGGACAATAGGCAGGCGTTTGGTCAAGGGCTTCCACGTTTCCGCGAGTTCTAGTCGCAGGCGACACTGCACGCATCTCAGTGCGGGTCGATGCGAGCATTTCAGACGGTAATTTATTATACCGTCTTCTGCACTCCGTTGACAAAAATGCGCAGGCATGGTAAATTAAGGATACAGAAGTTTCGGCAGTCGGAGACCGCGGGGTTTCCGCAACTGTTTCCGGTCGGATCAGACCGGAGAGAACCTTATCTTCTTTCAATAGAGCCGATTGCCAGAGCGAAGGGCAGCAGTCTGAACAGACTGCGAGAAGTCGCAAAAGAGGTCGGAAGTTCGCAGCAACGTCCCGGTGGGAACCCGCCCGGAACGCATTGCGCGACTTCCGACCTCTTTTTTCGTTTGCTGTCAAGGAGACCCGCATGGTCAGTTTTCAACGTGGCAGACAGGGCGAAACCTGGGAGGAACCCACGATCCTGTGGCCCCGAAAACCTCGTATTCAGGAACAGTGCATTGGAGCATGGCTCGGCAGCAGTGACTTGCACGACCTGCTCACCGCCAGAGAGGCGCTGGAAAAGCAAGGTCCGGAGGCGAGCAGCCTCCTGCGCTCTCTTGTACAGCACGACGCCCGGAAATGCCGTGCGGGAAAACAGCGACTGCGCCTCGGATTGGTTCTGGTCCTGATGGCGTCGCTCACCCTCTTCTGTTGGAGTGTGATCCAGCCGGGGATCGCCGGAAGCGCCTTCGAGTGCCTGTTCCTGGTTCTCTGGCTGGCTTCGCCATGCACTCTCTCCTGGTACGAAGAGTATCGAACGTACGGAAGAAGATTAAACCATACCGTGGCCTTGCTGCACCGCATCTCCCAGCCCAATGCGACCGCGGAGATGATCGAAGCCCTGGATGCCGGAGATTCGCGAACAGCAACGCTGGCCGCTAAGAGTCTGACCCAACTGCTGCCGCATTTTACAGAAACAGAGGGGAGTAGGCTGGAGGCGAAGCATCAGACCGCTTTAAGGCACGCCTTGCATGGATACGACTCTGCGCTGATCCTGGCGATCCTGCAGGCTTCGGACAGAGTCCTGGACCCGGTTGCGATCCGGGAGGTACGCTGGCTGACCAACTGCCCGGACTGGATTGCCGAAAGCGAAAAGATACAGGCCGCCGCACGCGCCAGTCTGGCTCTTCTGACGGCGACCTCCCAACGTCAGCGAACGATGCAGACCTTACTGCGCGCCACCTCTCTTCTGAACGTTCCGGAGAACGAACTCCTGCATCCGGTGACAGGAGCGCCTCCCACCGAAACGCAGCACCTGCTGCGCGCCAGCAAGCCAACCTGCGCCAGCATTCCGGAGGAGCGCTGTGCCCCTTCTGAAAGCAGTGCAGGTGCTTTGTCGTCGGCGCCCTGCCCTGCCGATGCGGCGCGCTTCCCTTTTTATCCGTAACCCCATGCGGGGCAGGTCACCCATTTTCACGCTGTTTGTAACGCCAGGAAAGGAGGGTTCTTCCCATGTCCAAGAAAAAAGACAAAAAGAAAAAAGACGGTAAAAAGGGCAAGAAATAGCTTACCGTCACCTCCCGTTCTGCCGCCCGTCAGGCGTTAAAGGAGAACGGGAAAGCAGTTGAAACCGCGTCGGGCATCGGCAGGCGCGGTTTCGGCGGTTAACCATGCAGAGGAAAGATCACAATCTGCGCCTAATTTTGGGCGGAGACAAGCCAATCGCGATTAAGGACAGCCCGTGTCACTCATTGACAGCTTATTTGGCAAACAGTTGGCGTCGCACGAAGAGGACGCGCAGAAAGTGGGCGTATTCGCAGGCATCCCTATGCTCGGACTGGATGCGCTCTCGTCCTCGGCGTATGGGCCGGAAGCGGCGCTGACGATCCTGCTGCCGCTTGGCACGCTCGGACTGGCTTCGCTCGGCCCCATCACGCTGATTATCCTCGCGCTTCTGGCGGTCCTCTACTTTTCGTACCGCCAGACCATCGCCGCCTACCCCTCCGGTGGAGGATCGTATACGGTCGCAAAAGAGAATCTGGGAGTCAAGGCGGGCCTGCTGGCAGCAGCGGCGCTGCTGCTGGACTACATTCTTAATGTAGCGGTGGGGATTTCGGCGGGTATCGGGGCGCTCGTTTCGGTGTTTCCCGCGCTTCAACCGCATATTCTCGGGCTCTGCCTGGCGACGCTCGCCTTAATCGCCTTCATCAACTTGCGCGGGGTGCGCGAATCGGGGGTGGCCTTCGCGTTGCCCACGTATCTGTTCGTCAGTTCGCTCTTCCTGGTGCTCGGCATCGGGCTGTTCAAAACCGTCGTCTCGGGCGGTCATCCGCTTCCGGTGACTCCGCCCCCTGCCCTGCCGGTGGGAGCGGGGGCTGCGAGCCTGTGGCTCCTGATGCGCGCCTTCGCCAGCGGCTGCACGGCCATGACGGGCGTAGAGGCGGTCAGCAACGGGGTCAGCGCCTTTGCCCGGCCATCGGTAAAGCGCGCGCAGCATACCCTCACCGCCATCGTCCTCATTTTGGGCGTACTGCTCGCCGGAATCGCCTATCTCTGCCATGCCTACCATATCGGAGCAACCGATCCGGACGGCAAGGGGTATCAGAGCGTCATTTCGCAGTTGGTGGGCGCGATCGTCGGGCATGGAGTGTTCTACTATGGGACTCTCGGCAGCGTGATCGCGGTGCTTGCTCTCTCGGCTAACACCAGTTTCGCCGACTTCCCCCGCCTTTGCCGCCTGATCGCCCAGGACAACTATCTGCCCCACGCCTTCGCGAACCGGGGTCGGCGCCTGGTCTATACGATAGGTATTGGCATCCTCACGGCGCTTGCAGGTCTGCTGTTGATCGCATTCGGCGGGATCACAGACCGCCTCATTCCTCTGTTTGCCGTGGGGGCATTCCTGGCCTTTACGCTGTCGCAGGCGGGTATGGTCGTCCATTGGAAACGGTTGGGCGGCGTCGGAGCTGGAGCCTCTTCGCTGGTCAACGGAACCGGCGCGTTTGCGACGGGGGTGGCTCTCCTCGTCGTGCTGGCGGCCAAATTCGCAGAGGGAGCCTGGATCACCCTTCTGCTGATCCCCGCGATGCTCCTGGTGTTCGATCGCGTGAAGAAGCATTACGATCATGTTGCGCGACAGACGAGCTGCCCACGTCCGCTGAACATCGAAAATTTGGAGCCGCCGGTGGTGATCGTGCCGATCAAGAGCTGGAACCTGCTGGCCGAAAACGCGCTGCGCTTCGCGCTGCGCCTCTCGCCGGATGTGATTGTGGTACATATCGGCACGAGTGAAGCCGAGGCGCACCAACTTCGTCAGCAATGGGAGCAGTATGTAGAACAGCCTTTGCGGGAGGCGGGCCTCTCACAACCGCAATTGATGCTGCTCTCCTCTCCTTACCGCCGGCTCTTCACCCCGCTCCTAAACTACATCAACCTGCTCAAAGCGGAATATCCCTCGCGCCAGATTGCGATCATCATCCCGGAACTGGTCGAGTCGAAGTGGTATGAGTATCTCCTGCACAATCAGCGCGCGACTGGCCTCAAGGCCGCTCTCCTGTTGCATGGGGATCAGCGTGTCGTGGTCATCAACGTTCCCTGGTACCTGAGAGACGCATCCTCCTGACACCTCCTCCTGAGGAAAAAGCTCCTCCTTTGCCGAAATTGGTATTACTGCTTTCGTTTGGCTTGGGAAAGGAAGGTGTGTGGATGGTTTCGAATACAGTTCTCAGGGTTTGGCTGGTCTGTGCAGGGATGATGGTGGGGAGTATGCTGCCCGGAGTGGCGCAGAATGGCCCTCCAAAAGAGATCACCTTCCAGGTCTTTGCCAAAGGCGCACTGTATACTCCAGTCTCCACGGCGATCCCTCCGCCGAAACCGGTTCAGATCAAGCCCGGCAGCACGGTAACCACTTTTCCCAATGGCGCTGCGACGATCCTGAATCCGCTGACATCGTTGGAGTTGCCCGCCAATACGGTGCCTTTCACGCTCACAACAAGCGGCCAGATTCTGCTTTCGGCACGCGTCGGCACCCATACGCTTGCACTGGCGCTGGACAGCGGCGCCTCCTCGACCGGCCTCCTGCCCGCGAGCGCCGCGAAACTGGGGGTTCGGCTGGATACGCACCCGCACACGGGTCCCGAGGTGAAGTTCGGCACCCTGCCGGAGGTCGCCCTCAGCGGTATCCAGTTAAAAGCGGTTCCGATTGTGGTCACGGAGTTGGCGGCGCTCACCGCCTGGAACGGTCAGCATCCCGCTCAAAAGATCGATGGAATTCTGGGGATCGACACGCTGCAGCAGTGGGGAATCGGGTTGGATATGCTCGCCCAGACCCTGACTTTCTGGCCAGGGGGGCACGTCAACCAGGATCAGATCATCGCGTTCCAGATCGCCGGGCTGCAGCGCTATGCGCTTCGCCCGACGCATCAGGAGTTTATCCAGTCTCATCTGGCGGCAGCGATGCCGATGCATCACAAGGCGGGGGACGAGAACCATCCCTTCTATTCGGTCACGGTCAGGGTCGATCAGATCGACACGGAGATGGACGTCGATACCGGAGCGCTCATCAGCACCATTCCCGACAAAATCGCCCTCGAACTGAAGCCCCTGGTCACCTCTCAGGCGGTCGTACGTACCCTAAACGGGGACGTTCCGATGCCAACGATGACGCTCCGTCGCCTCAAGGTCGGCCCGCTGACGGTGGACTATCCCCTGGTTGCGCTTTGTTCTCCCACGACGCCGAAGGAGTTCGCCACCTCAATCCTCGGGCGCACCTGTTTTGATCGTTGCCAGGTGATTCTGGATTTTCCGGCCTCGACGCTTTTGGTCGCGCGGCTGGTCGAGGGTTCGAATGCGCGTCTGTTGCTTCCAGCCCTGGGCATTTTCCCCCGTTCGCAGGAGGAGCGGCTCACGGTGTTGGTGCAGCCAGGCTCGGCGGCCGCCGAAGCGGGAATGCGAGACGGCGACGAGATCGTCCACGTCGAAGAGACAACCCCTCTCCTCCCCGGCTCTCCCCAGGCCGATCCTGAGGCGCCGACCGACCTGACTCTAACAATACGCCATTCCAGAAACGCACCACCGATCAAAGTCGGGCTGCGGGTGCTGCGAATTTCCAAATCTCTGTCGGGACGTCCGGTCACATTTCCGGAGGGAGGTCGGCTCTATCTGCCCGGCAGATCCGGCGGAATCGTCCTAAAGCCCAACAGCAAGGTCATTCCCGCAATCGATTACCTGCTGGTTTTCAATCCCAAACCTCCGGAGGCTCCTCCAACGAAATCTGGAACAAAGCCTTGAGGGCGGCCGTCTTGGGGTCCTTTGACGCAATGAGAGGGTTCTCTGTGAGCCAATGGTTTCTGTGCCGCTCTCCGGCAGTACGGGCAAACACGAAAAATAAGGGCTGGAGAGCAGAAATATAAGTAGATGCCACATTTACAGGCGCAAATTCCTAGGGTACATTGAGACACATAGAGTGTTCTTCTCTAGATCCCTTTCCGCTTAGCTCTTGCACGCTCCATCACCCTCTCTGCATTTCGTACATGTGCATCTCCGTCCAATGAAGGATCCGAAAACAGATTGCCTTCTGCTCGTTGTGTCTCGGTCCGAGTTGCCTCCTTTCTCCTAATAGGACTGCTGGGCGCAGTGGGCCGAGAGGCGTCTGCACGCGACGTTTCCGCGATGCCGCCCGGCGCGTTTCTGCGCAAGCCCGTCCCCAATACTGAAGCCCTCAATCAGGTGCTGCGCGCCGACAAGCTCGTGCTGTCGCGCTACAGTCGCTTGCTGCATCTCTCGCCTGATACGGTGCGCGCTACTTTTGCTCAACTGCATCTGACGCGGCTGCAAAAGGATATGTTGTTAGAAGTCCACTACGTGCACGCCGGGGAGACCATCGGAGCGAAAGTGCGCCGGGTTCGGAAAGGAACGGCAGTGTTCGCATTGCCCAACGGCACGCCGATGCTGGTGAAGGTCTGCGGCAATCCCCTGCGGGCTATCGGCAATGCCAACAAAAAGGTGAATGTACGCCGTGCCGAATTGCGGGGGACGACTAAGATCGCCCAGTTTGCTACGCTTGATGACGTTCCGGATTTTGACCCGACAGAACCACTCAATACCCCCCTCCACACCGTGCCGATAAAAACGCTCATGATGCGGGATGCCGTCCCGACCGTAGATGTCCTCCCCGACCCTGACATCCTTGGTCCAGACGAGGCCCCGGCCAATACGACAGAGATAGGCGAGATCCTTCTGCCTATCTCTGTCGTACAGGCGCAAGCATCCTTAGGAAACTGGGCGAGCGGGATCGCGCGTACGTTGACAGGAATTCTGGGTCCACCCAACATCATCAATGGTGTGTCGGAAAATAACTCTCCTATTCAGACACCCCCCAGGACCCCACCAGGCAAGATAGTACACACCGATCCTCCCCCGATCCCATTAACCCCTGAGCCTGGCAACCTCATGTTCGGTGTGGCTTTAGTAGCCGCCGCGCTGGCAAGTGTTACACTGCGCCGTCGATCACCAGGATAGGCCACTCGGAAGTTCACTACTTCAGGTTGTTTGAGATGATCCACCAGTGCGGTGCAACCTGCTTTTCAAGCATCCAGAGGTCGCCAGGCGCTTTACATTACTAGAGGGATCCCCTAGCGTAGGGGTCGGAGCCTGGTCGCAATAGAGATAACCTGCCATGCCCTTGTGCCCCCAGTCGGCAGTTACGAGCGTGACGGTGTAGGTGTTCATCGGCTTTCGGGCATAATACACTTTCGTCGAGCCTTTGGCGAAATGGCCCGGCTTGTAATCTGGAGGTGGAGGAAGCAGCTTCACCTCACGCACAATCTGATCGTAGTATGCGCGGTGAAGCTGTAAATCAAACTTTCCGGGAATACCCCAGCCCAAGTTCCACATAGAAGGCACGAGCGCGCCCACAGCGAGGACTGCAATTATCAGCCGGCCATAGCGATTACGTTTGTTTGCCATAAAATCTCCGTTCGGTGTGATAGAGAACCAACCCGTCCGACACCCTCTTTGTCAGCCTTCCTCGTTGAAGGGTCGTTGCCAATTCATCGCTGTTTCTGCCTCTATGATCTGTCAGTTTCCACCGGCCCGCAACAGTTCGTCAGTAGGCGCCTTCTGGCCGTGATAGGCGGCGCGTAGGAGTTCAGCCTGCTGATGCGGGAGATGAGTAGCCAAATACTATCTTCTTGGTCATTAACCAGACGTATCTTCCCTTGCTTCTCGCTCATCCGTTCTCTCCGTGGGGCGGCCCCACCAACTCCTGTACGAGCAGAACCGGCCCCTCGTAACCTCCGGACACCTGGACATGCTCCCGTGCCACGTCCACTAGTTCGGTGACGAACACATACTCGGTCTGTCCGTAGTCGTCGGCTCCTGCGGTCGCCAGGATCGGGGCCGCAAGTTGCTCGTCAGAGAGCGTCTTCAGCCAGCGTTGCAAATCCCGGTAGGTTTGAACCTTTGCGCCTGCCATCTATCGCAATCCCCTTCCAGCTTCGATTTCTTGTCCCCTGTGCGCCCAATCGTGAGGCCGAACCTGCCGGTTCGGCTTCCTTGAAGTAGAAACGGCGACGATCATCGCGTAAGCATCGCCTCTGTCGTGATCGTCAGGTAATGTGCCAGCCTCTTCAATCTGTCCAGCCGTTGTATTCCATTGATCTTACCGGCGCGGATCAGCTCTCGGCGCACTTCTTAATCAGTCACTTCCGCCACATAGACGCGGACGCCAGCCGTGAGCAGCCCCTCCATCTAGAACCTACAGGCGTCTGCCTCTGCAGACTTTCCGTGCCAACGGTTAACCAGTCCAAGTGGAGCGGCGCCGAGGAAGACGGCTTGAACCATTCAGTAACCCCGTTCCTGTTTATTGGCGACTCTGGTGGCGTTGATGTTATGTTTGAACTCCTCGAGATCTCGATCCGCCTCAGCTGCTTCTTCGGGCGACATGGCCGCATCTTCTTCACCCCTTGTTGTGTCCATTCTCTCTGCATCAGAAACCCATCCGATGAGGACAGGGAGTACAATCACAGGGCCTGCCCATTTACCTATAAATTTATAAGGATGGATGCAAGCCTAAACGTATGGCGTGTGATCATCAGAATCGAC
>JAYUMV010000558.1:0-8767 GCA_043762265.1 Chthonomonadaceae bacterium | reverse complement strand
GGCATTGGCCTGCTCAACACCTATGAGATTCAGGTGCTGGACTCCTATGGATTTAAGGAGCCGGGATCGGGGGATTGCGGCGCGGTCTACAGTCAGTTCGCCCCTCTGGTAAACGCCTGCAAACCGCCGCTTTCCTGGCAGACCTACGACATCTCCTTCCATGCGGCGCATTTCGATGCCGAAGGAAAGGTCGTGGAGAAACCCCGTGTCTCGGTCTTCCAGAATGGCCTCTGCGTGCAGAACAACCAGGAGATCAACGGCGGAACGGGTATCGGCGGCAAAGCCGACGTCAAAGAAGGCCCGATTCAGTTGCAGTTCCACAACAATACCGTGCAGTTTCGCAACGTCTGGATCGTACCGCTGCCCGCTGAGGGTGCGAAGCACTACGAGCCACGTTGATCGCTCCAACGCGTTTTCGCCGATTCCGTTTTGCGGTATACTGAACAGGCAATCGCCATAAGCGAACTATCTTTTTCCCGGCGATCCGCCGAGAAGAGTTTTTGAAGGAGAAATCGTGTCATGATCGTCGGAGTGCCCAAGGAGATAAAGAACAACGAGTACCGTGTTGCGCTGGTTCCGGCCGGAGCGGAGGCTCTGGTCGAGGACGGACACACGGTCCTTATCGAAACGGGCGCGGGACTAGGGACCCAGATCGAGGACAGCGAGTACCAGGAGGCAGGCGCTACCATCGTTGGTTCTGATCGCGAAGTCTTCGCGCGGGCCGACATGATCATGAAGGTGACAGAGCCGATGGAGCCGGAGTACGAACTGCTGCGGGCTGGCCAGATCATCTTTACCTATTTCCATTTCGCTGCCAACGAAGTGCTGACGAACGCAATGATCAAGAGCAATGCCGTCTGTGTCGCCTACGAGACCATCCAACTGCCGGACAAAACGCTCCCGCTGCTGACGCCGATGAGCGAAGTGGCCGGGCGTATGGCCGTGCAGGAGGGGGCGAAGTATCTGGAGCGACCGATGGAGGGACGTGGGATCCTGCTGTCCGGAGTGCCCGGCGTGCCGCCCGCTAACGTGGTGATTCTCGGCGGCGGCGTGGTCGGCGCCAATGCGGCGAAGATCGCGGCGGGCTTCGGCGCGAACGTCTACCTGCTGGACGTCAACCTGGAGCGGCTGCGCTATCTCGACGACATCATGCCCGCTAACGTCACCACCATCTTCTCGAATCGCCTGAACATCAAGAACCTGTTGCCGAGCGCAGATCTGGTCATCGGCGGTGTGCTGCGGCGCGGTGCGAAAGCTCCAGTGCTCGTTACCCAGGAGATGCTGAAGACCATGAAGCGCGGTTCCGTAGTGGTCGATGTCGCGGTCGATCAGGGCGGCTGCTTCGAGACGACACGTCCGACCACTCACAGCCAGCCGACCTATATCGTGGAAGGGGTCGTCCACTACTGCGTGGCGAATATGCCGGGCGCGGTCGCAGGAACCTCTACCTACGCGCTCACCAACGAGACGCTGCGCTACGCGCGTCTGCTCGCCGGGAAGGGCTGGAAGCAGGCGATGCGGGAGAGTCCGCCGCTGCTGCTCGGCCTGAACGTCGCTTACGGCAAAGTAACATTCAAGGATGTCGCCGAACAGTTCGGCCTCGACTATACGCCCGCCGAGCGCCTGCTCGACTGAGAAAAGCCTCTACGATCTACCTTTGTAAAACCCGCTCCGGCGGGTTTTGCACTATCACAACCGGGTTGCGGCGCAATTGCCGGAAGGAGGAGAGAGCATGTACGGACTGATGCGTGCGAAGACCTGCGGGCAGACGCCTGCGGAGAAACATCGCTATCGCCTGCACTACTGCGGTACCTGCAAGACGATGGGCAGCCTCTACGGGCAGCGCTCGCGCCTGCTGCTCAACAACGATGCCGTCTTCTTCGGGGAGCTGTTGACAGCGCTGTCGTCGGAAATCGAGCCGGTGACGACGTGGGATCGGGCTTATCAGTCCTACAACTGTTTTGCATTGCCCGAACAGGAGGCGCAGATGCCGCTCTCCCTGCAGGTCGCGGCGACGGCGACCCTGGTGATGAGCGAGTTCAAGGTGACCGATCAAATCTCAGATGGAGGCGGCAAGGGCTGGAAGATCGCCCTGCGCGTCTACTCTCAGGGCTTTCGAGACGCATCAGAGCGGCTGAAGGGGTGGGGCTTTCCGGTCGAGGCGATGTGGAAGTCCGGGCGGCAACAGGAAGTCCGTGAAGCGGAAGCGACCGCTGATCCTGCTGCCCGCTCGGCGATGGAGTGGCTGGACTACCTGGCCGAGCCGACGGCAGCCGTGACCGGAATAGTATTCCAGTATGGCGCGATGATTGTCGGCAGCCCAGCAACGGAGACGATGCACGAACTCGGTTGCGCGTTCGGACAACTGGTCTATCTGCTGGATGCCCTGGAAGATTTTGAGAAAGATGCGCGGCAGAAAGAGTTCAATGCGCTGCGCCTCGCCTTTAACATCGAAGAGGCGATACTGCCGGACTGCTATGTGGCTGCGACCGAAGAGCGTCTGCGCCAGGTGGCGGGCCGTGTCGAGGCCGCACTACGACTTCTGCCCATCGCTCCCGAATTGACGGCGCGGCTGGCCGCGCGCCTTCAGCGGAACATGGACCGCAAGATCGGCGACGAGGCTTGTGAAACCAACGCCGCCTGCACAACAACAAAGAAGCCGGTCGGCTTGCGTTTCCGCTGGACTTCCGCCGTCTCACTGGCAAGGACTCTTACAAATCGGGATCGCGCCGCCTCTCCCACTTCTCTCGGCAAAACGCTTGCGGCGCCGTTCGTCTTCACAGCGGTTCTGACGCTTGCCCTTCTGGCTCCACGCTTTGCGCTCGCCGCCACTTCGACCCGTGAATGTCTGGAGTATTCGCTGAACTTAATGGCTCTCAGCGCGATCGTCAGCGCCGTTCTTTCGGTTCCTGCTCGGCTTGTACGACCCGTCGTCGCATTTGCAGGGGGCTTTGGCGGAGGCAGCGGGCGTGGCGATGGTACGCTCGCCTCTACTGCGATGCAACCCGGCAGGGCGAGTTCTAGCGTGGTGCGCCGCCGCAGAAGGCGTCCCGGCTGGGCCGATGGCTGCAACTGCGGTAGTGCTAACTGCTGGGATTGTATCTGTTGCTGCGAAGGTATCGACTGCTGCTGCGATAGCGTCCAATGCTGCGAATGCTGCGCGGGAGGCGAGTGCTGCAGCGCCTGCGGTAATTGTGGGGAGTGTTGCGGCGGCTGTAGCTGCTGAAATTTCTCATGGAAAGGAACATTTAGACATGCATTCACGAACTGGAAGAGGGCTCGCACTGTTGCTGCCCACACTGCTGATCGGTTCGCTCTCGACGGCCCAGGCGCAACAGGCGAAACCGACCTTTGCGACGTCAACGCATCCTCTGGTAAAATCGGTAATCGAGGGAGATGTTGTGGTCGAGAACAACATCGAGTACGCCAATCCCGACGACCAGCACCTCATGGTGAATATGGCACGGCCCGCTAAGGGGACCGGGCCTTTTCCTGCCATCGTCTGCATTCACGGAGGAGGCTTTCGGGCGGGAGACCGCAACGGCTACAACGACATGATCCGCCAACTGGCGCAGCGTGGGTATGTCGCCGTTACCGTAGAGTATCGGCTCGCGCCTAAATTTCCGTTTCCTGCTGCCGTGCATGATGTGAAGGCTTCGGTACGTTGGCTGCGCGCCAATGCCAAGAAGTATAACATCGACGTCGAACTCATCGGGGCTATGGGCGGTTCAGCGGGCGCGAATCTGGCGGAGATGTTGGGCGTGACGGAAGGGGTCAGGATGCTGGAAGGCTCCGAAGGCAACCCCATCCAGTCCAGCGCCGTCCAAGCTGTCGTTAGCTATTTCGGCCCGACTGACTTTACGAAATCTTATGGCAAGAGCGTGGATGCTGCCGAAGTGCTGCCACTCTATCTTGGCGGTGATCTCAGCAAGGCGCGTATCCAGCATCTACAGGCGAGTCCGCTCTACTGGATTTCTCCGATTGCCGCCCCCACTCTCTGTATCCATGGCACCAAAGACACCTATGTTGCCGACGAACAGGCCCATTGGTTTGTCGATAAGATGAAGGCAACAGGCGTAGAAGCCCAACTGCTCACGATGGAGAATGCCGGACATGGTTTCGGAGGTGAGGATGCCCGCCGCGCTGATGAGGCGATGTTCGCCTTTTTCAAGAGTCACCTTACCCATGGTCGCTTTCAGGGGAGTATCGGCAACTATTTCTAACAGCATGCAGACACCGGAACAGACCGCCACATCCACAAGGGAGATGGCAGTCTGTTCGTTTCGGGATGCGTCTCAATCGTCGTCGTGGGTGGGGTGGCCGGGCGACGAGGGTTTGACGGTGCGGAGGGAGGTGCCGTTGGCGCGGATGTGGGCGCTGGTGACGGGGGCGGGCATCGGCACATTTGCGCCTTTGATGGAGTGCCAGAGGATACGGTTCAGTGTGTCCGCATCGGCTCTATCGTAGCCGGAGAAGTCCATGGCGAGCGACTGTTTCGCGCCGTAGGCGACTGCAGTGTTCTTGACGTTGAGATCGATGTGCGGCGCGACGAGCGTGTAGGGCGTCAGGTCGGCCTTGGAGGTGAAGCTGTTGAACATCGGCTTCGCCGCCTCGTCGTACTGGGTCAGTGGCGGCAGGCCGAGGATCAACTCCATCGTGCGCAGCATCGAGGCGGTCGAGTAGAGCGTGCTGTCCACCGTGCCGCGCTTGATGTAGGGGCTGATGACGAGGCCCATCGTGCGGTGCGAATCGACGTGGTCGGGGCCGTTCTGGGCGTCGTCCTCAATGATGAAGATCGCGAACTCTTTCCAAAGCGAACTGTGCGAAATCCCCTCCACGATCTTGCCGATAGCCTGATCGTTCGAGGCAACCATCGATTTCGGGGAGTACGCGCCGGGCCTTGTCCCTGCCGTATGGTCCTCGCCAAGGCTCATGACGGCGAACGCCGGAACGGTGCCCTTGCCTTCCATCTCCTTGAACTCGCGCAGGTAGATGTCCGCCTTGTTCATGTCGCGGCCTACCGGCACGATATTCGGCCCGATTTTGCCGACGAACTCCAGACAACTGTGGTCTTTTAGGGACGGGTGGTTCGCATACTCGCCATAAGTGCGGTAGGAGATCCCTTTGCGGCTGCAGGCGTCCCAGAGATAGCCCGCTTTCGGATCATCGACGGACTCGGTATTGACCGTGTCGCCTTTTTGGGAGTAGCTGAGGACCCAGGCGCGCTGCGTGAAGTCGGTCGCGATGGCTGAGGTTGACCAGGGATGGCCGTCCTGCGACACCTCGCCGCTGCAGTAGAGGTTGTCGAGCAACACGAACTGATCTGCCAGGGTGTGATGGTTGGGCGTCACGTCCATGCCGAACAAGCAGAGTTTCGGGTCACCATTGCCTTTGGCCACGTCGCCCAAAACCTGATCGTAAGTTCGGTTCTCTTTGATGATGTAGAGAACGTGCTTGATCGGAGACGGATCGCCAAGATGGACGGGGATCGCAGTCGTTGCAGGAGCCGCGCCTTCGGCCAGCAGACTGTCGGTCTGCGGGGTATTGGCCATCACCTGTTTCGTGTACTCCGCGAGTTTGGCGTCGTTGGGCACATCGACAAAAGAGATCAGGCCTCGCAACTGATGCCCGTGATGCACGAAACCGCTCGGATGGTCGGGGTTGATCGGCAGTTTGACTTCGTTAGGGCCGGTACCGGTGCCTTTGCCGCTGCCAATAATCAGTTTCGCGCCGTTCGGCGAGACTTTGACGGCGGTGGGATACCAGCCGGTCGGGATAAAGCCTTTGACTTTCGCCTTCCCGCTTTCGGAGATGTCCACGACGCAGACATCGTTGTTGTCGGCATTGGCGATATAGAGGGTCTTGTTGTCCGGAGAGACGGCGACGGCGTTCGGAGTGCTGCCGGAGGGAGCTTTCGGGCTCAAGGTCGTTCGGATCGTCTCCAGAAGCTGGCCGTTGGCGGCGTCGAACACATCGACGGCATCGGCATTGCCGCAGGAGACGAAAAGACGGTTATCCGAGGAGAGCGCCATGTCGTTGGGATGACCGCCGGTCGTGAGATGATTGGCGAGCGTGGGCTTTTCCGGATTGTCGATCTGTACGACCGCGATCTCAGACCCTCCCAGGTTGGCAACGCCGAGCAGCGTTCCGTCGCTGTTCAGCGTGCATGCGATCGGATGGTCCCCGACCTCCAGCGTCGAGAGCGTCTTGCCTTCCGCCGTGTCGAGGACATAGAGTTTGCCGTCCGAATTGTTCAGTACGAATAGGCTCTTGCCGTCCGCCGAAAGCGTGAGGCCCGCAATCGCTGTTTTCTTCGGATCGTTGCCGGTCAATCCAAAACTCTTGGTCTTTGCCCAGGTGCCATCCGCGCCCTTTTCGTAGACCAGCACATCGTTGTGCGCCAGCGGAATACCGCCGGAAATATAAAGGGTCTTGCCGTCTTTTGCCCAGGCAAGGCCGTTCCATGTGCGGAGAACGCCCAGATAGGCCGTCTCTTTCTCGGTCGCCACATCGATCAAGTGGATGGCGTGAGGATTGTAGCCGCAGTTGGCGATGGCAAAGGTCTTGCCGTCCGGGCTGAACGCGCCGCCGAGGAGAAAGTCGTTGGTCGGGATCGGGCGTCCGGCCGGACTGATCTTCCAGCCGTTGAAGAGAAGGGTGGTGTCGCCGTCTTTACCGGGTACGACGATGGGGAGGGAACTTTTCGGGTGCAGGATGTGGGAAGGGCGCAGATAGGGCGCAATCGCAGTCGCGCTAAGTCCCGCGACCAGCAGTCCCGTACCCACGATCACCGTCATTCGCTTTGCAGGTTGCATTCGTCTCTCCTGTCCAGGGGATATGTCTGACAGGAGAGATTATAGCATAGCCTACATTAAGCCCATATTAAATCTTGTTCAGGCTTCGGAAGGCGCGATGTAGAACGCCGTGAGCAGCAAGAACTTTGCCGTATAGTCGTTTGCGGGTTCGTTCGTCACGAAGTCCTGCACGGCGTCGTGGTAGACACCGATTTCGTCCGGGAGATCCTGGGCCAGCACTGGCCCTGCTGTCTGCGTGCTGAACTCGACGCCCTCCATGCTGATCTTCTGCTGTTGGAAGATGCTGACACTGGCAGGGCCGCCTACAAGTGCGCCGGAAAGTTCGATATTGCGAATATTCGCGACCTGATGGTGCGGGAAGAGCGGATAGCGCGTGCCTGCCCCGATCACGCAGGAGAGGCCGAACGGATTGCAGCCGAGAATGAAATCGCGCTGGCATCGGGCCAAATCCACATACTCTTTCTCACCGGAAAGCCCGGCATAGATCAGAGCAGTGATCGCAGCGCCAGCGGCGGCCTCTGCGGTTCCCCAAATGTAGGGAGTGCCAAGGCAGTAAGGGTTTTGAGCCCGGTGACGCGACAATTCGGCATCCGTCCGCAGATGCTCCAGAAGGCGTTGACGGTCCGCCGGGGGGGCATAGGGATAGAGGGTGTAGTGCGCCATGGCGTGGGTATTGTAGACGCTGGTCTGATCGTTCGCCGCGCCAGCCTCTCTCGAAAATTCCAGCGCCTGCTGGAGGTACTCTGGGCGGCTCGTCGCCCGATAGAGGGCGGCGGCAGCCCACTCCATATCGTCGGCCCAGGTCTGCTCGGGATAGAAGTCGCTGGGGTTGGTCGTGACTACCTTGCGATTGGCCATCCCCAGGCGATACACGGTCTGGGCAGAGGCCAGGCAACGGTCGGCATACCGGGCGTCGTAAGGCCTATAGAGCCGTGAGGCGATGGCGAAAGCGACAGCAGTCCGCCCTGCCAGATTGGCTCCGACTCCAAAGTAGACCGGTCGGGGCTCCCAGGTCTTACAACGTTTCTCACAGTCATCTTCCGGCAAACGCCAGGTGTCGTGATCCTCCGCGTCACCTACCTGATAGTAGAACTCCTGCGGGGACGGATGCATTTTGAGCAGCCAGTCGAGGCCGACTTTGGCGTAGGTGAGCAACTCCGGCATGGCGCTGGACGAGGCCTGCTCGGGGAACTGACGACGATTATGATCGTAGGCGAACAGCATCACTGCCGTGGCATAGCTGGTGGTCTCGACGAACTTCATGTAGTCGCCCGCGTCGTGCCAGCCTCCGGAGGCGTCGATGGGTTGACTATCGCGCGGTCCGCCGGAAATGACCCCATCGTCTGGATGGCAACTGCCGCGATGCGCCGATTTCTGTGTGCCACAACGCTGTACATCGAAATATTTCAACAGGAGAGGCACGAGCCGCGAATAGACATCGGAGCCGATCGAGAACGGTGGAGAGAGATGTCCATCCGAAAGACGCAGGCGATATCGCCCTGGTCGCTGGAAACTTCCGAAATCGGCAAAAAAGTGGTGGTCGTAATGCCCGTACTTTGCGCCATTCGGGCCGGCATAAGATTGCAATTTGCCCGTAAAACGGATCTGCGGGGTGACATCGTCATCGACGATGGTAAACGCGTTTCCGACGATAGCGCCTGTGGCTGGAATGACGGCACGTTTGGGTTCGCCGGGAAGAAAGCCGACCTGGTTGATATGGACCCGGGCCTCGATCACCTTCCGTACAGGAGCGACGACCCTGCTTCTGCGGCGTCTTGCCAGTTCCGGGAGGGAGGCTTTAGCGGGATCGGGGACTCGAGATTTGTCGCCTCTGAAGAGTTCCCCCGACATGAGTCCCATGCCCAACCCGAAGGATCCTGCTACAAATCGGCGTCGTGTGGTCTGGCTCTCTTCGCTTTTTTTGGGTGCTTCTTGCATCTTCTGTCGCCCCT
>JAYUMV010000557.1:0-4071 GCA_043762265.1 Chthonomonadaceae bacterium | reverse complement strand
GTCAACGACATCACCGACGACGAACTGGTCGCGACGATGAGCGAGGTGCTGGCGCTTAAATCCTCGACGCCGGGCAAGATCCCCTGCACCTTGATCGTGCTGGACGAACTACAACAGTATGCCGGTGAGAACGCCGACCGAACCCTGCGCATTCAGAACGTGGTCGAGGCATGCTCTTCGCGATTCGGCAGTCGCATCCTCTTTGTCGCGACCGGGCAGTCTGCACTGCAAGGTTCGTCGCAACTCTCCAAACTCCAGGGCCGCTTTACCGTCACGGTCGCTCTCTCTGATAAGGATGTCGAGACTGTCGTGCGCGAGGTGGTGTTGCGCAAGCAGGAAGACAAAAAGGCCGATGTTCAGGCGACGCTGAACCTGTGCAGTGGGGAGATCGACCGGCATCTGCTCGGCACGAAAATCGCTCCCAACTCCACTGACACGTCCGAGGTAATGGTCGCCGACTATCCCCTGCTGCCGGTACGCCGTCGGTTTTGGGAGCGGGTTCTCCGCGCGGTGGACAGCGCGGGCGTGGCGGGACAGTTGCGGACGCAGTTGCGTGTCGTCCATGAGGCGGTGCAGGAGGTGGGCGACAGGCCGCTGGGCCATGTGGTCGCCGCCGACCGCATCTATAAGCAGTTGGTGCTGCCGATGCGCCAGGCCGGAACCCTGCTACGCGAGGTGGAGGAGATCATCGGTCGCCAGGACGACGGCACCCCGGACGGAGCGCTGCGGATGCGCCTCTGCGCCACGATCTTCCTGATCAGCCACCTTCCGACCGGCGCAGGCGCGGACAGCGGCGTACGCGCCACCGCCGATACGCTCGCCGACCTGTTGGTGGAGGATTTGCCGGCAGGCAGCGCCTCGCTGCGCAA
Organism: Chthonomonadaceae bacterium; assembly: GCA_043762265.1. Lineage (GTDB taxonomy): Bacteria > Armatimonadota > Chthonomonadetes > Chthonomonadales > Chthonomonadaceae > JANXLO01. The sequence goes on along the minus strand of JAYUMV010000557.1, from coordinate 3,202 downwards.
GCGCATCCCGGAGATTCTGGCCGGAATGCTGACCAACGGCGAACTGATGCAGTTGGGCGAGGAGTACCGCCTGCAGACCCGCGAGGGCGCCGCCTGGGAGCAGGACTATCGGAAGCGCAACGATGCCATCGCCGCTAACGAATCGCGCCTCGCCAGCGACCGCTCAACGGTCCTGCGCACCGCCTGCGCACAGACGCTCAAAGATGTCTCTATCACCCAGGGAGCCAGCAAGACGGTCCGCAAGATCGAACTCTCGTTCGCGCCGGATGCGCCGAACTCCGATACCGGTGCGGTGCCGATCTGGATACGAGACGAGTGGTCGGTGGCCGAGAAAACGGTGCGGGAGGAGGCGCAGGCGGCCGGAGCCGACAGCCCGATCGTCTTCGTCTACCTGCCGAAGCGCAACCCCGACGATTTCAAACGGACGCTGGCGGGACTGGCCGCCGCTACCGAGACCCTGGACGCTCGCGGCACGCCGACCACCGGCGAAGGCCAGGAGGCGAAGCAGGGCATGGAGACACGTCGCGCCGATCTGACCCGGCAGGTCGGCGCTCTGGTAGCTCAGATCCTGCGGGACTCCAAAATCTACCAGGGCGGCGGTAACGAGGTGGCCGAGGGCGACCTACGCGCCTCCGTGCAGGAGGCGATGAAGCAGTCGCTGGCGCGACTCTATCCCCAGTTCGATGCCGCCGATTACGACGCGACGAAATGGAACAAGGTCAAGGAGCGGGCGCGGCAGGGGGCGGGCGATGCGCTGACCGCCATCGGCTATCAGGGCGATGTGGAGAAGCAGGCGGTCTGCCAGCAGGCGCTCCAGTTCGTAGGCGGATCGGGCAAAAAGGGGATTGACGTCCGCAAGCGTTTCGAGGGTTCGCCCTACGGTTGGCCCAAAGATGCCGCAGACGCGGCCCTGCTGGCGCTGGTCGTCTCCGGCCATCTGCGGGCGATGCAGAACGGCAGTCCGGTCGGGGTGCAGCAGATCGACAACGTCAAACTGGGACAGACGGAGTTTCGCGCGGAAGGGGTGACGGTCACGCCGATCCAGCGCATCGGCATCCGCAAACTGCTCGCCGATGCGGGCATGAATGTGAAGTCCAACGAGGAAGCGCTGGCCCTGCCCAACTTCCTGGCGCAGATGACGAATATGGCGTACGCTGCCGGAGGTTCGCCCCCTCTCCCGCTGCGCCCCGATACGGCGCACCTGGAAACCCTCAAATCCCTGACCGGCAACGAACAACTGCTCTCCGTCTACGAGCAGCGCGACCGCCTCGCGCAGGAGGCCAAAGACTGGAAGCAGATCAAGCAGCAGGCCGACATTCGCCTCGCACGCTGGCAGATCCTACAGCGTCTCCTGGACCATGCCCTGAGCCTTCCGCTCTACGCCCAAGTCAAAGAGCAAGCGGACGCCATCAACGCGAACCGCTCTCTCCTGGATAATCCCGATCCTGTGCCGCCGCTCTGTACCGCGCTTACCGACGATCTCCGCGCCGCCGTCAAGATCGCACGCGAAAAGCATCTCGAAGCCTACGACGCGAAGATAGACGACCTCTACAACGATCCCGTCTGGCAGCAACTTCCCGAACCAGACCAGAAACAGATACAGATGTCACACGGTCTTAACCCTCTGCCGCTCTTAAAGGTCGGAAACGAAACAGAACTACTGGCAACCCTCGACTCAACGCCTCTCAAGGATTGGGAAAACAAAACCGCAGCCATCGCAGAGCGCGTCAAAGCAGCCCTCCTGGAAGCGGCCCGCCGCCTCGAACCAAAGGCCGAACGCGTCACCTTGACGTCCGCCACGCTCAATACAGAAGCAGACGTCGATGCCTATCTCAAGAATCTACGAACAGCGCTCATGACGCATATCGATGCCGGTCACCCTGTCGTAGTTTAAGAAACATTCCTGGGCATCATTCCAGGAAAGGTTTGGGCGCCCGTCAAAACGTTCAAGGGACATTTTTCCGAAACAGGAACAGGAAATGTTGTCCTGAATGTAAGAATCATAAATCGAGAATCAAGGGATGTTATCCCTCGCTACGCGGCTTCGCCGGGCAGTCCTTCGGACTGGGAGAAAGGAAGCAAGTTGATTCGCCGTAGAAGTTACCTTGCGCACACTCTGCACCTTATCTGGTCCACACAGAATCGTCAGCCGTTCATCACGCCGGACATCGAAGACCGTCTGTACGATTTTCTGGCCGGTGTCGCCCGCCGCAAGGGTTGTGATGTTCTGGCTGTCGGAGGAACGGACAACCATGTCCATCTGCTGGTGACATTTCCGGCGACTATTCGTCTCTGCGATCTCCTACGCGATCTGAAGGCAGGCTCTTCGCACTTTATGTTGGAGACACTCAAGCCCGATACCTGGTTCGATTGGCAGGACAGTTACGCGTCCATTACTGTCTGCCCGTCGCACCGCAAGCGCATCATCGCTTATATCCGAAACCAGAAACAACATCACGCCGAGGGCACAACGCTAGAACTCCTCGAACGCGACAGCGAACTCTACGAAACAGATACGCCTCCCCAGTCCGAAGGACTGCCCGGCGAAGCCGCGTAGCGAGGGATAACATCCCTTGATTCCATGGTGCCAATTCCATGGTGCCAATTCCTTGATGATCCATCCCGTGATGATCCATCCCGTGATGATCCATCTTGATGATCTGTCCCATGATTCTACAAACTGTTGATAAGAACCCTGCTGGAGAGAATGAAGTCCTATGGCATCTCTGTCTACCGAACTGCGCAATCTGCTCGAACGTACCGTTGTCAACGCCCGCGATGAGGCGGAGAAGGCTGCAAAAGCCGCGTTGATTCGGCTTGCGGTGCATCATCGTGAGGCGTATGCACCCCTGTCCGTTGACGAACGCAGTCTGCGCAATCGGCTGCGGGCGGAGGCACGACGCCTGGGCGAAGCGACGGAGAGCCAGAGCCGGGACAAGACAGAGCCGTTCGCTCCTCTGGTGGTCGAGACGGCCTATGCGCAGTGGCATCGGATGCTTTTCGCCCGGTTCCTCGCGGAGAACGGGCTGCTGATGCACCCCGAAGGCGTTGCGGTGACGCTGGCGGAGTGCGCGGAACTGGCGGCGGACGAGGGCGAGCCGGACGCCTGGATGCTGGCGGCGCGCTACGCCTCCCGGATGCTCCCCGGCATCTTCCGCACCGACGATCCGACGGTGCAGGTGCGTTTTGATGCGGCGGGCCG
>JAYUMV010000556.1:0-3458 GCA_043762265.1 Chthonomonadaceae bacterium | reverse complement strand
GGATTTGACGGGCGTCCGCCAGCACTTCGAGAACCGGGAGGAGTCGTTCGAGCAGATCTTTGGTAGAGAGATAGTCGCCCACCCCGTCTTGCCGCGCTTGTTCGGTCAGAAGTTCGTGGACGACGGCCAGACTGTTGATATGCAGGCCCAACTGTCTCAGTTCGGCGGCTGGCACCAGGGGCGCGGAATCCATCAGCCGTATATCGATCATCGCCGCAATCATTTGCAGGCTGTTCTTGACGCGATGGTGCGTCTCTTTCATCGCCTCGCACAAGCGGGTATTCAGGCTCGCGATATGCTCCTGGTTTTGAAGTAACGCCTCCTCATTGTGTTTGCGGTCGGTAATATCGATTCCGGACCCTATGAAGCCCTCCATAACCCCGTTCGCTGTTCTTAAGGGCACCCCATTTTCCAGGATCCATCGATACTCCCCACTGGCGCATCGGAGACGATATTCGACCTGAAAATCCGAGCCTCCTGTCTTCGCTGCCTCATAGCTTTTACGATAACGGTTCAGATCCTCCGGATGCAGGCCGCTCTCCCAGCCCTTCCCGACCTCATGATCCAACGTATGCCCGGTGAAGTCAAGCCAGAAGCGGTTAAAAAACGAGCGCCCGCCTGCTTTGTCCGCGAGCCATAGCATTACTGGGGCGCAGTCTGCCAGAATGTGGAAGCCAGACACACTTTCCGAATCCCCCTCTATGAGTTTTTGCAGACTTTCAATCATATATTTATTGCTTGCTCTTATTGATTGCTTGCTGTGTTTTCTGAGAGACGATAAGAATCGAGCCGCCAGCAGGATGGCTCGGTAGAGAAACGTTCGAGACACAGTTTTTGTTCTGTGTGTTTTGAAAGAAACCTTAAAAATCAGGCAAGGCGTTCTACGGGAGGCAGAGCGGAGCCTACGAGGCGTTGGTAGGCCTCTCGGTATTTTGCGGCGGTCCGCACCACGACCTCTGGAGGCAGAAGTGGGCCTGGCGGCTCCTTCTTCCAGCCGCTCTGTTCCAGCCAATCGCGTACAAACTGCTTGTCGTAGGAGGGCTGACTGCGACCGGGTTCGTAGCTGTCCTGATCCCAAAAACGAGAGGAGTCCGGTGTCAGGGCTTCGTCGATGAGCGTGATCGCGCCGCAGTGCAGGCCAAACTCGAACTTCGTATCGGCGATCAGAATGCCATGTTTTAGTGCGCGCTCCGAGGCTGCGGTATAGAGCGCAATACTGATTCGCGCCAACTCCAGGGCCGTCTCCTGCCCCACGACCTGCGCGGCCTGGGCCAGACTGATGTTTTCATCGTGGCCAGTCTCCGCTTTGTTCGCGGGGGTAAAGATCGGGGTCGGCAGGCGATCCGACTCGCGTAGTCCTTGCGGCAGCGCAATATCGTGCAGGACGACCGCCTGGGTTTCGCCCCCTGCCTGCCGGTACTCTTTCCAGAGCGATCCGGCGAGATAACCGCGCACGACGCACTCGACCGGAAAGGCCTGCGCCTTCACGCCCAACATCGCCCTGCCGTCCAGCATAGAACGCAGTTCGTCTGTGACGACGACGCCCACTTCGGCCAGACGAGAGGCAATGAAATCCAGATCGCAGGTGATGTAGTGAGTGGGTACCAGGGGCCGCAGATGCCGAAACCAGTAGCGCGACAACTGCGTAAGCACGCGCCCCTTATCCGGGATTCCATTGGCCATGACGACATCGAAAGCAGAGATACGGTCGGTGGTGATCAGCAGCAGACTTTCGCCCAGATCGTATACATCGCGGACCTTGCCGGTCGCGAAACTTTTCAGACCGGGAATGGCGGTGGTTAAAATAGCAGAGTTCACAGCGGTGCTCCAGGGAGAAAATTACGAGTTCAGGCTCCGCCTCTCAACGTGACACCTGGGCCATGTAGGAAGAGTGCGCGTGACAGACAGCGATCGCGAGCGCGTCGGCGGCATCGTCCGGCTTCGGCGGCTTGTCCAGTTTCAATAACTGAGCGACCATATACTGTACCTGCTTTTTTTCCGCATTGCCATAGCCAACGACTGCCATTTTGACTTCGACGGGGCGATACTCCTGCCACGGCAGGCCGCGCTGTGCCGCCGTCAGCAGCACGATGCCTACGGTGCGCCCAACCGACATAGCAGTTGTGACGTTGTTGCTGAAAAACAGTTGCTCCGTCGCGATGACATCGGGCTCATGGACATCCAGGAGCCGGTTCAGTTGCGTATAGATCGTCAAGAGTCGTTCTGGCATCGGCGCGGTCTTCTCCGTCAAAATCACCCCGCACGTAAGGTACTTGACGTCGTTGCCCACCTTCTCTACAAGCCCATAACCGGTCGTCGCCGTCCCCGGATCGATTCCCAGAATTATCATTTCCCACCCTTTCGTCGCACAGTCATCCTCCTTATTCGCGTCCGACGAACCGAAACCCTTTTCTCCCTCCAAGCACGGAAGAATTACACGGAGACATAGGGAATTTTCAGTCGCGCCACACTTCTTAAATGATACTTTCTAAGTTATGTTTACAAAGTACTAGAGATAGGTTATACTGAGGTTATTAATCTCTTTCGTGTTTGCGAGAGGCCTTGAATATGAGCCATCGCTCCCCTATCCAACCCCTCCTATTGAGCCGCCTCAGTGAGCCGCCTCAGTGAGCGGCAGATAGTGCGGATGCTCCTCCAATACGGCCCTTCGTCTCGTGCCGACCTGGCACGTCTCACGGGCCTTACCGCTCCGACGGTTTCCAAGGCGGCTGACAGTCTGCTGCTCTCCGGCCATCTCGAAGAGTTGGAACCCGCCTATGCTTTTGGGCGCCCCGCCAAGCGCCTGGGGTTGGCAGTACGCCATGCACAGGTTCTGGGGCTCGTGATCGATGCCTCTTTGTGTCGACTCGTCGCTGCAGGCCTGGACGGACAAATATGCGCTGACGACACGTGCGTGTTCTCCACGCCTGACACGTACGAAGCTTTGGTCCAGACGGCGGTCGGCCTGGCCCGCGCCTTGATGCACCGGGAAGGAATCGCCACTCTGGGAATGGGGATCAGCGTCCCTGGGCTCGTGGACTACCGCTAGAAGCGCGGGCTCCTCTCCCCGAATATGCCTATCACGAATGGGCAGTGCCTCGGCGCGGATCTCGCGGAACGTCTTGGAATCGAATGTATTCTGGTTCAGGAAGAGCATGCGCTTTGCCTGGCAGAACGGTGCTTCGGAAGCGCACGGGGGCTGGACGATTTTGCCATGCTGGATATCAGCACCGGGGTCGGGTTGGGCGTGATGAGTCGCGGTCGCCTGCTGTTGGGCAGGAGCGGATTCGCCGGAGAGATCGGGCATATCACGGTCGATATTCGCGGCCGCCGCTGCGGCTGCGGCAATCGCGGATGCATCGAGACCGTCGCCTGTGACAGCGCGCTTGCCTGGCAGGTCTCTCAGAAGCTAGGCTGAACGGTTACCATCGAGGACATCCTGGACCCCAAGCAAAAAG
>JAYUMV010000555.1:0-12646 GCA_043762265.1 Chthonomonadaceae bacterium | reverse complement strand
GCTTTCAGGTGCGGGGAGCGCATCATACGGACGGCCTTGCCGTAGACCGCATCGCGACCCTTCACCTTACTGTCGCCGGTCTCCGCCGCAAACTGGTTTTCCAGCATTCCCAGCGCATTCTGCCGCATATCGAAGCGGCTCATGTTGACGCCGGGCGCGTAGGCCACGTTGGCGGGCGGTTGGCCAGGCTGCTGGATGACCAGGGGACCGTACTGTACGCCCAGGAAACCGGCGCTCAGGCTCGGCCCGCTGATGCTCACAAACGAGGGCAGGTCGAAGTTCGGATCGCCCAACTCTTCGCTTACCCAGCCGCCGAGAGAGGGATGCTGAATCGTCGGGTTCGGCGAATAGCCGGTGTGCATCAGGTACTGCGCCCGCTGGTGGTTGCCCTCTTTGCTGCTCATGCCGCGCACGATCGCCAAATGGTTCGCCACTTCCGCGATCTGCGGCATATGCTCGTTGATCTCGACGCCATTGATGCGCGTCTTGATCGACTTGAGCGGTCCGCCGTTTGCCGAACCCGGTTTCGGATCCCAGGTGTCGATGTGGCTGGGGCCGCCGTTCATCCAGAGCAGGATGCAGGCTTTGGCTTTCTTCGGAGGCGCGCCGACCTGCTGCGCGGCATGGGCGACACGAGGATCGAGCCACTGCGCCATCATCAGGCTCAGCATGCCGCCCAGGCCGACCTTGACGAAACCACGTCGGTCGAGGGTCGGAGTCGCAAACGAGTCGACCGGTCCGGGGCAGGAGCCGCCGTTCTCTTCGCGGATCCGCTCCTCTTCCTGATCTTCCAGAAACTCTTGCTCTTCCAGGCTTATTTCATTCGTTTTCATGATCGTATTCGCTCCATTATCGAAATTAGTGATTGAACAGGAACTCGCTGGAGTTTAGCAGCGCCCAGAACATATCTTCGTACGCCTGGCCCTTTTCGGTTTTGAAGGCCGGATCGATGCGGGTGGAAGCGCGGGCCAATGGGTTGAACCCGGTATTTGCCTGCATGCCTTTTTTGCCCTGACCGTTGGCGGCTTTGGCGTTCGGACGCATCTGCTGGCGTCCGCCGCCCTGCGGTTGTGCACCGGTAGCCACCATACTGCGGGGGGCGTCTACAAATCGGGTCCATTGGGCCAGTTCCGAAGCGGTCGGCTTGCGCGAGAGCGTCCGCAGATAGAGCGCTTCGATCTTCAGCGCGTCCGAGCCGGGCATCGTGAGCGTGTCGGCCAGTGCGGTGCCAGGGATCGGCGTTACCGAGGTATTGACGATCCCGCCGTTCAACATCAGCAGGGCCTGCGGAATGGTGCCTTCGAAGTCTTTCTGCTCGAACTCCTCATCGACATCGAACAGGAACGAGAACTGCCGCTCGACATTGAGCTTGATCGCATCCAGATTGCCGTTGCCCATCTGCTCCAGAACCGGCTTTGTGTTGGTCGCCTGCACAAGCGAGTCCACCAGTTGCGTTGGCCCCATGGGCTTCAATCGGAACCGCGCCCAAAGCGTATTGTCCGGATCGGTCTTGCCAGCCGGTCCCGAGGAGAGTTGGTAGACCTGTGTCGCACAGATAGTACGGATCAGGTGCTTGACATCGTAATTGCTCGCTGCGAAATCGTCGGAGAGGCGCGCCATCAGATCGGGCATTACGGTCGGGTTCGAGGGTCGGAAATCGTCGATCGGCTCTACGAAACCGCGTCCGAGGAAGTGCGACCATATACGGTTGACGAAGGCCTCGGCAAACCAGGGATTCTCCTTCGCGGTCATCCAGGTGGCGAGCGCCTGTCGGCGATTGGAGGTATCCGAGAAGTCGGTGCCGTCCAGAGCTGCCGGTTTGGAAGTCGCATATATCGCTGCATCGTTGACGACTTTCTTGCCGCGCGGCACAAAGGGCCGACTGACATCCTCCAAATCCATACGATAGTCCTTGGCCATCTTATCTCTGTAGCCCTCCGGATTGACGGGCTTCGGACGGGTGTTCACGAAACAGGCCGTGAAGGAGCGAAAATCGGTCTGCTTCCACTTCTCGGTCTTATGGTCGTGGCACTGCGCACACTGGATCTGCACCCCCAAAAAGATTTTGGAGGCGGTGCCGGAGAGATCTTCGGGCTTGCCATTGTAACGCAGCACCCAGTTGGTCGCCCCGTTGATCTTATGGCCGTCCGCGTCTGTAGTGCTGGCGGGAACGAGCCCAAGTTGCATTTTCCGATAGTCGCCGCCCATGCTGTTCTGGCCGCTGGCCGTGATAAGATCGTAGACGAACTTATTCCAGGGCGTGTTCTTATCGAACTGTTCGCTCAGCCAGAGTCGAAACGCGCCTTTGTCTACCATGCGCGCCTGCTCTGCCCGTCCGAACATCAGAGTCCGATCCCAGTAGTTGGTCCAGTTGGCGACATAGCCGGGACTGTCCAGCAGGCGGTCAACCGCCTTGGACCGCCGGTCGGGAGACTTGTCCGCCAAAAACTCGGTGACGACTTCCGGCGGCGGGATCATGCCGGTGATGTCGAGGTAGATGCGCCGTAGATAACGGGCATCGTCCGCCAGGGCTGCAGGGACGACACCCTCTTTCTGCCACTCCAACCGCACGAGATGATCGATCTCCGTGGGATTGAGCGTTGCGCTCGACTGCGCCTGGGCCGCTCCAACGGACGCAAATGCGAGCATTCCGAGCAAGCCGACGGTCAAATATTTCCAGTTCATGCCAGCATCATCCTTTTCCACTTGAAAGAGCAAAGCCTTTTCCACCAGGGTGTGTCTCATTGCTACCACCACAGACGCATTGCACGGCCCAGAGTTCATTTTCCTCGCGGACCGACACGCGACAATTCTCCCGGAGGACACGAACCGGAGAAGTCACACAATTCACGGCTCGCCTGCATTTAATTCCAGGTCGTAAAATGGTATGATATGGGATATGGAAACGCTTGCTTCCCTAAATGAAAAGCTTGATCCGCTCACGAGTGTAGAGCGATTGGCGGCTTTGGCCGATTCCGGCCTGCTCGACAGCGCGGCGGAGGAGTCCTTCGACCGGTTGACACGCCTTACCAGCCGTTTGTTGAATGTTCCGGTCGCGATTGTCTCGCTAGTCACGCCTGGCCGGCAGTTCTTTAAGAGCGCAATCGGCCTGCCCGAACCCTGGGCGACACTGTGCGAAACCCCGCTGTCTCACTCCTTCTGCAAGCATGTCGTCCAGACAGGCAAGGCTCTCATTATTTCGAATGCTTTGGAAGATCCGCTTGTGAGTTCGAACCTCGCCGTACGCGAACTCGGCGTGATGGCCTACTGTGGCATTCCCATTCTCACCTCCTCCGGATTTGTCCTTGGCTCGTTCGCGGCGATCGATCGAAAACCACGCGATTGGACCTCGGACGAAATCGCGACCTTGAACGATCTCGCTGCCTCCGTCATGACGGAAATCGAGTTGCGCTGTCGTACGCGAGAAGCCGAGATGCGGATCGCCCAACTCGAAGAGTTTCATCGCGAGAACTTGCTGCTTCAGCAGATGCAGGAGGAGGCGGAAAACGCGCAAGATCGCCTGGTCGCGATTCTTGAAGAGACTTCCGATTATATCTGCACGGCAGACGTCGAAGGGAATATTACCTATTCCAACATGGCATTGCGCTCGCTCTACGCCGGCTATAAATCCGATGGGAAGCGCTATATTACCGACTATCATCCCGAATGGGCGATTCGACTGCTCCTGGACGAGGCTATTCCTACCGCGCTGAAAACGGGTCTCTGGACCGGTGAGACCGCCCTTCAGCTCCCCGATGGAAGGTACATACCGCTCTCGAATGTATTGATTGCACACCGTTCTTCAACGGGTGAACAATACATTTCGGCTATTGCTCGCGACATCTCCGATGGCAAGAAATCGGAAAAGGCGCTGCAAGAGAGCGAAGCAAGGTATCATAAGGCGATCGCAGGGGCTGAGGGCGCTGTCTACGAGTACGACGCCGATACTGAGACCTATACCTATATCGACCGAATGATCGAACGCATCACTGGCTATGCGGTGAAGGAAGTCATCCCGGCGCTCTGGGGGCAAATCACGCTTCAGGTTCGCCTGCGCGGCGCCCTGGAAGGTCAGGAGTTCCATGAAGCGGACCGACGCTTCCGCGCAGGGGAACTCGACTACTGGACCGCTGACTATCAGTATCGCACTCCGGACGGGGAGATTCGCTGGGTCAGCGACGCTTCTATTCCACACCGTGATGCAAACGGCCGCGTCTGCGGCAGCCTGGGTATTTTGCAGGATATCACGGACCGTGTCCGCACGGAGGAGGAACTGCGCGAAAGCGAAGAGCGTTTCCGCGCCATGGCAGACAGCGCCCCGGTGCTTATCTGGATCGCAGACGCCACGGGTAAAACGACCTACTTCAATCGGCAATGGCTGCGCTATACCGGGCGCAAACTGGAGCAGGAGTTGGGCTACGGGTGGGCGGAAGGCCTGCATCCGGAGGATCTGATTCCCTGCCAGCAGGCCGTCAGGGCAGCCTGGGATACGCGCGCGGAATATCGGATGGAGTATCGGTTGTGTCGTGCCGGGGGCACCTACGGATGGGTGCTGGAGACAGGCTCGCCGCGTTTCGCTCAGGATGGCGCTTTCCTGGGCTACATCGGTTCCTGCATCGACATCGAGGAACAAAAACAGGCGCTCGAAGCGATTCAACTGAGTGAAAGTCGTCTGAACGCGGCCCAAAAGATGGCGCGCATCGGCAATTGGGAGTTCGATCCGGACCACGGTGCAATCCGCTGGTCCGATGAGACCTTTCGCATCTTCGGGATGGCGCCTGGCAGTCCGCCCCCGACTTTCGAACAGCATCTCGCGCAGATACATCCCGATGACCGAGAGCGCTGGCAACAGATCATTGGATCCGCGATGCGGACCGGTCAGGCCTACGAATTCGAATTCTGCAATCTCTTGCCCGATGGTGGCACGCGCATGATACAGGCCCATGGAGAGTGCCGTATTGACCAGAGTGGACATGTCTGCGCCATGTGGGGCACGGTGCAGGATATCACCGAACGCAAAGAGGCCGAACAAGAGCGTACACGTCTGCTGGAGATCCTGGAAGCCACTCCCGACTATGTGGCCGTAGCGGACATGAAAGGGAACCTGCTCTATCTGAACCGCACGGGACGCGACATCCTCAATCTGACCGAAGTGGAGGTCAAGTCGCACGATCTTCGCGACCGGTTTACTCCCTCTGCGGCGAGCCTTATCCGGAATGTCGGGATGCCGATGGCACAGCGCGATGGCATCTGGATGGGGGAAACGATCATCCAGGCGGCGGATGGACGCAAAATTCCGATGCTGCAGATGATCCAGGTGCATCGCAATGCGGAAGGGGAACCCCAATATTTCTCTACGATCGCACGCGACATCACCGAGCGCAAGCGCAGTGAGGAGGAGAGTCTCCGGAACCTGCGCGACGCCGCCGTGCGTGAGGCGATGGCGAAACGGAACCAGGAACTGCAAGCGCTCTCCCGCCGTCTGGTCGAGGTGCAGGAAGCCGAACGCACCCATATCGCGCGTGAGCTTCACGATGAAATCGGGCAGAACCTGACCGGTTTGAAACTCACACTCGGAGCGATTCCGCGTCTTGCACAGGAAGGCAAGGATCGTAACCTGAAACTGGCGATGGAGTTGACGACGGAGTTGATGGGCCAGGTAAGGGCAATGTCACTCGATCTGCGCCCGGGTATGCTGGACGATCTGGGCCTCCTGCCCGCGCTCCAGTGGCATCTTGATCGCTATACCACACAGACCGGTGTCTGCGTGGAGTTCTTAGAAGAAGGACTGCGTGATCGCCGCTTCAACCGCGCTTCCGAGACTGCTGCCTACCGCATCGTTCAGGAAGCGCTGACGAATATCGCCCGTTATGCGGACACGAAAACTGCCCGTGTGCGGGTGCGCGTGGTACGTGATAAACTGCACTTGAGCATCGTAGATCAGGGCAAGGGCTTCGAACCGGAGGTCATTCTGGCGGCTGGACGCAGTAACGGTCTGGCTGGCATGCGTGAGCGCGCTCTGCTCCTGGGAGGAACGTTCGGCATTCAGTCCTCCCCTGGCGCAGGAACGCGCTTAATGGCGGAACTGCCGCTTTGACGGGAACGAGTTGTAATAAGGGTTCAAAGGTCGAGGTGGAGGAGGTCTACTGTGCCTAATATCAAGGTAATCCTGGCGGATGACCATCAAATCGTCCGCCAGGGTCTGCGGGCTTTACTGGAAGCCGAATCGGATATGGAAGTCGTGGGAGAAGTGTCCGAAGGGCTGACAGTCGCGGATATGGTCACCAAACTCGCCCCGGATGTGCTGGTACTGGATCTGATGATGCCTGGCCTCAACGGGTTGGAAGTGGCCCGTCAGGTAAACCAGCGCTCGCCTGGCGTCCGCATCATCGTGCTCTCGATGCATGCGAACGAAGCCTATGTCCTCGAAGCGTTGCGGAACGGCGCAGCAGGCTATGTGCTGAAAGAGTCCAGCACCGAGACACTGGTCGCCGCAATCCGCACTACCTTAAAAGGCAGGCGCTATCTCTGCGCTCCCCTCTCCGAAATGGCGATGGAGGCGTTTCTTCAGAAAGCGCAAAATGTAGCTGTGGATCCCTACGACTCGCTCACCGGACGCGAGCGGGAGGTGCTGCAACTGGCTGCCGAAGGGCATACCAATACCGCCATCGCGGAGCGTCTCTCCATTAGCCCCCGCACTGCGGAAGTCCATCGCGCACGCATTATGGAGAAACTCCAACTGACGAATCAGACCAGCCTGATCAAATACGCGATTCGCAAAGGGCTGCTGTCCGTCGAAAATTAGAGGCATCGCGGTTTGCCATACAACACCTAAGGCGGGACCGTAAAGAGCGCCCATTTTGAACACCTATTCCCTGTCCTTTCCTTCCATAAGAAGGGACGGGGGGGGCTCTTCTCCCCTCCAGAAGCGTTCGACGCGGGGCCATTTGCTGGCGCGGGCCGCAGGCGGAAGCGAGCGCACGAAATCTGCTCCATAGTCTTTATGCAGCAGGCGGGTGTCCAGGATGCAGACGATCCCGCGATCCGCATGCGTGCGAATCAACCGACCAAAGCCTTGTTTCAACCGTATCTGCGCCTGGGGAATCGAGTAGTCGCGGAACGAGTTGCCTCCGCTCTCTTCAATCGCTTTTACCCGCGCTTTCGTAATGGGCGAATCCGGTACCGCAAAGGGCAGCCGGTCGATGATGACGCAGGAGAGCGCGTCTCCCTGCACATCCACCCCCTCCCAGAAAGTCTGAACTCCGAAGAGACAGCCGTTCTCGCTCTCCTTAAAGGCCTCGATGAGTTTGCCAGGTGGCATATCTCCCTGCTTAAAGAGCGGAAATGGCAGTTTGTCATGCAGTTGCTCGTAAACAGCATTGAGCATGGCACGGGACGTGAACAGCAGAAAAGCCCGTCCTTCGGTCAGCTTCAACAGGCGCTCGATCTCGACCACCACCTGCGCGAGATAGGCGGGAACGCTGAGCGGAGCCGGAGCGGGCAGATGCGCGGGCACGTAGAGCAGGGCCTGCGTTTTAAACCGAAAGGGGCTGCCGACAATACACTCGATGGCGTCTTCCGGAATCCCGAGACGCGCCCGCTGGTAGGCAAATGTGCCGGACGTGGCCAGCGTGGCCGAGACCAGGACGACACTCCCCTTGGAGGCTGCCATCTGGTTCCAGAGCGCGTTTTGCAGCACTTTCGCTACGGAGACCGGCGTTAGAAAGAGCGTGGCACGGGGCTCCGGCTTGCTCCGTCCTCCCGTTATGCTGAGCTGTCCCCAGCGGATGGCATTCTCATCCTTCTCGAAAAACAGCCGATGTAGCTCCTCCCGCGCCCGCCCGCAGAGACGTGCCATCCCCTCCAGTTGATCCCGCAAGTTCTCGTCGTCCTTGGCGGTGTTGAGGATGTCGTTCTGCAGGGTCGAGAGGGCATTACAGGTTTTTCCGGTCCAGTCCTCCGCCGTGCTGCGTCCCTCTTCCGGCAGCGCATCCTCGAAGAAAAACTCGGTCTTTCCGGATTGGAAGAAGGGGGCAAACAGCGTGTTGTTCATCTCCTCGACAGTCTGCAAACGGGCCTTATCTACATCGAAACCGCGCACATGCTTGACGCGCTCCATGAGATTGACAAGCCTTCGAGAGCCGAATTCGATCCCAAAAGTCTTGGTAGCGACATCTTCAAGATGGTGGGCTTCGTCGAAGACGACATGATCGTAGTTTGGCAGGATGCCGGATTGGGGGTCTGAAAGGCGCAACGCGAGGTCGGAGAAGAAGAGGGCGTGGTTCACGACGATCAGGTTGCTCTCCGCCGCCTCCCAGCGTCGCCGGTAATAGTGGCAGTTGTTGTAGTGAGCGCACTCCTGTCCCCGGCAAGTTTCGGGTGTGGAGGTGACTTCGCTCCAACTGGCAAAGGTGAACGGCAGGTCCGCCACATCCCCGGTGCATTGAGGGTCGTGCGCCCATTTTTGCAGCCGACGGAAGTAGGGATCGGCCATGAGAAACAGATCGCCGCGGGCGTTGTCGAGGCTCTGCGGACACAGGAAGTTGCCACGCCCCTTCAGTAACGCCACATTCACACGTGCTTCCGCTTCGGGAAAGAGGCTGAGGACGAGGGGAATATCTTTTTCGATCAACTGGCTCTGTAGACTGATCGTGTGGGTGCTGATGATAGTGCGCTTGCCGTCGAGAGCGGCGCGTACCGCCGGGATCAGATAAGCCAGCGTTTTGCCAACCCCAGTTCCCGCCTCGGCCAGACAGGGTTTGCCCGCCTGCAATGCCGCTTCGATCGCCAGTGCCACCTGTACCTGTTCGTCACGCTTTTCATAACCCGGCAACACCTCAGCCAAAGGCCCCTCTGGCCCAAAGAAATCCTCCAGAGAAGCGGTCTCTGGACGTTTCGACGCACGCTTCTTGGAGCTGCGTGCGGTCGTTTTTTTGGCTTTGGTGGAAATGGGCATCAGGCAGGGCGCAGCCTTCCGTGTCGAGTAGTCCGCACAAACGGACGGCACAAAGTGGGAACTTGCTGTATTATACGCTGTCCCGGCAGGCATTGCAAGCGATCAGGGCGAAAAAAAGTGCAGACTTGTCTAGTCATTTCTGAGAGCAGGCAGCGAAACGTGAGAGACCTCCTCCAACCTCCTTCGTAAGGAGGGGTGGGGGAGGTCTCTTCCACTTTGCAGACGCGCACCAGAGTTCGAGCTACTTGATTGGCTCTGCGGTGCGGTCGATGGTGCCGATAGCGGTCAGCGGAATGAGGTCTGCGAGGGGAGCGGGTTCGAGTAGCATCTCTTTGGTGTAGAGGAAGTCTTCGCGCGTATAGTCCGCGAGTTCGAAGTCTTTGCGCAGTACGATGGCGCCGGTCGGGCAGGCATCCTGGCAATAGCCACAGAAGATACAGCGGATCATATTGATCTCGTACTTCACCGCATAGCGCTCCCCTGGAGAGTAGCGTTCGGCGTCCGTGTTTTCGTCCGCCTGCACATAGATGCAGCGGGCGGGGCAGGCGCCTGCGCAGAGACTGCATCCGATGCACTTCTCCAGGCCGTTGTCGTAGCGCGTCAGCACATGCCGCCAGCGGGAGCGCGGGTACTGTTCTCGGCGCTCTTCGGGATACTGGATCGTCTCCGTTGGCTTGATCTTGAGCTGCTGCTCCATGTAGTGGCGCATGGTGATGCTGAAGCCGGTCGCCAGAGCCTTCGCGCCCGCGATCGGCTCAGTCACGGCCAGTTGTGCCTGATGGATTTTCGCGTTCAGGTGGTTCAGGAAGCCCATGACGGTTAGACCCTTCTCTTCTCGTTGCCCATCAGCCGGATCGGCTGCAGATCGATCAGCCTGCCGGAATCTCCGGCTTTGATCTTCTCCTGGAGTTTGATGATTCCGTAGATCAAGGCGTCGGGGCTAGGCGGGCAACCGGGGACGTAGACATCGACCGGAATGATCTGGTCCACGCCCTGAATGATAGCGTAGTTGTTGTAGACTCCGCCCGAGGAGGCGCAGGCCCCCATGCTGATGACCCACTTCGGGTTCGGCATCTGGTCGTAGATCTGGCGCAGAATCGGTCCCATTTTGGTAGAGACACGTCCGGCGACGATCATCAGATCGGCCTGTCGCGGGGAGGCACGGAACACTTCCGCCCCAAATCGACTCAGGTCGAACCGCGCGGAAGCCGAGGCCATCATTTCGATGGCGCAGCAGGCCAGTCCGAAGGTGAGCGGCCAAAGGCTGTTACGGCGCGCCCAGTTCACGACCTCATCCATTTTTGCAAGGACAAAAGGCGAGCCGCCCGGTCCGAACGAGGGCGTCGGGGTTGCGGAATCGTGCAGAGAAATCTCGGTCACTGTGCGGGGCATCGCTCCCCCTCCTTCTATCGCACGGGCAGAGTGCAGGTCCTCCCTGCATCTACCACTAAGTTCTTTTTTTCACAAACTCATTGTACCGCAAACCTCTTCAGAATCCAAGCATCGCGCTGGATGCTTCTTCTAGAAGGTGGGTGGCAGTTAGGCGCAGTCGGAAACGGCGGTCTTGCGGAGGGCATCGGAGAGTTCGTGATCGCCAGGCTCAATGAGGACATGCCGTCCGTCGGCGCTGTCGATGAGAATGGTCGGCACTTTTCCCGAGCCGCCGTTGATGGCACGCATGGCGTCTTCCGCGCTGGGGATCTTTTCGATATCGATCTCTACAAACGGCATACCGGAGCGCTGCAACACGCGTCGAGAGCGCACACAGTCGGGACACCAGTGCGTAATATAGGCAACAATGGTAACGGCCAAAACCAGGCGCTCCTTTCTAACGTCCTCGCGTCTATTTGCGCACAGGATTTCCGGTCGACTTGATGGCGGCGGTGGCTCCCAATTCCTGTAGAGACCGGCGGACGGCATCCGCTTTGCGTTGCGGCAGATCGTACGCGACGATCAACGGGGCGCTCGGGCTAGCCGCCTCGACGAGACGACGCGCTTCCGGCAGCGTCAGCATCATCAAACTCTGGATTTTGGAGATCACGTCGTTCTCATGACGTTTGTCGAGGCCCAGCAGTTCCACGTTGTAGTTCTGCAGCATGGCGTCGATAGCCTCGTTACTGGCGACAGCGACCTTCTTATCGGCAACCAGTTTTAAGGGCCGGTTGCATTTGTCGCAGACATAGCGTTCCAGATTGGCGGGCACCCGATGCTCTGTCTTGCAGGCCTGACAGATGATGGTTCGCACCGGAATGGGTTCGCCGTTCAGGAAATGGACAGTACGATTACAGTGTTCGCAATCGAAATCTGCGACCGGTTTCGCGGTGTACTCACTGACCGTATCGCAGTACGGACAGGTGAAGGGAAAGCCTTTTACCTTCCTCGCTTCCAGGCTACGCACGATTGCCAGCCCGAAAATGGCTCCTCCGGCCAACAGTCCTACGCTGGAGCCGATACGGGCTGCGATCTGCATACTATGGGGCGAAGCGAATTTGGAAAAATAGAAGCCGGCGATCGCGGCCAACATCAATGCCAACCCTACCAGACCCGTTCCGAAGGATTCTGTCCATGTGACCTCTTTCACTTCGGTGACCGAGGTCGTCTTTCCCGGTACCACTTCCGTGGACGAAGTTGTCTTTTCCGCCATTTTCTACTCCTTCCCGGCTCCAATGTAATGGTTCAGTATAGCGAGCGGTGGTACTGTCTGTCAAGCAGATGTCGCCTGCGCGAAACGCAGCCTGCTTGCGTCTGCCTCAGCCCAAGTTATCAGGCAAAACGCCTCAAGCCAAAGTGGATATGGCCGGTCCACGTCTCTCCCGCGGGCAGAGCGATCAGCCCTGCGTCGATACCTTGCGTTTCCAGGTTGACGGCATCGGTCGTGCAGGTATAGGGCTCCAGAGCGATCACGGGCAGTTTTTCAGGCGCATAGAGCACCCACTCCCTAAACTTGTCGTCGGCCGCCAGATACATCTCCAGACCGGTTGCGGGGTCACGCAGGCCGCCTTCGCTCCAGCCATCCGCGCGATAGGCCACCTGGGTAAAGACGTGGTCGTAGTAGCGGTGGTTCAGTGCGCGGAAGGTACGCAGATCGAACATCTCCGGGTCTTCCGAAACCGGGGCTACCCGACCGGTCGGCATGAGATGTTCCAATTCCCAGACGGCCGCAGTCGGCACATGCACCTCGGCGGCAGACCGCTCTTCCTGCGTGATCTGCTGGAGCGCGGCGGGCATGCGGACGCCGGGGCGCAGGGTCGTCGGAAACCAGGGATGAATGCCATATCCCATCGGCAAGGTCTTTTCCCCCATGTTCTCCACATCGGTCCGCATCTCCAGCACCCCTTCGTACAGCCGATAGGTGACCGTGATGCGACATGGGAACGGATACTGCTCGAAAATCTCCGGGTTGGCATCCAGTTGCAGGTGTGACTTGACGACTGCGCCGTTCTCATCCGCGTGAGCGCTCGTCATCGTCCAGGCTTTGTCAGCGACCAGGCCGTGAATCGCCTGCCCTGCGCCTTTGTCCCAGCCAGTCGCCAGCAGTCTTTCCATGCGGTATGACGTGCCTTCGAAGGTGTAGACGCCGTCGCGCACACGGTTGGGAAAGGGAAACAGAATCGGCTGCCCGCCATGGAAGGGCGAATGCGCTAGATCTTCCACATGGTCCGGTGGGAGGAAGATATCGACTGGTTCAGA
>JAYUMV010000554.1:0-3076 GCA_043762265.1 Chthonomonadaceae bacterium | reverse complement strand
CCAAGTTCAGAAGAGTTTATGCGCCAGAAGCAAGAAGAGTTAGAGCTTGAGGAGAGGAAGTTTCAAGGGTGAACTACGCTCTTGATGCATGCGCAATGGTGGCGTATCTGAACGGTGAGCCCGGAACTGCCGTGGTTGCAGCGCTTCTGGCTGCCCCCAATAATGTCTGCTATGCTCATGCGATCAACTTGTGTGAAGTCTATTACGGGACATTACGCGCTACCGATGAACCCACGGCGCGTTCGGCAATCGCCACGCTGTATGCAGACGGAATTATCGCACGCCAAGACATGAGCCAGCGGTTCTGGCAGCGTGTCGGCCAACTCAAAGCTAGGGGCAGAATTTCCATCCCCGACTGTTTCTGCATTGTCCTTGCACAGCAACTCGGCGGAGAAGTCGTAACCTCCGACCATCACGAGTTCGATCCGCTGGTTCCATTGGGCATCGTTCCCATCACATTCATTCGTTAGTGCCCGCCTCTACCCGCCCCGCAAACAGCAGCAAGAGCCCATCCCCATGCAGAACCTCTTTCCGCTACACCTGATTCAACCCCACAGCAACGGATGCAGTTCTGGACGTGCTTGCCAGAAACTGACCCCGATCAGGAGTAGCAAAATCCAGGTCTTTCGGCCCATGCCTTAAAAACCGAGGCCGTGTTATACTCTCCCTGGAAGCAAAGAACCATTTGATTGGGGAAGGAACAACATGATTCGCTCTACTCCTCTACGCTGGTCGGCATTGCTCGCTCTTCAAGTTATCCTGATATTGGCGACGGGATGCAATGATTCGAAACCTTACTTTACCCCTGAGGTAGAAGCCAGGGATCTTGCGTATGGCAAAACGGTATATGACGTGCATGGCTGCTCGCGTTGTCACAGCATCAATGGCGTTGGAGGGAATGTCGGCCCGGATCTTACTCACGTTGGTAAAAAGCACAGCAGTATTACAAAAGAAGGGAGCAACTGGCTTTATACGCAGATAAACGCTCCGAAGAGCCACGATCCCTCATCACGTATGCCAGCATATAAGGGCAAAATGCTCGATGAGGATATAGGATTTCTAGCCGAATATCTTGGTAGCCTCAAGTAGATCTTACCCAGACCAGTGCCCAGAGTTGATGACAAAGTTGAAACTGAACGAGCAGGAATTCGCGAAACTTGTCTCTGCGGAACAGGTAGTCGGCCTCCATAAGCGTTTTTAGAGCGGCTCCTGTTTTGCCGTACTACTCAAGGGAATGTGTCCAGATTGATGACACGGGGCATCAGAGTTGTCTCATTCCCTGCGCTTGTCGCGTGGAATTGCTTCCCTGTTCGAACTCCTCCCATAGATTTTCTTCTGCGGCGATCTCTTCTGGTGTCTTGTTCGCATCCTCTTGCGCCCATTGCGCAGAAAGCGCGAGGGTCGGATCGGTCTCTTCACCCTTTGTCGTAGGTGGAAGATGCGCGTCTACAAGCATCTTGACGATTTCAAATGGTTGTCTCCTCTTCCAGGGCGGGTATCACATACAGGTAGAACCCTCGAATTCGCTCTGCATCAGAGCCGAAACAAATCTTGTTGATGTTCTTGCCCTGTTGGTTCAAGCGAACGGGCCAGGCCATGTCAGGGGTATAGCGGTCTACGAGTTCCAGGTACTTGCGAACTCCCTGACGTTTTGTGTCTGCATTCAGGTGGCACCTATATGCCCCCACTTGAACCCACAGCCAAGGGGTACGCTTCTGAAGGGCTGAATCGCCCATGACGCTTTCGGTTGTGTGGTCGTACCACTGTCGCAGCAGATCGGCGAAATCCTGTTGCGAGTTGCGACGTGTGTTTTGAGGAATAGAGTTTGGATGGAGAGGCATGGATAGAAAATTTTCTCGCAGTAGATGACCGGGACGATGCCGGAATGTCTCATGAGCGCAGGGAATGTCAGGGATGAATGTTTCTCCATTCATCGGCAGCGACGAATCGGGAAATATGAGCGACGTTAGACGTTGCTACAATGATGTCGTTCGCCGGGACAGTCAATGTCAGCGCTTGCGCGGCGAGGATCACGTCGATGTCCAGCTTTTTGGGGTCTCCGGTTGGAATACCGCTGCGTCGTCCCTGCGCCCATAGATCAGCGGCGTGTCGAATCGCTGCGGATGTGAGAGGAAGATAGCGGAAGACGGCTGTCAGGTTGTCGAGCCGAACCGTACTTTCGGTCTTGGCGGCTCGCAAAAGTTCACGTCGCAGCTCATAGTCGATTACTTCGGGAATGTAGAGCCGGTGTCCTGCCCCTACGCAGGACGTCGCCCACTGCATAATCGCGATCAATCCGGGATTTTTCGGTGGTAGGCACAGTGCGCTTAAGGGCGAAGAGTCGAGAACGATATGCCGCGTCATGGAAAGACAGGCATTTCCCCCGTGAGTGCACGATTGGCGTTCAGATTGCGTTTGAGCTCGTCGTACTCTTCTTCAGACTTACGGATCTCCTCGGGATTATCGGTTGCGGCCTCTTCAATCCAGGATTTTAGAAGAGCTATGGCAGCAGCATTTTCGGCGTCAATTACTGGTTTAGCCTCGTCTGCGCTCCGAGTTATCTCCGCGTCCATTTCAATTTCGATTAAGCGAAATCGCCCCTGCGGGTGTAGGGCCAGATAGGACGTGAGTTCCTGTGGCGTACCTTCGTAAATGTGTGGTGGGGTCATTTGGTTGCCTCCATTTCTATCTCTATGCATCATAAGACAGACGATGACGCTCGGCATGAGAGTGGCCTCATTCCTATTGTACCCCGCCTCTTACGGCTAATCAAAGACCATACTTTTTGGTAAAAAACGAGGAATGACGACGTGGTCTTGTACGCCATAAGGGAGAAACGTCACTTTTCCAACCGTCTCGTTTCGGCATTCGGGTCGTCGGAGGCGCGGAGTAGAGCGTGCGCGCTGGGAGATCCGTCCGGGCTGGCGGCGCGTAAGAGGAAGTCGGCTTCCATGGGCGTTTTTCCGGTCCAGCGATGCTCGGGGTCTGGATAGAAACTCTGAGTCGGTTGCGGATTGCTGCTTCGCGTGTTGACCGACATCAGGAGCCAGCCTCCGGGAACGGAGGTGCGCCACAT
>JAYUMV010000553.1:0-10810 GCA_043762265.1 Chthonomonadaceae bacterium | reverse complement strand
CTTAATCCTTCGAGGAGGATGTTGATGGCGGCATTGATGTCTCTGTCATGCAGAGTGCCGCACTTCTTACAGACCCATTTGCGGTCGGAGAGTTCGAGGCAGGGAAGGTTTTGAATACCGAGAGAGCCAGGATGCTTTTCAGCGTTTGTGTAATGGTGACAGGAGCCGTCGCACTCCGGTGCGGACGGGCTACGCCCTGCCCCTGCGTAGGCGGAGCCGATACGAACAGATGTACATGATCGGGCATACACTCCAGGGCGAGTTGTTCCCATCCGTAGCGTTCGCACAGGATCGGCATCTGCTCTTTGATGTGTTTTTCGACGGCTCCTGTCAGGACTTGGTTGCGATACTTGGTCACAAAGACGATGTGGTAGTTCAGATTGTAAACGCTATGTGCTGTCGCCTTTGTCGGGGTCTGCATGGTCTTCCTTCGGCATGGGATACGCTTGCAGTATCGCCTCTCGAATGAGGTCGCTGTAGGTTACGTCTTCATCGCGCTCGAAAGACTGGTATCGAGCGATACGCCGAAGGTGAGTGATGAGGTCGGGTTCCAGTCGCAAACTGAGCGGCTGTGTTTGCGTTTTGGTTGTCATTGTGCTAACCTCCTTCGCGTACTATTATACTACATCAATCGACGCGAAACCGGAAAGCATCTGTAAGTTTTTTTGTGAAGCGGAAATATTGTTCATGCGGAAGGTTGCGGCGGCAACTAGACGTTCACCTAACAGTTTAGCTTTCATCTGTATGTCAGAGATCACAGTCACCTCAATTCCGCAGTAAAAACATGCCTGCCTGTTCACTTTATACCTGTCCGACTCCTTCTGCTGATTCGGCCTATTTTGCAGCCGCTATTGTCGGCTTTAGTGAGGAAATACTGCCACTCGATCTTCTGGACCAATCAGGATTTCCCCGCAGTGGCCGCACGGCTGCCCTCGGCGTCTTCCAATCACGAACACGCCGCAGGAAGGCAGTTCCGCGAACCTAAACTGTTACCTGGTGAGCGCATCATGGCGTTGAAGGCTCTGGAGTGGGACTCACGCTTCCTGGGGTACCATAATAACATATGGGGCTATTTTAGCTAAGTTGGGATCTAACGCGACTGTACTGCGCCTCAAGCTCATTTCCAACTCAGATGAAATGCACCCATAACCCATAATGCGAGCGATGAGGAAGATGAGGGGAGCAACAATGCCCTATTCTGGTTACTCCACGGAAGAAGTAGGTAAGCGAGGTCAAGAGATCTATGAGCGCATTGTTCGTGCCCAAGTCGAATCGCGACATCGAGGTGAGTTCCTCGTAATCGACATTCAGTCCCGAAAATATGAAATTGATGAGGATGACCTTACAGCAAGCGATCGTCTGCTTGCCCGCCAACCGGACGCGATATTCTACGGACTGCGCATTGGATACTCAGGGGCCTATCGTCTTGCAGGAGGCCGATAAGGATGGCTGCCAAAGACATATATCACGACCCATTCGTGCGTGCATTGCAAAAAGATGGCTGGTCGATTACCCACGATCCTTTGACTATTCTGATAGAAGCCACAACGCTCTTGATAGACATTGGTGCGGAACAAATGGTTACCGCAAATCGAAATGGGGAACGCATTGCGGTGGAAATCAAGTCTTTTGTCAGCCTCTCCGCTGTTCAAGATTTGAAAGAAGCAGTGGGCCAGTTCTGGCTATATGATCTCGCCTTGCAAAAGTCAACCGATCATCGTGACCGCACACTCTTTCTCGCGATTCGCGATGAGATGTACCAGAGCGTCTTTGTAAAAGGTATCGGGAAGCTCTTTCTGGAAAACCATGCCATCCGACTTATTGTTTTCGATGCTATCAGAGAGGAGATAACGCTATGGATAAATTAGATCGCTATCGCACGATCATTTGTGACACGCTTCTGCCACTGACAACACGCCGATATTCTGGAGATAAAGTGACCAATGAAGCGGTCTTCGATAAAGAGAATGATCGCTATATCATTGTCTCTGTCGGCTGGCTTGATCCCAACCACCGCGTCTATTTTAATCTGGCGCATCTGGACATCATCAATGGGAAAGTCTGGATACAATACGACGGAACGGAGGATGGCATCGGCTATGAATTGGAAGCGGCGGGTATTCCAAAAGAAGATATTGTTCCTGGCTTCCACCCGGAAAACATCCGCCCTTATACGGGCTATGCCGTCGCCTGAAACACAGACCTTTATAGGACATGATTTCGTCCTCGTTCCTGAAGTCCTTTGTGTCGCCCTTCTCAAGTTAAACCTGCGATAAGACGGAGCTACTCATGGAAGCGAACCCTATCCGCGCCCATTCCAGTCGTGTCAACGCCGTACGGTTTACGCCTGACGGCCTCTCTGTCGTTTCGGGCGGCGCCGACCATCGGGTCTGCATACATGCACTGCGTGATGGCCGTTTGATCCGGCGCCTTACCGGCCACTCCGCAACAGTCTACGACGTGGCGGTGACACCCAACGGCAGATACATCGTATCCGGAAGTGAGGACGCTACGGTGCGCGTGTGGCATTTGGCGACCGGACGCGAGGTGACGCAACTGAAAGGTCCCGATTCTCGTGTCCTCTGTGTCGATATATCCCCGGACGGACGGTACCTCGTCGCCGGATCCGATTGTCTTTGGGTATGGCATCTGCCTGATTTTACCCTGATACATCGTCTGCAACCCTCCTCTGAAGACGGATGGGCTCTGCGTGTTCACGTCGCGGTGATCACGCCGGACAGCCGAGCGGTGTTGGTGGGCGGCGAGCGACGCACGCCGATCTTTACGTTGGATCTGCGCACAGGAGACACCTTAGCCGAGCGGAAGGATGCAGGCAAGAGCGCCGATACGCTTGCCGTCAGCCCGGACGGCCGCCTGGCCGCTGCCTGGTGTGATGGGGGAGATGGGCGTTCCTGGGGTGGGTTAGAAGTGTGGATTCGACACAACGGGCAAAGGCTTTTCCAGGGCAATGGCTACGCCTACGCGCTCGCGTTTACCATGGACAGCAACTATCTTGTATCCATAGAGAAGATGACGCTTGTTGTTTACATCGCGGAAACCGGCTTAGAAATCGTTCGTCGGCCTTGCGCGCAACAGATATTGTGTCTGGCAATCGCCGACGATGGTCGCCGGATCCTGGTGGGAAACGAAGACGGCTCCGTAACGCTCTTCGACCTGGCCGACGTCCTCAATGGACAAGCGTCCCGCCCTTTGCAAAACGTGACCGCGTGAATGCTCTGGAAGCCCAGATCAGATATGTGAAAAACATCCTGAAGTGAACGGGCAATTTGCCTTGACAATAGGGATGTAACGACCGAAATATGGATCGCAGATGCCTCTTGGAAAGTGAGGGGAGATGAGTTCTGTAGCGAAGTTGATACAGCACACGGGAGATGCGCCGGTGCATGAGTTTCTGCTCGAAGCTGTCACCGTCCTTGGTCGTAGTTCCTCGGCTACGATTGTGCTGGCAGACGGCAACGTTTCGAAACTACACGCGGAGCTGCGGCAGGAAGGCGACGATTGGCTGCTTACGGATCTCGGCTCCACGAACGGAACCTTTCTGAACGGCCAGCGTCTGGCGCCGCATCTGCCAACGCGAATCGGCAACAACAGCCTCCTGCGCATCGGCAATACGGAACTGCGCTACGAATGGCAGGCAGCGCCGGAAGAGGCACAGAATCTCCTGAACACTCCTTCAGAGATTATCTCGCTGGCGCCGTTGCTGGTCGTGGGACGGGATCCCGCCTGCGACATCGTGCTTAGCTCTCCCAATGTGTCGCGGCGTCACTGCCGGATCGTGCAGACACCGCAGGGCTTTCTGCTGGAAGACACCCAGAGTCGCCACGGCACTTTTCTCAACGGAATCCTTGTCGGAGGGCCGGAGCCTTTGCATGCCGGGGATGAGGTCTCCGTCGGCCTGCATCAATTCGTGTTTCGCAATAATACGCTGGAACACTATGAGCAGGACGGCACGGTGCGGCTGGATATCACCGATCTGTGCCAGACCGTGCAAAACGCCGGTAAGCCGATGCAGCTGCTGCAAAATGTCAGTTTCGTGCTGCCACCGCGCGAATTTGTTGCGATTGTGGGCGCGACCGGCGCGGGCAAAAGCACCCTGCTCAATGCCATGACCGGGTTTCGCCCCGCGTCCAGCGGATCGATCTTGCTCAACGGCGTCGATTTCTACTCGCATCTGGAGCTATTCCGCACCATCATCGGCTATGTGCCCCAGGAAGACATTGTCCATCGCGAACTGCCGGTTGCCAGTGTCCTGCGTTATGCAGCCCGCCTGCGCCTACCGCCCGATACCACCAGCGAGGAGATAGAACGCCTGCTGGACGATACCCTCACGGAACTGGAACTGAGCCACCGCAAGACCGCATCGGTCAGCACGCTCAGCGGCGGCGAACGGAAGCGCGTCAATGTCGCCGTAGAACTGCTGACCCGCCCGAGCCTGCTGTTTTTGGATGAGCCGACGTCGGGGCTGGATCCCGGCTTGGAATACAAATTCATCCATCTCGTAAAGAAACTGGCGCGGGAAGGGCGCTCTGTGGTCATGGTCACCCACGCTACCTCCAGCATCGCCGAATGTGACAAACTCCTGTTTCTGGCACGCGGGGGGCGTATCGCTTTTTATGGTCCGCCTCAGGAAGCCCTGGAATATTTTGGCGTAGACGACTACCTCAAAATCTATCTCACCGTAAACGACAGCAACCTGCCACCGGAACATTGGCAGGAGAAGTACCTCGCCTCCGACTATTACAGACGCTACGTCCGCGAACCTCTGGATAAAGCTCCGCAGCACCGGCCGGGACGGAGCGTGCGTGTGGCCAAACATCTAGGCGCGACGCGCGCCCGCCCCTCCGCCTCCGATCAGTTCGGCATTCTCTGTTGTCGCTATCTGGACACGTTCAAGGGCGACATGCGCAACACCCTGTTTCTGCTGGCGCAGGCGCCCATCATTGCTGCGCTGCTGGCGACCGTGTTTCGCGCCAATATTTTCGACGCTCCCCCGAACTTCTCACCCAAGAAAAGCGCGCTGTTGCTCTTCTGCATGGTCATCAGCGCGTTGCTCTTCGGCATCGTAAACGCCGCTCGTGAACTCACCAAAGAGAGCGCGATCTATCGCCGCGAACGTCTAGTCAATCTGCACGCCGCCCCCTATCTGCTGTCGAAAGCCGCTGTTCTCTCCGTATTCTGCCTGCTGCAAACGCTCTTATTGGTCGGTATCATCCGCATGCGGATCGATTTTCACCTGGAAGCCGGCCCTTTCGCCTCGCTCTTACTCACCACCTTCCTGGCGACTCTCTGCGGCATGATGATCGGACTGACCGTCTCCGCTGCAGCCACCACGAACGATCAGGCCATGAGTCTAGTTCCAGTCGCCGTTCTGCCGCAAATCATCTTCTCCGGGCTCCTGGAGATCGAAGCGCTCAGTATTGTGAGCAAAATCATGCCTAGCTATTGGGCCTATGGCGCGCTGGGCAACCTGACCCATCTTCCCGCACACTCCCCTGAAAACCACTTCGATATGACCGCCCCCACCGCATGGATCGCTCTCCTGGTTCTCGGCGTGGCCTATGGTTGCCTGAGTCTCTGGCTGCTTCACCGTAAAGAGAAGCGCTGGTAAACCCTATCCGCTGCCAGGGACTGCTTCTCATGTGACTCGTTGATACGAGAGCGGTGCGTACGTAATGCCACTCACAAGCCTCTGGATTTTGCAGGTATTTACAATTGTCAGAGGGAACTACAAGCCAGAACAGCACCGTTTGCACCGGTGTTCTATCGAAAAACGCTGTCTTATGTAAGCGACATATGCGCAGAGAGCGCTCCAGCGGAGATGCGAAAGGTCAATCGTTCGTGTTTCTGAAAGCGAGTAGAAACCGTGTTTCATCCACAGTTGCAAATCGGCCCCTATACCCTGGTGCGCCTACTCGGACGGGGAGGCTTCGGCGAAGTCTGGCTGGCGGAAAAACCCGGTGCATTGCTAACCCCGCGGGTCGCGCTCAAACTGCCGCTCGATCCTAACCCTGATCTCGAAGCGGTAAAGCGGGAGGCGCGCGTCTGGCTGCAAGCGAGTGGGCATCCGAATGTGCTGCCAGTGCAGGATGCACAGATCTACGAGGGCCAGGTAGTCATCGTGAGCGAATATGCGGCGGGTGGCTCGCTGGCTTCGTGGCTGGAACAGAGTGGCGGAAAAGCGCCTTCGGTGAAAGAGGCTATCGCTATGGCCACCGGTATTCTGGCAGGACTGGAATATCTGCATGCGCTGACGCCGGAGCCTATTATCCATCGCGACCTCAAACCGGACAACGTCTTGCTGCAAGGCGGCTTGCCGCGCCTGACCGATTTCGGCATCTCGCGCGTGCTGAAAACCACAGATCAGACACAGTACGCCTCTGGAACGCCACACTATATGCCGCCCGAGGCGTTCGCGGGCCGATATTCGGTTCAATCGGACCTCTGGGCCGTGGGAGTGATCCTGTATCAGATGTTGAGCGGCAGATTGCCGTTTCCCCAGTCCGATCTGCCTTCCCTCTACGGCGCCATCGTGAATAGCCCTCCCGCCCCCCTTCCTGCCGCAGTCCCTGCCTCTCTCCGCAATGCCGTGATGAAAGCCCTGGACAAAGCTCCCGCCCGTCGCCCACAATCGGCAGCAGCCATGAGCGCCTTACTGCACTTAACGCCTCAAGCCCCCAGGAGACAACAGGAATTTTCTCGCCGCGCCTTACTTCTGACTGGAACGAGTTGCGGCGTAGCTATTGCCTCTTTCGCCGTGTGGAAAGTGCTCTCCGACAGAAAATCTGACCCAAAACCGTACAGCAAGCGCGACGACTCCCAATCTGTACTCCGCTATACAGCGCCTTTAACCCCTACCCTGACCCTCGCAGGGCATACCGACAAAGTTTATTCTGTCGCAATCTCTGCGGATGGAAAACGCATCGTGACAGCCAGTGCAGACTCTACCGCTAAGATTTGGAATGCGGCTACGGGCAATGAACTCCTGACGCTTCTAGGGCACCTGGGCGGTGTAGTCGCCATTGCGATATCGGAAGATGGCAAGTACATTGTTACAGGCAGTGCGGATAAGACGGCAAAGGTCTGGGATGCAGAAACAACTAAGGAACTTCTTACGCTCCGAGGCCACGATACTGTCGGTGCGGTCGCCATCTCTGCAGACGACAAGCGCATCGTCACGGGAAGTATCGATAATACAGCAAAGGTCTGGGATGCGGAAACAGGCAAGGAACTCTTGACCCTCATCGGAGATACCAGTTACGTTACTTCCGTGGCGATTTTCCAGGATGGTAAACGTGTCGTCACAGGCATCGGTGACAATTTTCCGAATCGTCTCGGTGATCATACGGCAAAGATCTGGGATATGGAAACAGGTAAGGAACTCCTGCCCCTCAATGGGCATACGCTTGCCATTACTTCCGTGGCGATATCGAAGGATGGTAAGCGCATCGTCACAGGAAGTTTTGACAACACAGCGAAGGTGTGGGACGCCGAAACGAGTCAGGTGCTTCTCACCCTCGAAGGGCATACAGACCCCGTTCTTGCGGTCGCTATTTCTGCGGACGGCAAGCGTATCGTTACCGGAAGTCGTGACGAGACAGCGAAAGTATGGAACGCCGAAACAGGGCAATTACTTCTGACACTCACAGGGCATACAGGGACTGTTCATGCGGTTGCGATTTCTGCGGATGGTAATCGCATTGTGACAGGAAATCAAGACCATACGGCGAACGTGTGGACGCTTCCGCCTGGAGTAAAAAGCGTATCTTGATATCAGATTGAGCATGATTTCTTTCTGCCTCCATAACAGATCGACTTCCGCCTGGAGTAAAAGGCGGACCTTGATATCAGAGGCTCAGTTCGCGAAACGTGCGGCCGATACGATCACCTTACGTAACCTCGCGGCGGCGCGCTGGGCGCGCTCGTTCGCGACCCTATGGAACTGCGGCGTGCCGATCTCGACAGCGCTGGAAGTCTCTTCTCAAAGCGCCCTGAACGCCTGCTACGAAAAGGCGCTCCTGCGAGCGGCCTTGCAGACCCGACAGGGCGTGACGTTGTACGAAAGCCTTGCTTCCACACAACTCCTGCCAAACTACCTGCTGGACATCATCCGAACAGGCGAAATGAGCGGCAGTCTGGGTACATCCCTGGATCATTTCGCGTCTTTATTGGAGGAGGAAGCCTTCGCCAAGGCGACACAGCAGTTTGTCGCCATCCTCATGGGTGGCCAGATCCTTGGCTTCGTCTTAATGTTGCACACCATGTTTCCCTAGCCCCCCCGCCTGTAAACCTCATGGAAACGGACCTTTATTCCTTGCCATGCGTGACCAGCGCCATTTTCCGTGCTGCAATGAGGGCAGAAGAAACTCATGACACATCTCTCCTAACGAAGACTCTCTCGCGATAATACTGGATTCCGACTTCAGCCACAAAAGAACCCGGCAGTTCTTTCAGCGTTTCGATCTGGCGGTGAAACTGATCCAGAGCGCCAGGGCCAACATGAGCAGGACCAGCGCGCCATGGGTACGGTGCATGTTTTCCGCAGCATCACTCGCCAACTGAACGAACCAGAGATCGACCTTCTCTCCCCTGGCAGTCCGCTCCGCGATCATACCCGGAAGTATGTACGCCGAAAAGGGGAGTAGGACGACAAAAAAGAGAAAAAAAAGCCATGCCAGTATCTCCATCCTCTTCGCCGCACGTTTCAACGCGTTCGATGCCATCGCAGACAGCCCTCCTGATTTTCCAGGCAGATGCAGAGATAAAGACGCACTAACGTCGGTCTGCGATACCATCAGAATCCATTTAATGGCAGGTAAACAGGCAAACCGGACGCCTCTCCTTCCCTGGAAAGGCATCCGGTTCCGGTTTCGTCGTAACTTGTATAGTTACTTGGTCACGACGATGTCCTGGGGAGCGGAGACGGTGACGCGCTCCGGGTTGTAGTAGGGATAGACCTTGCTCAGGGGCGTTCGCGCCTTGATGGGATATTTCGCGCGGATCTGATAGGTTAGAACGACTGTCTCACCGGGACCGAGTTTCTCCATATAGAGAATCACCTGGCGGGCGGCGACCGTGTACTTGCTGATCGTCTGTTTGGCGACCGCATCCTCCAACTTCTCCGGGTTGACCGTGAAGCCGGGCGGCACGCCGACATCGATCAGCGGCATCTCCGCGATACTGGTGGTCTGGTTGTGGATGGTCACGGTGACCGTCGCGGTGTCGTCCTGCGCCAGGGTCGTTTTGTCGTACTCCACCTTCAGGGCCAGCGGTTCGAAGCCGGCTTTCGGAGGCGCGGCATCCGCCCAAGGCTCGTAGTAACGCCCCGCGATCTGATAGAGCAGCGAGCCGTCGCCATCGTACGAGAGCGTGACGGTGTTTGCCTGACCGTCGTGCAGGAACTCCGCGAGGTTCACCTGCCGCATCACATCGTTGTCATCGGCCATCAGTTGGAAGCTGCCCGCCTTCTGGCCGTTCGCCAGAATGGTGACGGTGCCCTTGCTGGCGCCCGTCCCGTTCCGACTGGCGTAGAGGAGAGATTTCATGCTCCAGACCGTACCCTGTGTGCTGGACCAGGTGCCGTAGGTGTTCCTGCCCTGGATAAGATAGGTGAGCGCCTTGTTGGTAAAGCCGGCGTTGCGCCCCCACTTCACCAGGGCATAGGTGGCCAGGCCGGACGTCTCCTGATCGGCCCCTTCCGCCTTCGCGCCGGTGAAGGTCTGCGTATCGCTCTGCCACCAGGCCGCCTTGTCGTCGGTTTTAGCCAGGGCGATCAGGGCGTCCGCGAACTTCGCGGTCGTGTCGGCCTCCTTCTCTACTTTCGTCAGCAGGTTCAGAATCACCGCCAGCGTATAGGGATCCTTCGCCTCTGCCCCATGCTCTTTGACATAGCCGACGCCCTTCATGATCTGCGGCCCGGTGAACCCGCTCTCCGCCAGCGCCCAGGCGACATAGGCAGTAGAGCGCAGCACGCCCGACTGCCGGTTGATGATGCCCTCCGCAATGCCCGAACCCTTCTCCTCCCAGGTGCCGTCCGGCTTCTGTTGGGAGGCCAGCCAGTTCTGCGTGCGGGCGATCACCGCCGGATCCACATCATGGACCTTCGCCATGTCGCTGAACTCTAACAAACCATAAGCGGTCAGGATCTGATGCGCAGGCTCGTTGCCGAACCAGGAGAAGCCGCCGTTTTTGCACTCGAAAGTGACGAGTCGCTGATAGCCGACGTTGATGTACTGCTCTGCTTTCAGTTGCAATTCCGGGTTGATTTTCTTCGTCTGTTTCAAGTAGTCCAACACAAGGATATTCGGGTAGGTCGTCGAGCTTGTCTGCTCGAAACATCCGTTCGGCATACGAAGGATTCCATCCAACCCTTCCACGACCTGACTGAACGCGCCGGGATACAACTTTACGAAGAGCGAGTTGCCGCCGGAAATCGCGTTCTCCGGGAAGTTCACGGATTTCGCGACCTTGCCGTCAAGGTTGTCGTTGATCGTCGTGATGAACTCTTTCCCGTCCGGACGCACTTCGATTTCGCGTCTCAGCGCATCGGAAAGCTTGTCTCCCTTTGCCGTGACTTCGAATTTGTGCCGCCCGATTACGCTCGCAGTCACCGGGAAGCGAACGACTTTGACTTCCCCTGCGCCAATAGTCAAGGTCTGTTTTGCGCCGCCTTCGAGCTTGAACCAGGGTTCCTCTTTCAGCGTAAGTTCCACTTTTTGGGAGGTTGGCAAGTAGTTGTAAACAGCGACAGGGACTTCGACGCGATCATTTTGCGTGAGTGACACCGGCAGAT
>JAYUMV010000552.1:0-7341 GCA_043762265.1 Chthonomonadaceae bacterium | reverse complement strand
TCCTCCTGCCGCAGAAGAGGGCACGATCGCGCTGGTCTCGCCGATGGTGGGAGTCTTCTATCGCGCGGGCAAGGCGGGCGATCCCGCCTTAATTGAAATCGGGCAGCGTATCACAGTCAATCAACCGATTGGCTTGATCGAGGCTATGAAGATCTTTTCGGAGATACCGGCGGAGCACGGAGGCGTTGTCGTCGCTATTCCGGCGAAAGACGGCGCATTGGTCCAGGCTGGCATGCCACTTGTAATTGTGAAGCAGGACTGACGCCAACGACGGCGGAAGGTCGAGATTTATCCGCCCTTCCTCTCTTCCCCTGCGGGGCGGAGTGGTGAGGACGGCGAGGGGAGTTACGATGAGTGGAGAGGCCACCAAGCGGTGGAATAAAGAGCGGGTGGAGATCGGAATTCTCGGTCTCGGCGTGGTCGGTTCCGGAACGGTGCAGTTGCTGGAACAGAACCGCCAGGAGATCGAGCTTAAGATAGGAATGCCGATCCATATCAAGAGGATCGCTGTGCGCGACCTGCACAAGCCCCGAGCCGTCGCTGTAGAGCGCGCTCTGCTGACTACCAACGCCTATGAGATCCTCGATGATCCCGATATCGACATCGTGTGCGAGTTGATCGGCGGAGTCGATCCTGCCAAAGAGTTCGTGCTGCGGGCGCTCCAGAATCGCAAGCAGGTGGTCACGGCCAATAAGGAGATGATCGCTAAAGAGGGCCATGTCCTGATGGAGGAAGCGAGCCGCAACGGCCTCGATTTTCAGTTCGAGGGCAGCGTGGCTGGCGGGATCCCGATCATCCAGCCGATGAAGAACGCCCTGGCGGGCAACCGCGTCACAGAGGTGATGGGCATCATCAACGGGACGACCAACTATATCCTGACCAAAATGAGTCAGGAGCGAATCGATTTCCAGGAGGTGCTGCGCGAGGCGCAGGAGCACGGCTACGCCGAAGCCGACCCGACCAGCGACATCGAGGGTTTCGACGCGCAGTACAAGATCGCCATCCTCGCCTCGATCGCGTTTACCAGTCGCGTTGCGGTGCAGGATATCCATGTCGAGGGCATTACCCGTATCGAGGCGGCCGACATCGAGGCGGCGCGCGAGCTCGGCTACGTGGTCAAACTCGTCGGTATCGCCCGCCGTGTGGAGGCGGACCGCATGCAGGTACGCGTCCATCCGACCCTGCTGCCGCAGGCGCATCCGCTCGCTTCGACCAACGGCGTCTATAATGCCGTCCTGGTGCGGGGCGAGACGGTCGGAGACGTGATGTTCTACGGGCGTGGAGCGGGCAGCGGTCCGACCGGCAGCGCGGTCGTCGGGGACATCATGGATGTCTGCCGCAACTTGCGCTACGGCTCCACAGGTCGGGTGCCCTGCACCTGTTTCGAGCATAAACAGATGCAGCCCATCGACGAGGTCACGACCCGACACTATCTGCGAATGACGGTGCAGGACAAGCCAAAAGTCCTGGCGGCCATCGCGACGGTGCTGGGCAACAACGATATTTCTATCGAATCCGTCGTCCAAAAGGCCACGCATAGTGGCCTGGCCGAGATCGTCTGGGTGACGCATGAAGCGGCAGGTAGGCAGGTGAAGCAGGCGTTGGAAGAGATACGTCAGCTTTCTGTGGTCTTGAACGTCGCCAACTGGCTGCGCGTCGAAGCCTGACCGCTCGAACGTTTAGTCAGCAAAAGGGAGTGTAGCATGGCAGAGACTGAAAATGGACATCTGACTCTGAAAACGCCCGCAGAACCGGCGATCGAACTGCCGCAGGATCCTGCCTCTTTTGAACTGCGCATACTGCAAGCGAAGACGATGCGTGTCTTCCGTCAGGCGGGCGTCGCCCGTATGACGCTGGAGAACGACCGCTCCTGGACCAAGGTCGCGGTCGCGCGCGCCTTCCCCCTCTCCGACCCCGACCACTATTTGGGCTTTCTCGACGGCGCAGGCAAAGACATCGGTATGCTGCAAGATCCCACCCTCCTGGATCCGGCGTCAAGACAGGTGATCGACGAGGAGCTGGACAAGCGCTACTTCGTGCCCGTCATCGAGCGCGTCTTTTCGGTCAAGGAAGAGTTCGGAACGGTCTACTGGAAGGTGGAGACGGATCGGGGCGAAAAAGAGATCATTGTCCGCAACCTGCGCGACAATATCCAGGAGTTGAGCGCAACCCGCGTCATCATCACCGACATCGACGGCAACCGCTTCGAGTTCGTCGACCTCACCAAAATGGACTCCAAAACTCAGGGCTTCATCTTCCGCAACCTCTAAGATAACTGAGATCGCCCCTCTGTGCGATGGCGCAAGCTCTGTCTTCAGAGTAAGACTGGGGAGCGGCGTAGGGGCAGGGTGATTTTCAGGCTGTCGAGGGAGGAGGCGTACGCGGCGTGGACGATTTCGAGGGCGGCGCGGGCGTCGGCGGGAGTGACGCGAAGCGGTTCCAGCCCACGGGCTGCGGCTACAAAGTGGCGCAGCATCTCGACCTGACGCAGAACAGAGAGCGGAAGCGCGGAAGAGGCATCCAAAGTCAGATATTCGGGTTTGTGGCCGGTGCGTTGGAGTTTCAGGGCGGGCAGGGCGTTGGGGCCAGTCTCTCCGGCGGTCAGCGTCAGTTCCATCTCCCCCTGTGTGCCGGCGAAGAGGTAGCGTTCCTGGGGGTTCAGTCCGCGGGAACGCGACAGATGGTGCGTGGACTGCCCACGCGCGTGCTGGACGATCAGATTCGCGAGGGTGGCGCTGCTGCCGGGGCGGGCGGGAAGATTGGTGGCGTTGCCGGGCAGATCGATGTCGGCGCTGACCGTCTGCGCCTCTCCCAGCCAGCGGCGACAGAGATCTGCGGTCTGGCAGGCGAACTGCGGCAACTGCCCGATCCAGGAGCGCGCTTCGGCTTCGCCTCCGTTCTCTACCGCGAGAATCCCCCCGGTCGAAAAGCTCCAGTCGCAGCGTACCTGGCGCAGAACGCCGATAACATCCTCCTCTAATTTCTGGGTCACCAGTTCGATCCAGGGGTCGAAGGGACGCGCGAAAGCGGGGAGGAGTGCAACTCCTGCGGTGTCAGCGGCTTTCAAAAGCGTATCGAATTCGGCGAGGGTCGGGGCAAACGGGGCGTCGCAGAGCAGAGGCAGGCCGAACTCGAACGCCTGGAGCAGGAACACGCTGCGGTATTGCGCTTCGACGGCGAGCAGGAGGGCGTCGGGGTGAACCTCCGATTCTCGCAGGGAGGCGAGGTCGGTGAACACGATGGAGCGGCCCAACTCGCGTGCCAGGACGCGTGCCAGACGAACATCCTCTTCGACGAGAGCGACGACCTGGATCTGTTTGACGGCGTTCAGGGCCGCATCGTAACGGGTGCGGCTCTCCAACAGTCCGATGCCGGCGACCCGTAACGGCGGCAGCAGTCCTTCTCCGGCAGCCTCGCTCATTTTGCTCCCGGCTTACATGCCTGACGCACCATATGCACGAAACGCGGCAGCAGCATGACCTTGCTGATCTTGCGTGGATTCGACAGCACCCGCCATAACCACTCCAGCCGCAGATTCTGAAAGAGGATCGGTGCACGCTTCACATTTCCGGAGAGCACATCGAAGGTGCCGCCGACGCCGATCAGCACGGCAGCGCCAAGCCGGTCCCGATGCGCGGCGATCCACTTCTCCTGTTTGGGAATGCCCATCGCCACAAACACCGCATCGGCCTGAGCTTCCCGTATCTCCGCCACCAGGGCATCGGTCTCGTTCGGCTTGAAGAAGCCGTCGCGCGTGCCGACGATCTGCGTGCCCGGATACCTCCCTCGCATCTTCTCCGCCGCCTGCGCGGCTACGCCCGGCCCTGCACCGAGAAAGAAGAGGCGGTAGCCTGTCTCTGCGGAGCGGCGGCACAACTGCTCGACGATCTCGACGCCGGAGACGCGCTCCGGCAGCGGATCGCCCGCCTGTTTGGACGCCCATAGGACGCCGATACTGTCCGGGGTCACGAGATCCGCGCCGGTGACGATGGCGTGGAGCGCCGCGTCCTCCTGGGCCAGCACCAACATCGAGGCGTCCGCCGTGATTACATGGTGGGGAGAGCCCGCCGCAAAAAAGCCATCCATCACCGCAAGCGCGGTCTGCATGGTGACATTATGCACGGTCAGGCCAAGGATCGCTACCCCCGGCAGCGCCTTCGGTGGAGGAGGATTAACAGACGAAGTAGTCATACACCAACTCTCTTCGCGCGAGCAGGTAAAATCGAAAAGCAGGCCCACAATCGCAGTCGAGAGGGCTGCCCTTACAGATTAGATTATACCCTATTTCACTCCTGTGCTTCCGAAAACTCCGTGGGGAATTATGCTATACTTTGGGCATGACTAAGATCGAAACTGAGGCGTCCGAAGCCGGACGCAAATCCCGCCTGACACCCCGCACCCTGCTCGAAGTGAAGCGTTTGAGCGAACCCCAGATGCATCCCGATGGAGAGCGCATCGCCTTTGTGGTCACCGAACCCGATTTCGAAGAGAGTCTGAATGTCAGCCATATCTGGCTGACGGAGTGGCCGATCAACGACGAGGAAACGGAGACCGTGGAGGGGGAAGAGAGCGACCCAGAAACCTCGCCTCCCGCTCCTGCTTCTCCCGAGGATCTGACGCGCCAGCTTACCTTTTCCCGCGATGGCGAGGACTATCCGAAATGGTCGCCGGACGGGCGTTATCTGGCCTTTCTCTCCGCGCGCCCCGACCCGACCAAGTCGGAGGACGATGAGGACGACGATCCTGTCGTCCAGATCTGGGTTTTGCCGGAGAGCGGTGGGGAAGCCTACTGCGTAACGGATACGAAAGAAGGCATCATTGACTATGCCTGGTGTGCCGATAGCGCCTCGGTGGTCTATCTCGCCCCGGAACCGCGTCCGCGCCCCCTGGAGAGCGTACGTAAAGACGAGCGGGACCGACGCAAGGTCGATCCGATCGTCGAGCATGAGGACCGCCTGCGGCGGCAGTTCTGGCAGATCGAAGTGGACAACGGCAAGCCGAAACTGCTGCATACGGCGGACTACGGGGTTCAGGAGTTCGCGCTGGCTCCCGACGACTCGCGGCTGGTCTATGTGACCAATCGCACCGGAGACGCCAACGACTACCATGTCGGCGACCTCGTGCTGATCTCTTTGCCAGACGGTGTACGGCTCGACCTTCCCGCTCGTCCGGGCGACAAGACGCATCTGCGCTGGTCTCCGGAGGGGAATATGTTGGCATTTCTCGCCTGGCTCGACCCTGCCCTCTCCTACTCGCGCCAGTGCCTCTACGCGCTCGATTTCACGGACGCGGCCACGGTTTCGGACTATCGCCTGCTGACCGATCCGACTTTCGATTTCGACCTGACCTGTTTCGAGTGGTGCATCGAGGACGGGGCGATCTATGCGCTGGCAGCGGTCGGCACCGGCAGCGAGATCGTGCGGGTCGAGGCGACCACGGAGCGGCTTTCTGCGAACAATGCAGCGGTGATGGAAGATCTAAATATCGATCCGGACGGAGGGTCAATGGTGTTCATGGCGGAGTCGGCGACCGCATTCCCTGAGATCTTCGCCTACGATGTGGAGGGCACGCTCCATCAGTTGACGCGCCTGAACGCCGACCTCAGCGAGCGTTCCCTTCTGCCCCGGCAAGAGGTCGTGACCTGGAACAGCCCGGACGGAACGCGCATCGAGGGGGTTCTCACCTTTCCGAACGACTACACGGAGGGCGTGCGCGTGCCGCTGATCGTAGATATTCATGGCGGCCCGAAAGGCAGGGCGCTGCATCGGCTGCGCTCCTACTCGTTCCCGCCGGTCTGGGCGGCGGAGGGCTATGCGGTGCTGCGCCCCAACTTCCGGGGCAGTGAGGGGTACGGCAACGCCTTCGCCATCGCCAACCGGCGCGACCTGGGCGGCGGCGACTTCGCGGACATCATGGCGGGCGTGGACTGGTGCCTGGCGCAGGGTATCGCCGACCCGCAGCGGCTCGGCGTGATGGGCGGCTCGTATGGCGGCTATATGACCAACTGGGCCATAGGACATACCGACCGCTTCCGCGCCGCGATCTCGATGTTCGGCATTTTCCACCTCCAGACCGACTACAGCAACTCCGAACTCTCCCGCTGGGACAACGACTACCTGGGCGCCTACTACTGGGAGGACCCGGAGATCTTCCGCCGCCTCTCCCCTGGCTCTTACCTGACTCAGATCAAGACCCCCACCCTGATCCTGCATGGCGATGAAGACACCAACACGGTCCTCAGCAACTCGCGGGAACTCTATCAGGCGCTGCGGCATCGGGGAGTCGTCACGCAGTTCGTCCACTATCCGCGCGAATCGCACGGTCTGAACGAGCCCAACCATCGCCTCGACGAGATCCGCCGCTGCCTCGCCTGGATGGACCGCTTCCTGAAACAGGACGGCAAGATCCAGGATCGCTACCGCTTACACGACGCCGTTCCAAACCCGGCAGGCGATCTGGAACTGCACGTCATCCAGGCCGAACTAAATACCTTCACTGGCCAGCCCAAGCCGGAGGAAGCGAAGCCGAAAAGCGAACAGACCGCGCTCCTCGAAGTCGTGTTCACCCTGCACAGTCCGCAGCCACGCCCGAAAGAGTACGCCCTGAACCTGACTCCCGAATCCCTCCGCCTGGAATC
Source organism: Chthonomonadaceae bacterium (assembly GCA_043762265.1). Lineage (GTDB taxonomy): Bacteria > Armatimonadota > Chthonomonadetes > Chthonomonadales > Chthonomonadaceae > JANXLO01. The sequence continues at coordinate 704 of JAYUMV010000552.1, read as the reverse complement.
TCCCCAGAGCGAATTCGGTACGCTGCACCCGATTGGGCTGCCGCTCGACCTGCCCGGCGGCAAAGTGCTCGCAGAGACAACCTCCTGGCGTCTCGACCACCACACCGACGCCGAATCCGGCCAGTTCGCGCTCGCCTGCGCCGTCGTTTTCCGCGTTCCCAACATCGCAGGACACGCCCTCCTCCGCATCGCCGACTTCCCCCCGGTTACCCTGGAATGGGCCGTAGAAACGGATGAAACCAAAAATTTGGGTTAGGAAGCCATTGGAAAATCACGATGTATGTATCAGGGTATCACCTCAATAAGTCGGGGTAAATTGCCGAGAATCGATCCGCTCTGATCTCGGCGAGAGACAAAATCAGAACGTTTCCCGCGACTTATTGAGGTGATACAAAAAAGAGCGGAAACGAGCACGAACTCGTTTCCGCTCCCTTTACAGCTTTATGCTGCGGGCTGGCTTACCAGCGGCTGTTGTTGTTGCCGCCACCGCCACCGCCGCCACGGCTTCCGCCACCGCCGCCGCCATAACCACCGCCGCCGCCACCGGTGCGAGGACGATCCTCACGGGGTTTGGCTTCGTTGACGGTCAGGGTGCGTCCGCCCATGAGCGTGCCGTTCAGAGCGTTGATCGCGGACTGAGCCTCAGCGTCGGTGCCCATTTCCACAAAGCCGAAGCCCTTGGCCTGGCCGGTGTACTTGTCGGT
>JAYUMV010000551.1:0-4100 GCA_043762265.1 Chthonomonadaceae bacterium | reverse complement strand
CAGATCTCACGCCCGGCCCCAGACGCCTTCTGGTCGATTTCGGAAAAGAGCTCTCTGGACGGATCGAGATCGCGGGGACAGAGGGAGCGCAGGTCGAGGTGCATACGGGCGAGACGCGTGAGGCCGCCCTGCGCATTTTGAAGGACGCCCGCCTGGCCGGTATCGACAATAGCGGTCCCTGGAATCTGACGCTGCACGGCAGCGAGGTTCAGACAACCCCCTACACGGCGTTTCGCTATGCGCTCCTGACCTTTCCGGGCGAGAAGCCTGTCGCGCTGACGAAGGTCGATTGCGATTTCAAGTACTATCCAGTGGCGTACAAAGGCGCCTTCGACTGCTCTGACCCGCTCCTGACACAGATCTGGTACACCGGCGCTTATACTGCCCACCTCTGCATGCAGGAGGATATCTGGGACGCGCCCAAGCGGGATCGGGGCCTCTGGATCGGCGACATGCACGTCACCGGACAGACGATTAACAACGTCTTCGCGGACCGTTTTCTGATGGAACGCAGTATTGCAGGGGGGCGGGCGATTGCCCAGCATGGCCGACCGGATACAGAGATGGCAGCGGCGGACGTCAACGATATTCCTGGCTACACGGCCGCCTATTTCGGCACGCTCGCCGACTTCTACCGGCACGACGGCGATCTCGCCTTTCTGCGCAGCCAGCACAACAGCATCCTCTCGCTGCTCGCCTACCAGCAGACTCAGTTCGACGCCCGTCATCTCTTCACAAACCCCTACCACGCCTGGGACTTCTGCGATTGGGCTCCCGACTACATCAAAGATACCCCGGAGACACTGGCTGCCACCGATCTCTTTGCCATCTACGGCGTGCGGCAAGCCGTTTTTCTCCTCAAAGTGTTGGGCGATCGTGCCAATGCCGAGAAATACACGGCCTGGGCCGACACGCTCACGCAGGCAGCGCGCATACTGCTCCTCGATCCCAAAACGCAGACCTATGGCAATCAGGTTCAGGAAAATGCGATGGCGGTCTATGCCGACGTCGCAACCCTGGAACAGCAGGCACGGATCTACAGCGCTGTTCTGAAAGCCGGGACTTCCGCCTGGAAGGCGCCTGTCGGAGGCGCTCTGGCCAGCTCCGAGGTGATGTCTCCCTACTACGGCAACTATGTGCTCTCTGCCTACGGCAAACTCGGACAGGTTCAGGCTGGAATCGATCTGATGCGCCGCTACTGGGGCGGCATGCTCACTCGAGGTGCGACCACCTGGTGGGAGTGCTTCGATCCCTCTTTCCCGCAGGACATGAACTGGTCACTGGATCGGATGCCCTATGTCAGCCTCTGCCACGGCTGGTCAAGCGGCCCCACCTCCTACCTTACAGAAGTTGTCCTCGGCGTACAGCCAACGGCAGGCGGATTCGAAAGCGTGACCATTCATCCCCAACTCGGTGATCTGACATGGGCCGCAGGCACCGTTCCCACTCCTCACGGCAATCTCCGTCTGCACGTGAAGAAGGGTGCAGACGGAATCGTCTGCACCCTCACGCTGCCTGCCGGTATTCATGCGGTGGTGCAAATAGCCGACCACACCGTCTCGCTCGATCACGCAGGAACCTACACTCTGCGCGGCTCGAATGCCTCCGCTACAAGGCCCTAGAGAGTTCGAGGTTCTGTTGGAGTTCCTATCCTATGTCGGGCGCCGCTTCAGAGCGAGCGCTCTCTTTTCCACAAAGGTCCAACTGAGCCAGGCCAGGCCGTTGGCAATTCCCCATGCCAGCAGGAACATAGACCAGGGGTCGATATGCCGAAAATACCAAACCAGGAGCATCTGGACCGGCCAGGCGTACAGGTACAACCCATAAGAGAGGTCCACCTTCGTCCCAATCCTGGCCAGACGTTCCGCGGGCATAAAGCCCAGGTAGAACAGCAGGTAGGCGCCTAAGGTCGGCAGACAGACCGTAACCGACAGATGTTTGAACATGGCCGGTATCAGCACGATGAGTGCAATGGCAGCCCAACGAGGCTGATAGGAAATCTTATCACGATACAGATAGCAGCAACTTCCTGCCAGGAAATAGGTGAGAAAACGAGGCCACTCCGTAACGCTCCCGAGATAAGGTATCGGGACGCTCGCCGCGAATCCATGTCGGCTGATGTAGAGATGGAGCAGCAACAGCAGCGCAAACAGGCCAGCGACGAGCCCACGCTGCCGCAGAACGCCTGTAAGCCCCAGCGCCATTACCACCAGGTAGCACCCGAACTCATATAGGATGGTCCAGAGGGCTCCGTTTACGTAGGGGTAGGCCAGCCCGGTAAACGTTCCGTTCGTATGGGGGGGAGGATTCAGGGTGAGCAGACACCCTAAATTGTTAAACCAGTCGATCTGGCGAAAATATTCTGGCACGTTCGTTGCGCCGAGGGCGCCGACCACCAGCACGCTGAACAGATAGGCAACCAGGAATCCTGGATAGATACGGAAGGCACGCTTTTTGAGATAGTCCGTCCAGCCCTTGCTGCGGAGCCAGGACTGCACAATGAGGTATCCGCTGAGAATGAAGAACCCGTCCACCGCCAGTTCCCCGAAGCTGAGCGTGTGGAAAATACGCGTTAAGATCTCCCGATGACGATTCCCGTCGATAATTTCCGGGGAATGAGAGAGAATGACAAGGGTGGCAAGAACCAATCTCAGGAAATTGAGATTATTGCGGTGGACGGGTGGAGCTGATGACGATTGCGTCGTTTCACTCATAGTTAAAGTTTAGACTTTCGTCTTTTCCTTTATTGATTTTTGTGGAGTTCCTTTCGGAGAGCGACGACCACTATTTAGGTCTTCGGAGGAAGAACGAGGCCTGGTCACCATCGTTGTTTTTGTTGAGTTCTGCGGCTTTCACTTCCATCCCACGCAGTTGTTCGGGGGTAAAATGCGTCGCTTTACAGTCCCAACGTTTGCCAGCTACATTCAACTCGCTGGCCCAGAACTGGAAATCCGCCGAATCGTAAACGATTTTCTCGACTTTGAGCCCGGCATTTTCGGCGAGAATCTGCATGCTCTTTTCGGAGTAGATGAAGAGATGGCGAGGAGCATCCAACTGCGCCCAGTGAACGCCATACGTGCGCCATGCGTATTTCCCCATCACTGGAATGCGGATCAAGGCAACCCCACCAGGTTGCAGCAATCGATAGACCGACTGCATGGTCTCGATCGGATCCGGCACATGCTCGTACGCATGATGCATCATGACCAGGGCGAAGCTTCCGGTCATATCCTTGGGGAAGCGTTTCAGGAGCCGGACCTGTCCATAGTTGGAATCGCTTTCGATGAAGGGGTCTATCCCTGTCAGATTGGTAAATCCGTGATCTGCCATATTGAAGATCAGGTCGCCACTACCGGAACCGATGTCCAGGATGGGATCGTTAAACCCGACCTGAATATGGCTAAACCAATTTCGCCACCAGGGGGGCGGCACGATCGCTCGGTCCGCTAGCAATTTCCCGAGGGAGCCGGTATTTGTTATCCAGTAACGCAAGCGGATACGCTTGAAAGCCATCTTCAGGGGCCCCGAAGGAGACTGCGCGGGGGCATTCATGGAGTAGTATCCCTCTCCATAATGGCGCGCCAGATCTGCGGGAACTTCTACGATCTGCATGCAGCCACATGCAGCGCACTCGAAGTACGAAAAAGCTTCTTTGGTCCCAAACATGGCCTCGGTTATGGTATAGGGAGTATTAGCCTTGTCGTTATGACAAACACCACAGACAAGTGAATTATTTTGCATAGGTTCTTCATTCCTTTTATCGAATCAGAGCCAGCGCCCGGAAACACTCAATGTTGATAGAGAGTAAGCATTTCCAGCCTCCTACTGCCCTCCGGATGCCATCAGGAGGAGCGGCGCTTCCTCCGTTTCCAGAGCATGCCACTGCCTATCAGAGCGCTGCCTATCAGCGTCCAGGCCCCGGGTTCGGGGGTAGCAAGCGTGACCGTCACGCCGCCGATACTGGCGCTGCCGCGTGCCGAGGTCGTGTCGTCGCCGAAGAAGAGGAAATTCTGACTTGTGTAGGGCGCAAATGCCGCCCCGTTCCCGGCGTAGTCCCGCAGGTTGCCGGTCAAGAGAACGGCGCCGGCGCCGGTGGAGAG
>JAYUMV010000550.1:0-5730 GCA_043762265.1 Chthonomonadaceae bacterium | reverse complement strand
ACGAATTTCTGTTTCGGGAAGGGCCGCGCCGGCGATGTCGCCTATCTGGAGGAGGTGCAAGCGGAGTTCGGATTTGTGCTGCATGCGCTCGAACCTGTGGTCGTGGGGGATCGACCCGCCAGCAGCACGCGCATTCGAGAACGGCTCCGGGCGGGAGACATCGCGGAAGCAGAATTGCTGCTGAATCATACTTTCTTATTGGCCGGCACGGTGGTAACCGGGCAGCGACTGGGGCGTACCCTGGGTTATCCAACCGCCAACCTGGAGTTGACCCAGCGTCAAGTGGTGCCTGCGGATGGCATCTACGCGGTTCGGGCGATCCTGGACGACGGTCAGGTGGTAGATGGTGCGTGCAGCATCGGCAATCGACCCACGGTAGAAGGGGCAGGGCGCTCTATCGAGACCTACCTGCTGGATTTCTCTGCGGACATCTATGGTCGCAGTATGGAACTCCGATTTGTCAAGCGACTGCGCGAGGAGCTGAAGTTCGATTCGCTGGAGGCTTTGGTTGCGCAAATAGAGCTGGATGTAAGGGCGGCACGAACCGTTCTGGAGAGGCAACCCGATGACAGGTGACTTTGCACGCTACAACGATGGCAGCGACGCTCCGCCGCGCCTTCGTATTCAACACTCGCTCTGGTCGCTGATCAAACTGCCGTTCAACGCTCCCGTGGAGTGGACACTGGTCGAGAAGCTGGAACGCGTGAAGGCGGCGGGATTCGAGGCTGTTGAGTGCTGGCTCACCGACAAAGATGAGGCCGAACATCGGTCTGCACTCGATGCGCAAGGCCTGCGTCTGATTCTGGGGCATCGCCCGTTCCAGTTGCATGATGTGCGAATAGCCGTAGAACGGGCAAAACGTCTCAAGGCCGATTTCGTCTTCGCCCAACCTGCCGATGCCTTTACACCGGCATCGGAAGTGGCGGCGCTTGTGCAGGAGGGCCGCAAGATCGCCAACGACGCGGGACTTGCCTTCTTCGTCGAGGTCCATCGCAACAACTTTACGGAGAACCTGCCGCAGATCAAACAACTGATCGAACTGGTCCCGGACATTCGATTTACGGCCGACCTTTCTCACCTCGTCGTTTGTGGTGAGTTCTACGGATGGGAAGACGAACGCGCGGTGGATCGCCTCCTGCCTGTGCTGGAACGAACCTCACACATGCATGGGCGAATCTCCAATGGAGAGCAGGTGCAGGTCGATGTGGGCGACGGTTCGACCGCGACTGCACAGTTCTTCGTGCGCCTCTGGGCGACTGCCATGACACACTGGCTGCAAGGCGCGGGACCTGGGGACGTAATGCCCTTTGCCAGCGAACTCGGTCCGCCTCGCTATGCCATTACAACGCCCGATGGCAAAGAGATCAGCGACCGCTGGGAACAGAGCCTGGTGATGAAGCATCTCGCGGAGCAGGCGTGGGCCATCGCGACGGAAGGGAAGGCATAGGCATGGAGATCGTTACCTACCAACTCGGTCCGATGGAGAACAACACCTATCTGATTATCGATGAAGCGACTCGGGATGCCGCGCTCATCGATCCTTCCTTTCATTCTGAAACCATTTGGGAGGACATCGAGGGGCGCAATGTTCAGATCCGCTATCTCCTGAACACGCACGGGCACTTTGATCATATCATCGGGAATGCTTTCTATGTAGAAAAGACCGGTGCGCCGTTGGCGCTGCATCGCGACGATCTCGACCGGCTGCGTGCGCTGCCTGAAATCGCCCTCAGTTACCGTTTTAAGGCGGAACCTTCCCCCGAGCCGGATCTCTTCTTAGAGCATGGGCAGACTCTGACGCTGGGAGAGACCTCCATACGGGTTGTCCACACTCCCGGCCACTCGCCCGGCAGTGTGACTTTCCTGTTCGACGATGTGGCTATTGTAGGGGATGTGCTGTTCGACGGCAGCATCGGGCGCACCGACTTTCCGGGCTGTTCGCTCCAAACCCTCCTGCACTCGATTCGCACGGAACTCTTAACGCTGCCCGATACCACGAAGGTACTGCCGGGGCACAGCAGCGCGACGACGATCGGTAAGGAGCGTGCCACCAACCCGCACATTCAGGGAATTTCGGGATGAAACCTACCCAGGACCGCGCCTTCAAAGAGTGGGCTGTCTCCTGTCAGGCGTTGCTGGAAGGGCGTCAAACCCTCCTCATACGCAAAGGCGGAATTCGGGAAGAGGGCAATGTCTTTCGAATCAATGACCCTGAATTCTGGCTGATGCCCACCTACGTCCATCAAAACAGCGCCCTGCTCCAACCCGAATGGCTGCCCGCTCTTGAAGCCATTCAGGCCGTGCCCCACGATCCGAACCAGGTCACCATCTCCGGTTACGCAGTCGTCGATACCATCGCGGTCGCGCGTGACGAGGCCCAGGTCAATGGCCTCGCTCACGAGTATCTCTGGAACCCGACCTACGTCGAGATGCGCTTCGATTTCAATCCCTACGATCCGCTCTACCTCGTTCTGCTCCGCGTCTATCGCCTGCCGGAACCGTTTACCATTCCGATGCTCCCCGACTACGAAGGCTGCAAATCCTGGGTAACACTGGATCAGCCCTATGCGACTGCCGCCGCTATCCCTGTTCTTTCCGACCTGGAATTCTCCGCCCGACGCGATGCCCTACTAGCGCACCTGTCTCCTTCAAACGACCATTTCGTTATCAGTTGAGAGAAACGGTAGGCTCGCCCAAAATGCGCTATGACTTTAATTGCGCTAGGAGTGCCGCCGCAGTGGTCACAGGCTCCCGACAGGCAAAGTTAGAACAGACATAGGCGGTTGAATTGCCGTCTCGGAGCGGGCGGGAAGCGAGGAGTGGGATCTCTGACGGGGCCGTCTCCAGTCCTTCCGACTGCACTACGACTTTGTTGGGCAGATAGAGACTGTAGACGGTCTGGAGCAAGCTCTGCGTGGTTTCTGCGCTACGGGGGCCGAGGATCGCGATCTCTTTGGGGGTCGAGAGGTAGAAGTCGAGGGCGCTGAGGCAGCGGGCAAAACTGTAGGGATGTTTTTCCAGGGTCGAACCCAGACGACGCAGGACACGCGCGGCGTATTCCCGATAACTGTTTTCTCCCGTGAGGATGGCAAGGCGCAGGAGGACATCGAGTGCGACGGAGTTGCCGCTCGGGGTGGCGTTGTCGTCCCAGTCTTTGAGACGTTGGATGAGGGTTTCGTGGTCGGAACTGGTGGCAAAAAAGCCGCCGTTCTGATCGTCCCAGAAATAGGCGAGCATGGAGGCGGTCAACTCTTGGGCGAGATGGAGCCACTGGACATCGAATGTCGCTTCGTAGAGGTGGAGGAGACCGTCCGCGAAGAAGGAGTAGTCTTCGAGGTAACCGTTGAGTTTCGCCGGACCACCCCGAGAGGTGCGTAGGAGACGCAGGCGACCGGTTTCGTCGCGCGTTGTCATGGTTTGGCGCAAAAACTCCGCGTTCCGAATGGCGACCTGGCGGAAAATCGCACTGTCCATAATGGCGGCGACTTCGGCAAAGGCCGCCAGCATCAGGCCGTTCCAGGCAGTGAGGATCTTATCGTCGAGATGGGGTTTGATGCGCTTCTCGCGCTCCGATAAGAGAATGGAGCGGGCGGAATCGAGGATAGAAGCGGTCTCCTCGACGCTTAGGTCGAACTGAGCCGCGACCTGCGGAACTTCATGGACGACGCGCAGAATATTCGAGCCTTCCCAGTTGCCTTCTGCGGTGATGTCAAAGAATGCCGCAAAAACTTCTGCATCGCGTTCGCCCAGAATATCCCGAACTTCCGTAGGCGTCCAGACAAAGAAACGTCCCTCTTCTCCTTCGCTATCTGCGTCTTGCGCTGAGAAGAAACCGCCTTCGGGCGAGGTCATCTCGCGCATCACATACTCCAGGATCTCCTCTGCCACGCCACGATAGAAAGTTTTGCCGGTCGCCTGGTAGCACCGGATATAGGTCTGCGCTAGCTGAGCGTTGTCGTAGAGCATCTTCTCGAAATGGGGCACAAGCCAGACCTGATCGACACTGTAGCGGTGAAAACCACCGCCGAGTTGGTCGTAGATGCCGCCGAGCGCCATGCGGTGCAGCGTTTTTTCCACCATCGCTAACGGCTCCGCACGTTTGCTCTGCGCATGAAAGCGCAGCAAAAAGTCCAGGTTGGCGGGCTGGGGAAATTTAGGGCTGGTTCCAAAGCCTCCGTACTGACGATCGAACTGACCGGAGAGGTTGTTAAAGGCATTTTCCAATACGGTTGGGGTGAGGAGCGAATCGGAGAGATGACGGGCGAGATCGTTGGTCGCGTCGAGTTGGGAGAGGAGTTCCTGACCCATCGCTTCGATCTCGTGAGGACGTTCTGTCCAGCTCTCGGCAACCGCCGCGAGCACACGGGGAAATCCGGGACGGCCGTGATGATCTGTGGGCGGGTAGTAGGTGCCACCGTAGAACGGCTTGCCCTCCGGGGTCAGGAACATCGTCATCGGCCATCCGCCTTGACCAGTCAGCATCTGCACGGCGGACATATAGATCGCATCCACATCCGGGCGCTCTTCCCGATCCACTTTGATATTGATGAAATCCCGATTCATCTGGGCCGCAATGGTCTCGTTCTCGAAACTCTCCCGCTCCATGACGTGGCACCAGTGACAGGCCGAATAGCCTACCGAGAGCAATATCGGTTTCTGCTGCTCCACTGCAGCGGCAAACGCTTCCGGCCCCCACGCGTACCAGTCTACCGGATTATGGGCATGTTGGAGCAGATAGGGGCTGGTCTCGTGGGCAAGGCGATTGGTGTGTGCGTGAGATGTCATGACTTCTTCCTCTCCGATCATCGAACACGATAATTTTACCTGCATTGCCGCATATACGTACCAATACCACCTTTGTTTCTGACATGATCGTCCGCTCTCAGCCGTTTGCAGGCAGGGATTGCGACCTCTTGCGGCGTATCCTACCGACAGTCGGTGAGACACAGGAAAGTAGGGAGAAGGCATGGCGACTGGCATACCACTCTGGGCCGCGACGGACCAACACGCTCGATTGACGGAACTGCTCAGTACGGATCTTGAAGTAAAAGATATTCCGCTGCGGCGCGATGTGCGGTCGCTTGGACGCCTGCTCGGAGAGATACTGATCGAGCAGCAGGGCCAGGATCTGTTCGATACGGTGGAGCGGTTGCGTCAGCTCGCCATTCAGCATCGGGAAGAGAGCGGGGCGGGGGCAGGCAGCGCCGAGCCACGCCGGGACGTCGATCCGGAACCGCTCGCGCATTTCGAACAGATCATCACCAATCTCACGCTGGAGCAGGCTTACCGTGTGACGAAGGCGTTCGCCGCCTACTTCGAACTGATCAATCTGGCCGAGGCGAACCACCGGAAGCGCCGGTTGCGGGCCTCGCGAGCCCTCGGTGAGAAAGCGCCCGAGGGCTCCTTTCAGGGCACTCTGGAACGGCTCAAACGCAACGGAGTTGCAGTAGAGGATACCCTGGACTGGCTCGCAAAGGTCATGGTCATTCCGACCTTTACGGCCCATCCGACGGAAGTCGCCCGCCGTACCGTTCTCACCAAACGCCGTAATATTGCCCATGAGATCGAGCAGATCGACTGGCTGCCCCTGACGAATGCAGAAGCGAGCGAACGAGAGAGCAGAATCGCCGCGAATATCATGGCGCTCTGGCAGACGGACGAGGTGCGTCGCCGTGCTCCCACGGTTCGTGATGAGATCCGCATGGGCCTGGATTACTATACCAATGGCCT
>JAYUMV010000549.1:0-1732 GCA_043762265.1 Chthonomonadaceae bacterium | reverse complement strand
CTAGGGAACCGGTTACTCGACGCCTCCGCGTTCCACGAGAAGCGCGACCGCCGGTTCGCTGACCATCCAGGGCTCCTGAAACTGGCGGGCGTAGCCGAGCGGGGTGACGTTGTGGTAGGCACGCATCTGCTCGCGCTCCGGATCGCCCATGTGGCGGAACTGCTTGTGCAGGTCAGCGCGCAGGTTCGGCTCCGCGCCGTGATCCAGCAGGAGACGCGCCATGGTATCGGATTTCTCACCGCACGTCACCACCGCATGATAGAGCGCGGAATGCCCGTGGTTCGCCTCACTCTGCGAGCGAGCGTTGGGGGCTGCCCCCCGATCCAGCAGCCACGTTACGATCTCCTGTTCCTGATATTCTACTGCCAGATGCAGCAGCGTCGCGCCTTCGAGAGGCGTGCCGTGCAGGCCGTCCCCTGCACGAATGCCGAGCGCCTCCGGATAGATGTCGTCGAGTGTGAAGTGTCGGAGGAGAAGGCCAGGATCGCGCTGAAGATGACGTTCCAGCAACGCAATACTGCCGCGATGGATCGCCATAGTGGGCGTATCGGGGAGGATGAAGCCATTTTCTGCGAACGCTTCCAGGCAGCCGTGCTTGCCTTCGGGACGACGGGCATAGGTCGCGACGACCATCGCGAAAGGGCTGCCGTAATCGGACGACACGATGTTCGGATCCGCTCCGTTCTCCAGCAGCCAGCGCAACGCCATAGGTGACAGGGTTTCACAAGGGGCGCATACGATCGGATAGTTGCCGTTCCACCGAGCGTTGACATCTGCGCCGTAGCGGACCAATAACTCCATCATCGGGATGCGTTCGTCGTCGAGGGCGGCGCGCATCAGAGGGCCATCGCCGCCCCGATGGATGTCCGAGCCGTGCTCGATCATCCAGGCGGCCATCGCGAGGCGGGTAGGGGAAGGGGCTACACGAGGTACGCGACATTCGGCCACCCAGGTGAGCGGGCCATTGCTCTTATAGCCGATTGGAGCGCGGTGCAGATCGGGATAGCGTGTCATGAGACGTCGGACTAAGGGAAGATCGTTGGCGTCGATGGCGGTTTTGAGTTCGCCGGTAAGCCCGAGGGATTCGATATACGCCTTCAATTTCGGCCAACTGGGGTAGCCATAGAGACGGGCGATACGAAACAGCGCCTCCGAAAGGGTCTGGGCAGAGCGGGAGCGCACGAGATCGCGAGCCTGGTCTTTCAGATGGCGCAGGTCGGGTTCGGCGGGAAGCGGACGTACGGATAGGGTCTGTAGATCGGACACAAGAACCTCCTTCTCAAAGTGGCCCGATGTCCGCAAGACGGGCAGAAAGAGGTAGCGCAAAACGTTTCTGTTGCAGGTGGGCTTCTACCCTCTCCGCGGACCGGATGCGTCCTGCACGCCGCTCCTATATTTCGGAAACAGCCACGAAGATTCCTGCCGGAAAGAGCAGCCCTGCAACATTTATCGAGGGCGCGCGTTCAAAACGCTTTCCGCAGAGTACAGAGGCCCTCGAAAAAAGATTTGCATGCGCCGATTCTGCCTTGTATAATGGATTCAGCGTTCTTTCCCGACGAAGAGCCTTTCCAGCCCCGCTGCTCCCTATCGCTTTCGACCTATTCGATCTCTCTATTCTCTCGTATTGCCTCGCCTTGTCCCTACAATATTGGGGACAGTCACTTATGTGTGAAGGGAGTTTCTATGTTTCTCACGTCGCTCGCTCGGGGAATGCGCCTGGCAATCGTCGCCG
>JAYUMV010000548.1:0-4290 GCA_043762265.1 Chthonomonadaceae bacterium | reverse complement strand
TCTCCGCCGACCACTTGTCGCCATCCGGTGCAGGATCCGCGCCTTGCCAGAGGCGCAGGCAAAGCCGACCCGGCTGATCCGAGGAGAGACTCGGGTCTTTAGCCTTGAAATCGACGGCTGGGAGCGGGGTTCCTGGCGCAAGCATGCCATAGAAGAGCAGGAGGCGACTCTCGATTCCCTGGCTGATCGCCGTCATTGCAGGCGCGGTGTAGGTTTTACAGACGACATGGCGCTCGCCTGCATGGGTGGAGTAGCCGTAGTTGATGTCCGCAGAGATGTCCTTCTCCCCAAAGACACCGTTCCAGTTCCAGTCGATCAGGGTGCCTTTGCCATCCGAAGCGGGTTTCATCCGGTAGTAATAAGGAGGCCCGGCAAGGAAAGAGATCCGGTCCATGGGAAGCGGCAGATACTCGTCGAGATGCCGCTCATTCAGGACCACAGAGGAGAGGCGACCGTCCGAGAAACCTACGTTCTCGGACTTGCCGTTGAGCTGATAGTTGTAGGCGTAGTTCATCAGACTGGGAAAGGTCGGGCACCAACCCGGTCTCCACCGGCCCGTGTGATCCAAACCCAACTGATGGCCGAACTCATGAATAAAGACGGCAGGCATCCCAAAGCGTCCGAAACTGCCTCCATCGTTCATCTCACTCGACTGCCCTCCGCCTCCGTTGTAGACGGCAAACCAGTGGGTGATACCACGGTGGTTGACAGCATGGTATTTGCCTTGAAGTCGCCCCCAACCGAGCCCGCCTTCTGACACGGGGATCGGGTCGTTGTAGATCACGTGCAGGGCAATTCCGAGGGAGCCATCCGGATTTTTGACCGGAAGCCCCGCGAAGTACTTGACCGCCTTGTCCATGTCGGCACGCAGTGGCGCTTCGGGTACATCGGCCATCCGCTGCACCTCGACGATCACGTCGGCATGGTCTGGTGAACATCCCATCGCCTTCAGGTCGAGGCCACCCGGATGCACGTCCCCGGTCTCCCATGCGTCTGGAAGACCATCGTTGTCCGTATCGTCAAACTGAAGGGAACGTCTATCGTGACTGTCATGCGAGTAGTAGACGAGAACACGATTCGGGTCGAGCGGGTCTCCGCCGCCTAAAGCCCGCAACAGATCGTCCTTGCCGTCCCCATTGAAATCGGCTGCGATCCACACGGTGTCGGCTCTCGCCTGTTTCGCGTTCGGTAGATTCGGAAGAGGGATCGTATGGGAGGCGTCGCCAGCGGGCAAGAGTCGCTGTCCGACGATCACATCGGCCTGTTTGTCCCCTCGAAACCGTCCGATTGCGAGCCCATCGTCAGGTGAGGCCGTTGTCAGAGGCGTAGCATGCCCGAAATGCAGGGCTTTGTCCATGCTGGCGCGCTGCACCTTTCCATCGGCGTCGATCCATACGAGGGTTGCCTTGCCAGTGCCGCTCAGGTCTCCCGCAGCCATGCGGCGTCCGGAGAGGCGAAGTTCCCGGATCGATATTGGCGTGAACCGAGGCATTTTGTCTGCACCCCGTTCGTTGTGCAGCAAGAGCAGAGTGCCATCGGCGCCTGCCAGCAGCACGTCCGGCTTGCCGTCGCCATCGAAATCCGCAACGACAGTCCGCACCGGCTCTTTCGGGAGGAGGCCGGCCCGGAGGGTACACGCGGTGTTTTTGCGGAGGTAGATCTGTGTGCTGACGCTCATTTCAGAGGAAACGACCACCGTTCCGTCCGCACACAGGCCGAGTATATCCATACCGCTTACGCCACTGAACGCGCCGCAGGTGGCGGTAACGAGGCGCCCTGCAAAATTCGTAGCGGCGGTGTGCGTCGGGTTCAACTTGCCGGACGCGCTCATGTGGGCGTATTCGACTCGGTGGCCTTCCGGTTCAATTTCGAGGAAATCGGCTCGCCCGTCCCCGTCTGCATCGCCTGTGAGAGGAATCTGCGGCGCTCCAGAGTGCGTGAGCAGGCTCCCCGTTCCGAGCGTGAATCCTGTTGCTGCAAGATTTCGAGAAGCGCCTGCCGACTCCCTCGTTCGCACGATGGAGGATACCACCTCATGTTGCCCTGAAGCCTGGCTCCTTGAGAAGAACAGGACGGTCGTGACCGCCGCGACACTCAGGAAGCGAACGCCGATCTGGTAGAGCATTTCAAATTCCTTAGTTCGAGGAGAGTTGTCCGTGATCAGAGCACCCCGTCCGGTTTGTCGAGGTAGTAGTAAGCCGTGCCGGACCAGTCGTCTTGACGCCAGAAGTTGCACCAGCCCTGTGGCAGCGCAGGATCGGTGAGATCGACAGGTTGAGGCAGATCCATCAGGCGCAGGAAAGGACGGGATTCGCCGGGATCGAGGGTGATCGGGAGGAGAGGGACGCCTTGCTGCTGGAGCGCGATGACCTCATCGCGCCCGGCTCCGCCGATGGTCTGGATCGTGACCTTGCAGCCTTCGTCGAAATAGATCGGGTCGTCGATATGGTAGCGGTAAAATGCCCACTCGCGGTTGACCTTGTCTGCTATCAAGCAGCCCTGCGTGCGATGTGCATAAACGCCCTGGCCCCAACCTGTGCCGATATAGTCTTCTGTTCCCGTGCCGCAAAGAGTCGGATTGGCATCGGGGCCGAACCAGACCTTGACCTCGCCTTCGCCCCACCACGTTCCGTCATAGCGGGCGTCCGCAACGATCCCCAGATTGCAGCCGAGAAACCGGCCGTTCCCGGTGACATGCGGTAGAATGACGAACTCTTCCCCAAGCAGGTTCGGCGATTCGCGATGCCAGTGGGTGTGGAAATAGAGTGTTTCTGGGGTGTGTTCGACGCCGAGCAGCAGATCGACTTCGTAGAAAAGGTGGTGCAAAGGAGTTTCAGATTCGTTGGTGAGGGTGATCCGTGCCGATGTCCGAAACGGCATCGGGATGCAGCAGTTAAAACTGCGCCCTTCCGGGTCTGAGAAAAGCGCGCACTCAAAAGCCGTGCGTCGCCCAAGTGCGACCCCGAAAAAATCGCCGAGCGGAGCGGAGACGGCAGGCTGCTCGAACCCGTCCCAATAGATCCGAATCCAGAGGCCGCGCAGCATCTCGGGGCTGCGGTCGCTGACGGTCATCCAGAGGCGATGGATCGTTCCACTTCCCTCGACATTCAGCAGCGTTTTCGTCTCGCCAGGCGCGACGGTGTCGAACGCATGCCCTTTTGCGCCCTGATTCTCCATGCCTGCCTGGCCGCGCCCCGACTCCGTATTCTCGAAGCTGAACCAGCGCGTCTGTACTCCGCGCGGTTTCTCAAAGAGATTCATGGTCGTATCTTCCCCGCTCTCAGCATTCGCCACTTGGAAAGGGATTTCCTATCCGCAGCATGCCTTCTCCTTGTGTTGACGGCAGAAGAGGCCGGAGGTCTTTCGAACATTTCCGGCCCCGCTCTATTTTTGCCCGAAACCCTGTCTCTATTTCTTGACGGGTTTGTAACCTTTCCAGACATATTCCAGAGCGGCAGGGAGCGTCTGGCGGACGGCGCGGCCATCGACGTGGCCCGCCTGGCGACAGTAGACGAACTGGTAGTGGTACTTCTTCGCCTTCAACACTTCGGCCATGCGCTGGTTGGCCATGGGCCAGTTGTGATAGGTCGATTCCTCGTCCTTACTTCGGATGTCGTTTTCGCCAACTTGCATCCAGATTCGGAGCGGTTCCGGTTTGGCCCGTACGAGAATATGCTCATGGTACTCCCAGGCGCCATGCGGCGTCTCGGGATTCAGAGGAGACTGCTGATTGACGAAGGTGCCGGAATAGGAGAGCACACGATGGTACCATTCTGGGTGGAACCAGGCCATGGTGAACGCGCAGACGCCCCCGGAGCTGCCGCCCATGGTCATTCGGCCATTGGGGTCTTTGGTGAAGGTCACATGGTAGTCGTTGGCGATCTTAGGCAGCACTTCCGACTCGATGAACTCGGCGTATTTGCCGGAGACCGTGTCGTACTCCAGGCCGCGTTCGCTGCCCTGCGCATCTCCTCCACCCGAGTTGAGGAAGACTGCGACGATCGGCGGAAGACGATGGTCCGCAATCATGTTGTCGAGGATCGTGGGCATCTCGCCGGAGCCCATGCTATCCTGCGACACGATGCAGGGAGCGGGCGTTCCGGGCTTGTATTGGCTGGGAACGTAGACGGTGACTCCACGACGGTAGGGGACCACTGTACCAGGCGCGTTCTTGGCGATGCCCGGATAGATCTTGCTGTCTGCCGAGTCCATGGTGAAGTGATAGACCACGCCTTTCGGCACGTCGTCGCGCCGTGTCAACTCCGGGGCGTTCGTGTAGATCGGCCCGAT
>JAYUMV010000547.1:0-2883 GCA_043762265.1 Chthonomonadaceae bacterium | reverse complement strand
GGTTATGGGGTTGCGGTGCCCTGGCAGTTCTGGGCGCGTCCACTTCTGACATGGAGTCTGTTTCTGCTGCCGTTTCTAGTCGCGAATGTGTGCCTGTGTGCGCTGTTCGAGCGCGTCTGGGTGCAGAATGAGCGGCTTGCGTTTCCGCTGGTGGCGTTGCCGCTCGAAGCGTTAAGACCCAATGCTACCGTTGCCGACGCTCTGGTTTTGCGGCGTATGGTCGCGTTTGGTATGGCATTTCCGCTGCTGCTGCACGGTTTTGGCGTTGCCCACGCCTATCTTCCCGACATTCCCTGTGTGCCCTTCTTCAACGACGTCTCGGCGATGGTCAACGATCCGCCGTGGACCAGTCTGCGACCGCTCTATGTGAATCTCTACCCTCTGCTGATCGGGCTGACCTTTCTGGCTCCCACGGATGTGACGTTCAGCGTCTGGTTCTTTCTGGTACTGAACAAGGTCGAGCAGTTGATGACGGCGATGGCGGGCTGGAACGACGGTGCGACGGGTGGCGTACGTGCCATGCCGCCCTACATCGAAGAGCAGTCTGCGGGAGCATTTCTCGTTTTAGCGGCTCTGCTTGTCTGGAATGCACGGGGCCATCTGCGTCGCATCGCCTTTCCAAACCGAGGGCAGAGTGGGGAGGAGACAGCAGGCGTCAGTCGGATCTTCCTGATAGGGTTTCTAGGCGGGATCGGCGGCATATTGGCCTGGTGTATGGCGACGGGCTTGCCGTTCTGGTTCAGCGCAGCATTTTTCGGGTTCTACTTTGCGGTGGCGCTGGTGCTGAGCCGATTGATGGCGGAGGGCGGCGTCACCTGGATCCTCGCGCCGATCCTGCCGGACAAACTGATTCTCTCGCTGACGGGGACGAACACGCTGTCGCCTGTCGCCCTGACACGCCTGACGCTGCATGTGCAGCATCTGCGCGATACGCGCCAGATGCTCGCGCCCGCTCTTTTTCAGACCGGCAAAATCCGGGACGCGACGGGCTTTCCGCAAGGAAGATTCTATCTGCTGCTGCTGGCAGCGGTGATCCTGGCGCTTGTCGTCGGGACGCCTGCCGCATTGACGCAGTTCTATCGGCATGGGGCGTTGTCGCTCTCTCCCAACAGCGACGGGCTGATGATGACCGCCAATGTGGTGCCTACCACGGCGGTCGGGCAACTCACCTCGCGCCTGCTCACGCCCATTCGCCCCACGTCCGGCTCCTATTTCGGCCTGCTGGTCGGCGTTGGCGTCACGCTGGCTCTCTCCTTTGCGCGTCTCCGCTTTCCAGGCTGGCCGCTCCATCCGCTGGGATATGCGCTGACAGGCACTTTGCAGGTGGGCTATGCGAACAAGATGCTGTTCTCGATCTTCCTGGGCTGGGCCTTCAAGACGCTTATTCTGCGGTTCGGAGGCAGTCGCGGCTTCCGCCTGATGCGCGGCGTCGCCCTCGGCCTCATCCTGGGCGACTTGCTGATGGGTGGTCTGCTCAAACTCCTCGACGCCCTCCTCGGTCCCGGCGGCTACGCGATCTTTTGAAGCGCTCGCCAACCGTTTCAGGGAGAGGTGGGATGTTTCGAGCGAAGGTTCTACGCCTATACACCGTGCCAATATCAAAAATGAGCCGATCCAGAAAAAATTAGGGAACAGATGCCTTTGGGAAAGGGTATCATTGCTGACATAAACTTTGTTTATCAAAGTACTTTTTGGGAGAGAAAAATGAAGTTCAAACAGAGAATCGGCTGCATCGTCGTTGGAGTGAGTCTCCTCGTGATGCTTGTGGCTCTCTACAAAGTAAGAAGCCGCAAACTGCTCGATGGATGCACTCCAGCGCTGGTATTGCAGAACGATCGCGATATTTCGACGAGTTACTGGTGGCTCTCCGATAGTGTCGCGCTCTTATGTCGGTCCCCCTACGATAGATCTTCTCCTCCTGCGGTACAAGGCAGGTTTTCGCTTTACAACAGAGTAACCCATACCGAGACTCCTCTGGCGGAACTGACCGCAGCTCTGAACAAAAATCGGATACCCGGTTTTGAGGTCACCGTGTCGGCGGACAAGAGATGGGTGCTCTGGCAAAAGCAAAAGTGGACGCTGCCTGGAATGGGGGATGCGCAGACTTCCCCGCCGCGTTATGAGATTCTGACCGCTCCCCCAGCGATAGGAGCGGAAGGCGGAGCGGATTATGACAGACAATTTGTGATCAAGGCAAGAACATTTGCGAATGCGCAGTCGGCTGTTCAGACCTTCCGGTTTGACTTGCCGGAACATGGCGGTATCGAAGGCACCGTCATCTCAAGAAGTGGGGATAGGATCGCCTGTTTTATGGGGCATGCTCCGCCCCTGCCGGAAATATTTTCTTTGCTGGGATCTGGAAACGATGCCTCTGTTGGCCTGTGGGTGAGCGATATCGATGGCAGCCATATGCGGGAATTAGGGTATGTGCGGTGTCCCGCCCGCGATTATTACAATAATGGATCGCCGTGGGATGCCGTGGATCTTTCGAATCTCCAATGGCTGCCGGACGGCAAACACCTCAGTTTTGTACGTGCGAATACTCTCTATGTGATGCCATGCGAGTGAGACTATGAGAGCGCAGAAAAGGCAATAGGAGCGCCGATCCAGGCTTCGGGAGAAGAGATACCGAAAAGGTGGGTGATAGTAGGGGCGATGTCGGTGATGCGGACGGAACGTGCGATGGGGTGATTTGCGGGAACGGAGGGGCCGGAGAGCAGGAACGGGATAGTGACGTCGTCCTGTCGCTCCGTCCAGAGGACGGCCCGCCGAAGGCGCGTAGCGAGGGACGACGTCCCTTGATTCCTTGATTCCAACTTGCACGGTTGTTGGTCGTCTATTTCGTTGTTGGTCATCTATTTCGGTTTGAGTAAACCTTGAACG
>JAYUMV010000546.1:0-2279 GCA_043762265.1 Chthonomonadaceae bacterium | reverse complement strand
TCTTCTTTGGTTTCCCTGGTCTGCCCATGGTATAATAAAGGCTGTTGTCGGAGCGTAAACTGCAGGAGTAGGCCACCGATCTGCCGCCTTCCTCCGCATTGCCGTCTCTCACCGGCAGGCCGAGCCCACCGGTGCGTCAAACAGATGTTGAAGGAAGTTACCCATAGATGATAGTCGTTAGCGAAGTCACGAAAAGTTTTGGCGTACGGACGCTGTTCGAAGATGTCTCCGTCAAATTCAATCCCGGCAACCGATACGGTCTGACAGGGCCGAACGGCGCGGGGAAATCGACGTTTATGAAGATTCTGACGGGCGATGTCGAGCCAACGAATCGCGGCAAAGTGATTCGACCGAAGAAGGTCGGCGTTTTGCGGCAGGATCAGTACGCCTTCGATAACGAGCGCATCGTCGATACCGTTATGATGGGCAATGCGGTTCTGTGGAGCGCGCTCAAAGAGCGCAACGAACTCTGCAACGCCGCAGAATTTACCGATGCGATGATGGACCGACTCGGCGAGTTGGAAGTCACGGTCGCGGATGAGAACGGCTACATGGCGGAGCTCGAGGCGGCGGAGATTCTGCGCGGTATCGGCATTGCGGATGCACAGCATAGCGAACCAATGCACACCCTGCCCAACGACCTGAAGTTCCGCGTCCTGCTCGCTCAGGCGATCTTCGGCAACCCGGAAGCCTTGCTCCTCGACGAACCGACCAACTACATGGACCTCGAATCGATCCACTGGTTGGAAGAGTTTCTCACCGGTTATGAGGGCACCCTGATCGTCATTTCGCACGATCGCCACTTCCTCAACGCGGTCTGCACCCATATTGCCGACATCGATTACGACACGATCATCATCTATACCGGTAACTACGACGACATGGTTGAGCAGAAGATGCAGTCGCGCGTGACCATCGAGAACGAAAACCGGGACAAGGCCAAGAAGGTGGCGCAGTTGCAGGAGTTCGTCTCCCGCTTCGCCGCTGGGCAGCGGTCCAGTCAGGTGCAGTCACGCCGCAAAGAGATGGCTCGGCTGAGCGCGACGGAACTGAAACGCTCCAACATCCAACGTCCGTTCGTCCGCTTCGAGCAGGCCCGGCCTTCCGGGCGGGAAGTCATTGTCGCGCGGGACCTGAATAAGGCGTTTGATCGGCCTATTTTGAAGAATTTCAATCTGGAGATCATGCGTGGAGATCGTCTGGCGATCATCGGCGGCAATGGGGTCGGCAAGACGACCTTACTCAAGTGCCTTATAGGGGAGTACGAACTCGATTCGGGCTCTATCAAGTGGGGCAGCGGCATGAGCTGGGGCTACTATCCACAGGATACCTCCGAAGCCATCCCGCCCGGAATGACCGCTCTGGACTGGATTATGCAGTTCGAACCCACCGGCGACGCGCAGGTCGTGCGCGGCCTGCTGGGGCGCATGCTGTTCGCGGGAGAGGAAGCGATGAAACAGACCGACAAACTGTCGGGAGGCGAGACCGCCCGTCTGCTGCTGGCAAAACTGATGCTGCAAAAAGATCCCGTCCTGATCTTCGATGAGCCGACCAACCACCTCGATCTCGAATCGGTCAATGCCCTGGGCGAGGGGCTTGCAGCGTTCCCCGGCACCGTGATCCTAGTCTCTCACGACCGCGACCTGATCTCCGATGCCGCGACCCGCATGCTCTCTTATACCCCGGAGGGCTGGGTCGATTTCCAGGGCGACTACGAAGACTACCTGCAAAAATATCCTCTGGAAGAGCGCAACGTCTCCAAAAAACGCAGCTAAACCGGCAATGCGGCTCCGTTACGCCGCTCGTCTGTGTGACATGGAAGACACGGCATGCAATCCTTTAACGCTCGCTCCTTCGAGACCGCTGACCAGTTCGAGCAGTGGCTGGAATCGAATCATACAACCGAGCAAGAGATATGGGTGCGCATCTTCAAGAAAGAATCGGGCACGCCTACTGTCACATGGAACGATTGTGTCGTCGTGGCGATAGCGTGGGGTTGGATTGACGGCCAGAGGAAAGCGTTCGACGAAGTCTCGTTTCTACAACGCTTGACGCCGCGCCGCTCGCGATCGGCATGGTCTAAGAGGAACTGCGATCATGCCGAGCGCCTGATCGCTGAAGGACGCATGCGGCCCTCTGGCTTGGTTCCTATCGAAGCGGCCCGTCAGGACGGGCGTTGGGAGAGGGCGTATTCAGGGTCGTCCGATATGGTCATGCCGGAGGACTTCCTGAAAGAGCTGCAAAGCAACCCCGATGCCAAGCAGTTCTTCGACACACTG
>JAYUMV010000545.1:0-2398 GCA_043762265.1 Chthonomonadaceae bacterium | reverse complement strand
GATGCGATCCGCCTCCACGGCGCTGCTGCCTTCCCCAACGAGTGCTGCGGAGTCCTGCTGGGCGATCTCGCTGGCGCGGACAAGACCGTACGCGAAGTGCGGCCTCTGGCCAACGTGTTCGAACCTAATGAGGATTTTGAAAACTCGGTGCTGCCAGCAGGGGCGGAGACCGCTGAAGTCGCGACCGTCGGTCAGGAGCGGCGCTACTTCGTGTCGCCGCAAGAGATGTTCGCGCTCCTACAGGAGGAGCGGCGCACGAAGCGCAAAGTGCTGGGTTTCTACCACTCCCACCCCAATCATCCCGCGCGACCGAGCGCCTATGATCGGGAATGGGCCTCTCCGTGGTATACCTATATCATCGTTTCGGTTTTGGACGGCCGCCCGGACGAACTGACCGCCTGGCAACTCGATGACGACCGGCAGGCCTTTTCCACCGAAGCCTGGGAGATTTTGGAATCGAACGAATTTGACTCGTAGAAGAGAGGAAAGTTATGGCGAGAGTGCTTATTCCGACCGCCCTGCAACAGTTCGCAGGCGGAACGGACGAACTGGAAATTGCAGGCGCAACCGTACAGAGTGTGCTGGACGGGTTGTCGGCGCAGTATCCGGACTTGAAGAAACATCTGTTCAGTGAGAAGGGCGAACTGCGCCACTTCGTCAACGTCTACAAAGGCTCCGAAGACACCCGATCGCTGCAAGGGATGGAGACACCGGTAGAGGACGACGACGAACTCAGCATCGTGCCGAGCATCGCAGGCGGCGCGGGAGCGGCGCGGCCTCTGCCCGATTCGGTCAGCGTCATCTCGGAAGAGCGCGGCGCGAACGCCGAACTCAGCAACGACGAGATCCTGCGCTATAGCCGCCATCTGATCCTGCCCGAAGTCAATCTGGAAGGCCAGAAGCGCCTCAAAGCGGCGAAGGTGCTCTGTATCGGCGCAGGCGGACTGGGCTCGCCACTGATGCTCTATCTGGCGGCAGCGGGCGTCGGCACCATCGGCATCGTCGATTTCGATACAGTAGACCTCACGAACCTGCAACGCCAGATCATCCACGGTAGCGAAGATGTGGGGCGGCTGAAAATGGAGTCGGCGCGGGAGACGCTGCGCAGCATCAATCCCCATGTCGAAGTGATCGGCTTCGAGGAGCAGTTCTCGTCGGAAAACGCCATGCGGATCGTCAAAGATTTCGATCTTGTCATCGACGGCACCGACAACTTCCCGACCCGCTATCTGACCAACGACGTCTGCGTGCTGCTCAACAAGCCCAACGTCTACGGCTCCATTTTCCGGTTCGAAGGGCAGGCCTCGGTCTTCTGGGCGGAAAAGGGGCCGTGCTACCGCTGTCTCTACCCGGAGCCCCCTCCTCCCGGCCTGGTTCCCTCTTGCGCGGAGGGCGGCGTGCTGGGCGTGCTGCCGGGCATCATCGGCTGCATTCAGGCGAACGAGGCGATCAAACTGATCCTCGGCATCGGCAACCCGCTCATCGGTCGCCTGATGCTCTTCAACGCCTTGAAAATGCAGTTCCGGGAACTGAAACTGCAAAAGGATCCAAGCTGCCCGATCTGCGGCCCGAATCGTACGATAACAGAACTGATCGACTACGAGGAGTTCTGCGGTATTCGGGGCGAAGAGGCCGCGCCGCAAGCGATTCTGGAGAGCGAGGAGATCACGGTCTCCCAACTCAAAGCGCGTATGGATCGCGGCGAGGATCTGACCGTCATTGATGTACGGGAGCCCTACGAGTACGCCATTGCGCGTATTCCCGGCACCAAGCTGATTCCGCTGGGGCAGATCGAAGAGCGCGCAGGTGAACTCGATCCCAAGAGCGAGATCATCCTGCACTGCCGCTCCGGCAAACGCAGCGCGGACGCCCTGAACCGCCTCAAAGCGAAAGGCTTCACCCACCTCAAAAACGTGGTCGGAGGCATCACCGCCTGGAGCGAAGAGATCGACCCGTCCGTCCCGAAATACTGATCACGAGCTGCCTCACCCCCGCCCCCTTCCCGAAAAGGAAGGGGGATTCCGTCTCTCCCGTGAAGGTCTAATTTTCGACGTTTTCACGCGTGATTTTGTGGCGGAAGGCGAACATTTTGTCCAGTTCACGGTGGATGAAGAGGAGATTGGCGATCTTGCCGAACGGTCCGAAAGGCGGTTCGTACTCTACGTGATCGATCATGCGGGTACGATTGTTGGGGAGGGCTTCGAAAGAGTGCGTGTGGGTCCAGGAGTGGAAAGGGCCTTTGCCATCGACCTGGCGGTCTCGAAATTGGCGCGGAGGATCGTAGGCCACGATCTCGGCGTCCCAGTGCAACGGTACGCCGAATCGCTTTATCACGAGAGAATAGACGACGCCGACTGCCATCGGGACAGGCTCGCCTTCCAGTCGGGCCTGGTTCTCT
>JAYUMV010000544.1:0-16458 GCA_043762265.1 Chthonomonadaceae bacterium | reverse complement strand
GGCGACCCCGACGCGTACCTACGGCTTTCACCGGGTCGGTATCCTTGCTGCGCTCGCCAATGCCGTGACGCTGATCGTCATCGCGCTCTTCATCTTCGGCGAGGCGTTTCACCTTTTCCTGCACCCGGAGCCGATCCAGAGCGTTCCCATGATCGCGGTCGCCCTGCTGGCCGTGCTGCTCAACACCGGCATCGCGCTCGGGCTGCGGCGTGAGGCGGCCCACGATGTCAATCTCCGCAGCGCCTACATCCACATGGCGGGCGACGCGCTCTCGGCGGTCGGTGTCGTTGTGGCCGGAATCGCTGTCCACTACACCGGTTGGGTCTATGCCGACCCGCTGGTCTCGGTGCTGATCGGGCTGTTTATCGTCTACTCCTCCTGGGGCATCGTCCGCGAGACCATCAATATTCTGCTGGAAGGCACTCCCAACGGCCTCAACGTGGGGGCGATGGCGGCGGAGATGCAGGCCGTTCCGGGGGTGCAGGGAGTCCACGACCTGCATGTCTGGGCTATCGCCGACGGCATGAATGCGCTCTCCTGCCATGTCAACGTGCTCGACGCCGACACGCCCGACACGGCCCGCGTCGTCCGCGAAATCAAGTCTCTGCTGGCCGCCCGCTATCAGGTGCGCCACTCCACTATCGAAACCGAATGCAGCGACTGCCCTTCCCTTGATCTCTACTGCCAACTCTCCAAAGCAGGTCACGATCATAGCCACGACCACTCCCACGAAGGCCCCTGCGCCCCCGAACACGCTCACTAACCTGATCCCCGTCCTGTGAGCGAAGTGAACGAACATGTGAACAGAAAGAGGAGGTTTAAAATATGATACTGACTCTTGAGGTAGCGCCCGAAACCGTACAGCGCGTGGAACGCGCAAAGTTGCAGGGCGCCAATATGGATACTCTCTTATGTATCGCGCTGGAGAGTGGCACGAGCAACGGGTTCCCACTACCTACCAAAATCACATTTCGTCAGCCGGAGCGAGATTCCTGCAAAGCGTGTAACTTTTTCAGGGAGAGAATCGCATGCCCCTCGGCGCCTTCCTCCGAAAATGCCGACGCGCCATGCGATGCAGAAATCTCTCCTGTCGAACCGAACAAACATACCTCACTGTCATTCGGCGTACCTCGCCTATTACGGCGACAAACGCCATCCAGGTTCTTGAAAGCCCCAATACCGCTTGACTCCCTTGTTGCACAGCGTCAGGAACCGGACGCGTTCTAGGAATGGTCGTAAAGTTCTTCTGGGACATAACGCCCGTTGCGGCCGTCGAGGGGATGGTCGTTGAAGAGGGGACCGAGCGCCTTCTGCGCCAGATAGAGGGCGGTAAAGAGCTGCGCATGCGTTACAGGGGTGTCGGGGCGAAATTGCAGCTTACCCTCTGGGGTGAAGGCGTGCCAGTTGTCCCACAGGATCGGGTCGATATAGTTGGCGTAGAGCGTGACGGCGGCGGCGCGGACGGTGGGATCCGCCGTGTCTGCAAAGAAGGTGGCGGCCTCGGCTCTGCGGCGCGGATTGGCGATATGCGCGAGGTCGGGCAGCAGACGTGTGAGCCAGAGCGCGAAATCAGCGCGTGTGATGGGTTGCATGGGCTCCGGCAGGTTCTGAAGGTCGTGCAGCGCTTGCACGTCGGCAGGCGCGCCCATGTAGGCGTAGAGCGGGCGGCGTGTCTCGGTCACGGTTGTGCCCAAGGCGCTCGGCGCCTGGATGGTTTCCACGGCTGCGGGCGCACGCTGCGCGAGGAGGGTGAGCCAGCGTGCCAGTTCCGCGCGGGTCGTCGGCGCGTCCGGCTGGAATGTCTCTGTCCCCAGCGTAAAGCCGTGCGCGGCCAGATACTGAATGGCGCGGTAGTCGGGATGGCCGGGTTTGACATCGGTGAAGTAACTGAGCTGCACCGCAGGATCGGCGTTGAGGTTGGCGATGTGGGGCAGCATCTCCTCCTGAATCTGGCGGGCAGGAACCTCTCGGCCGATAAGATGGGTGCGGATGCTGATTGCGGCGGCGATGGCGGCTGCCTCTCCGAACGCCATACGGACGGGTTCGAGGCGATAGGTGCCGAAGCTGACGTGAGTCGAAGAGACGGCGGTCGTCACAAAGACGTTGTCGAGACGCTGCGGCACGAGGATGCCGAGCGGCAACTGGTGCCAGGGCGTGTGCTGATAGAGCCACCATTCGCCTTCGCCCATGTCGGGCGTGGTCCAGTCGGTCTTGGGTCGGACGGCGTGCGAATCCATCGGGTAGTCGCCGAGGCCGATACTCTCCGGGCGCGTAATCTCCCGCGCATTCGTAATATCCTGTTCGACCGGCAACTGTTCTCCGAGGATGCGGCGGCCCTCGCGCACATAGAGGAGCGGTGGAAACCCGCCTGTGTCGCGATACTCATCGTCGGGCAGGCCCAGGCTCTTCTGCCCCAACTCCGTCTGGATGTAGTAGAGGTAGCCGAGGACATGATCCCGATAGAGCTTTTCGATCCGCGCGCGTTCCGCATAGCCGGACGTGGGATAGTGGTAGTTGATCGCCTGAATATCGCCGCCTTGCGGGTGCTGATTGAGCTCGTACTTGCTGCCGGGCATCGTGCCGGAGGTGTAGGCCCAGGAGTCTTTCCAGCCGGGCGAATGGACGAAATCCTCTTTGCGGTAGCCGGGGGGAGGCTGCGGCAGAGTCTTATCGACGTTGGGGCCATAGTCCTTCACCACAAACAGGTAGGCATACGCCTGGATACGCTGGTCGCCTTTACCGGTGCTGCCGGGCAGCGCCTTATCGTGGGCGCGATCGTAGTAGATGACGCCGTTGTGGGGCTCCTGAGGGGTGCGAGGTTCACGACCGAGACGGAAGGGAGCGCCTGCCCAGGCCGCCAGATCTCCGCAGTCCGTCGCATCGATAAAGACCTTCGCAGTCAAATGCGCCTGGCGACCGGTCGGAGCGCCGTCTGTGCCCAACTCTTCCACCGCGACCGACTCAACGCGCCTCCGCGCGCTATCCGTTTCCGAAGCGACGGACTGCACCGACTTCAGGCGTGTGCGTCGCCAGACGGTGACATTGGGGGCCGCGTAGAGCAGCGATTTCATCGCCTGGTGCGCGATACGCGGCTCGTACTTGGTGCCGTCGGTCTTCACTCCTTCGGCGGCGTAGAGAGCCTGAACCCGATCTCGAAAGCGTACGAAGAATCCGCTGGCGTATTGGGGTTTGCGCAGATCGGTCGCGCTGAGGCCGTTTACCGGCATCCCGCCCAGGCGCGTCGTCGATTCGACCAGGGCCACCTTCAGACCGCGCCGCCCAGCCTCGATCGCCGCTGCGACGCCTCCGGTCGAAGCCTGCACGATAACGACATCAAAGGCTTTTGTAGGCGCGTGGCGGCGGTCCGTCGCTGTCGGGAACGGGGAGAACGTGCGCTCCACATAGTCCCGAGGCGCAGAGACGTCCGTTCCCTCCACTGCCTGCACCGTATAATGGTGGACCGAATCGGGCGCAAGACCCTTGTCCGCGAACTCTTGAGCCTCTGCGCCAAGCGTGGCGACCGTTTGGCCGTCTCGCTGGAGACGGTAGCCTGTCGCGCCTTGCGCCGACAGCCAGTAGCAGTGTATCTCCGTCGGAGCCGTTGCGATCGCCTCGAACGACCGGGGCGCGGCCACCACCCTCTGCGCCGCTGCCGGCAATCCGACGAATCCCCCCAACGCCATCACTCCCAACCAGCCTGCCACTCTCACGGTTCTTTCCCTCCCCACGCAAACGCTGCCTTCTGTTGCGACACCCTATCCTATAATCCCTGCTCTGGACAAACGCCCGGGCAAGGAATTGCCGTTCTGAGCGGGGAAACCGTGCCTTCGCGGTTTGAATGCATTAATGTTCCTCTCTCTTGACCTGCAAGGTAAGAACGGGTATAACGGACAGCGTCGCGACAATATTTCAGGCGAATTCTCGTTTTAATGAGATCCGTACCACTTTTTCTCCGTCCTAATGTACGGAAGCAGTTTGTATACCGTCGCAGCGTCCAACCGATCCCTGCACGATCCCGACAAGGGCTAAAACTGCCCTTTTTTCGACCAGAGGAGACCCAGAAAGCATGTTTAAGTTGAATCGTGTGTTAGGAGGCGCTCTGCTCGCCTGCGCTCTGCTTGGCAGTCAGGTGGCGCGCGCTCAGGACGAGAAGCCCGTCAACCTGCTTGTTACCCCGAAAGCCGGTCGGGTAACACGGACCAAGAGCGTCATCAAGACCAGTGTGATGGGCATGGATCTGGTCGTCAATCAGAGCCAGAAGGACACCATCAAAGAGGTCAAAGAGAATGGGGATGTGACGATAGAGGTCGCCGATGAAGGCAGTACCGTCGAGATCAACGGGAACGCTCAGGACCAACCGGCGGTTCCGCCCCGCACGATCACCCGTGACAAATTCGGCAAAGTCAAGGAGTCGAAGGAGCCGGAAGCCGGCGCATTTATGGCGCCCGAAATCGCCAAAATCATGACGCAGTTGTCGAGTTCGCTTCTAACCGCCAAGACCGTCAAGACCAACGACACCTGGGAGACGGAACTGGAAAACCCCGCCGTCAAAGAGAAGAAAATCACGGTCAAGGACACCTATCTGGGCCTCGATAAAGTCGGTGGCAAAGATTGTTGGAAGATCAAACAGACCGCCGAGGCCATTATCGACAAGGATGGCAGCAAAATGGTCTACGAGATCATGGAATGGATCAATCCGGAGGATGGCGATACGGTCAAAGTCGAAGGCACCATCAAAGATGTGCCGACCCAGGTGGGAGCGCTGACCATGCAGATCTCCTCCAAAGTCGTCAAGGCCGAGGAGAAGGTTAAGACAGAGGAGAAGGCCAAGCCCGAGACCGCCAAGCCGTAAAAGAAGGACAATGGAAGTCCGCTTCCGAACTCTAATACGTAGGTGTGATCGTTCATCGATCACGCTTCCCTTTTCGAGACGGGCACAACCTCTGTGCCCGTCTCGCACTACCCTTGAATGCGTCTCGCTTCGCAGAGAGACGCAACAGAAGGAAAAGCCGTATGAGAACCGCACTGGGGCAACCGCTTGCCCTGACGCTCGGCGCAATGGGCCTTTGTCTGCTCTCCACCACTCCACTCCCTGCCCAGGAGGCCGCAGCCCTACAAGGGACGGAAGCCCCTGCCAGCGCCCTCTGGGCCGACACGCTTAATCTCGCGACCATCCTGCAGGACTATGGCAGCCCGCACGCAGGAAGATCGGTCGATAACAATCCGCTCAAACTGCATGGGATCGTCTATCCGCACGGCATCGGCACTCACGCGCACAGCGAGATGCTCATCAATTTGAAAGGGGCGGCTACCCGTTTCGTTGCGATGGTTGGCCTGGACGACGAGAAGGCGCAGAGCGCTGGCTCCATCACCTTCGACGTGCTGGTGGACGGCAAGAAAGTCTTCTCCTCCGGAGTTATGCGCGGCGGTATGGAGCCGAAGCGGGTCTCCGTGGACCTGACGGGAGCCAAAAAACTGCTCCTGCGCGTGGGCGACGCCGACGACGGCATCGACAGCGACCATGCCGACTGGGCGGGCGCAATGGTGGTCCTGGCCCCCGGCGTCAGCGCCAAACCGGAGGCGATCCCCGCGCCACAGGTCCCCGCCATTCCGGCGCGTTATTTGCCCGTCAAAGTCTCGCCCAAACCTGCCCTTCATGGCGCGCGCATTGTCGGCGCGACGCCTGGTCGCCCCTTCCTGTTCCGCATCGCCGCGACCGGCGAAATGCCGCTTATTTTCGCCGCGAAGAATCTTCCAACGGGGCTGAAGCTCGACCCGCAGACCGGAATCCTCACCGGCTCTCTGGCCAAAGAAGGCCGCACTGAGGTTGCGGTGACCGTCCGCAATGCGCAGGGCGTTGCGGATCGCACGCTGACAATCGTGGGAGGGGCGCACAAGCTCTCCCTCACGCCTCCGATGGGCTGGAACTCGTGGAACTGCTGGGCCGGAGCGGTGGACGATGCCAAAGTCCGCGCCTCCACCGATGCAATGCTCACCAGCGGGCTGGCCGCGCACGGATTCCAGTATATCAACATCGATGACACCTGGGAAGGCAGCCGCGACGCCAACGGAGAGATCCAGACCAACACCAAATTTCCAAGCATGAAGTCGCTCTCCGACTACGTCCATAGCAAGGGCCTGAAACTGGGGATCTACTCCTCACCCGGCCCCAAGACCTGCGCCGGTTTCGAAGCCAGCTACAAACACGAAGATCAGGATGCGGCGACCTACGCGAAATGGGGCATCGACTACCTGAAACACGACTGGTGCTCCTACAACGATGTCGTGACCGGCGAAGGACTAGACCGTTTCGAGAAGCCCTACAAATGGATGCGTACCTCTCTGGATAAGACCGACCGCGACATCGTCTACAGCCTGTGCCAGTACGGGATGGGGGATGTCTGGAAGTGGGGAGAGGACATCGGCGCGAACTGCTGGCGCACGACCGGCGACATCAACGACAGTTGGGGCAGCCTGCACAGCCTCTACACCAGCCAGAACGGCCACGAGAAGTACGCAGGGCCGGGCCACTGGAACGATCCCGATATGCTGGTCATCGGCAAGGTTGGGTGGGGGCCGAGCCTGCATCCTTCCCACTTGAAGCCGAATGAGCAGCTCCTCCACATCTCCATGTGGTGCATGCTCTCGTCGCCGTTGCTGATAGGCTGCGATATGTCGGACATGGATCCTTTCACCATCGACTTGCTCTCCAACGACGAACTGCTGGACATCAACCAGGACCCGCTCGGCAAACCGGCAGGTCGTGTCGCGATGACCGGGGACCTGGAAGTCTGGTCCCGCCCGCTCTTCGACGGCACGACCGCTGTCGCGCTGGTGAACAGCGGTTCGGAAGAGGCCCCCATTCAGGCGAACTGGAAAGACATCGGCGTGACCGGCAAACAGCCCGTCCGCGATCTCTGGATGCACAAAAACGCGGGCACCTTCGACGCAAGCTACAGCGCCGTCGTCCCCGCACACGGGGTCGTCGTCGTCAAAGTCGGCAAAGCCCGGTAAGGAAATAAGAAAAAAATACAAATACAGAGCAGGAAGGCAGGAAGAAAGGAATACAGGAAATGAATTCAAAGAGAAGAAGGGGAGAAAACCTCTGTTGTTGGCTCCATCGGCTCTTAGCCGCTAAAACCGACAAGAGGCATTCACTCTCCGAATTTTTTCCTGTATTCCTTTCTTCCTGTATTCCTGCTCTGTATTTGTATTTTTTTCTGTATTCCTAACGTCAGACGGCCATGCCGCCATCGACGGTGAGGCCACTGCCGGTGAGGAAGGTCGATTCGTCCGAGGCGAGGTAGAGGGCGGCGTAGGCGACATCGTCCGGTCTGCCAAGGCGACCGACCGGCTGGCGGGCCTCGAAACTCTTGCGTGCCTCTGCCGGATCGGGGGAACTGTTGATTCGGTCGGTGAGCGAGGGTGTCTCGATGGTGGCGGGAGCGAGATAGACGCAGCGGATGCCTTCGCCCGCATGGTCGAGCGCGATGGCCCGCGTCAGGCCGATCACGCCGCCCTTCGCCGCAGAGTAGACGGCGCGGTTGACGATCCCCATCATCCCTGCCACCGACGCCATATTGATCAGTACGCCTCCCCCCTGCGCCCGCATGATCGGTATAGCATATTTGCAGCCCAGAAACACGCTGGTCAAAGTGGTTGCGATCTGCGCGTTCCAGTCTTCCACACTCGAATCCTCGACGCGCCCCTGCTTGACGATGCCTGCATTGTTAAACAGCACGTCAATGCGTCCGAAATGGCTCTGTGCCTGTCGCAGCATCTCCTGCACCGGTTCTGCCTGAGACACATCGGCCTGCACAAAGAAGGCTCTTCCTCCTGCCGCTTCGATCAGCGCGACCGTCTCCTGGCCCGTCGTCGGATTCAGATCGGCCACGGTCACTGCCGCGCCCTCCTTTGCAAAGAGCAGGGCCGTTGCCCGCCCAATGCCCACTCCCGCCCCGGTAATAACCGCCACCTTACCCGCTAACCGCATCGTTTTCTCCTGTTTTATGTCTTAAAGTGTGGATCGCACCGTTGTTCATCGCTCAGAGCGGCAGGGCGTCCAGGGCGGCTTTCTGTGCCGGAGAGAGCGTGGAGCCGGGGAGGCGCGCCTCCCCGAAGGCGAAGCCGCAGCGCCCCAACAGGTATTTCAAGGCGGGAATGGAGCCGACCTGTTTCAGCGCCGTGCGCAGACGGTCTACTTCAGACTGAAGGCTGTCGTCGCCAGCCCAGAGGGCCGCGAACTTTGCGGGCGCGACGTTGGCGATGGCGGAGATAAAACCGTCCGCCCCGAGTTTACGGCCTTCCGACGCAAAAGAGTCGCTGGCGGCAAAGACAACGTGGCGCTCGCCAAAACGCTTCACCAGTTCTCCGACACGCTCGGCTTTGCCCGTCGAGTCTTTCGCCCCGGCGATGATACCCTCCGCGAACAGCCGCTCCAGACAGGCGAACGAGACTTCGTTGGCGGCGTACTGCGGAATGTTGTAGGCGAAGACAGGCAGCGAAGTCGCGGCATGGACGGCGGCGTAGTGCTGGAAGACCGCTTCGTCACTGGCGGGATAGTAGATCGGGGAGGGCAGAAAGACTCCATCGGCGCCGGAATCTTCCGCCGCCTTCGCCAATCGTGCCATCTCCGCCGGACGAACTCCCCACACACCCGCGATGACCGGAATCCGCCCCTTGACCGCCTTCACCGTCGCCACGATCAACTCTGTCTTTTCCGCCTCGGTCAAATAAAGAAACTCTCCGGTGGTGCCGGTCGGGCAAAGGCCTTCTGCCCCGTTCTCCGCCAGCCACTGTGCGTGCGCCGCCGCTGTCCCCACATCCAACCTATCTGCGGCGTCGAACGGTGTCAGCGTCGCTACATAGCAGCCCCGAAATCGTGCCTTCGCGCTGTTGCCTGTCATGCCCTGTCTCCCTTTAACCCCCGACGTAATCTTTTTTCCGCCTGCCTGCCAGGGCAGAGAGGCGTGAAACGCTTTCAGTATATCCGCAATAGGAAGACGTGTCAAATACCGTTCTATGCTCGGCGGGCAGGAGTTGGCACGATTTGTGTTTAACAGAATATAGGTTCGCTGCAGGCGAACGGTTATTTTTACGGAGGAGAGATGTTTATGACGTCGGTAGACCCCAAAGTCTTTCGAACTTACGATATTCGCGCGCTCGTGCCCGATCTGGTCGATGAGAGCAGCATCTATTTTGGCAAAGTCGGTGACGCCAATGCGTATCAGGCGCCCCTGACACCCGACGGCGTGGAGGAGATCGGGCGCGGACTGGCAGACCTGTTCGGCGAGGCAACCGTCGTCATCGGATACGACGCCCGCCTTTCGAGCCCCGAATGGGCTGCCGCCCTGGCCCGAGGCATGAACACGCAGGGTGTCGATGTGATGGACATCGGCCTGGCCACCACCGACATGGTCTACTACGCGAGCGGAAAATGGCATATGCCGGGCGTCATCATCACTGCCTCGCACTGCACCAAAGAACTCAATGGCATGAAGATGGTCCGCGCAGGCGCCCATATCATCGGGATGGGTTCGGGGATGGAGGAGCTGCGGGACCTGGTCGGCAGCGGCAAGTTCAAAGAGGCCTCTGTGCCGGGCACGGTGACCCGCAAAGACATCCTCGGCGAGTATACCGACCATCTGATGCAGTTCGTCGAGGTCGATAAGATCAAGCCGTTCCGCATCCTGGCAGATCCCGGTAATGGGGTGGGGGGACTGCCCGCCCGCGCACTCTTCGCACGGATGCCGCAGCTCTCCGTGACTGAAATGTACTTCCAGCCGGACGGCACCTTCCCCAACCATGTTTCCAACCCCTTCGAACGGGAGAATATCGAGGAGCTGATCCGTCGCGTGCCTGCCGAAGGTGCGGACTTCGGCGTAGCGTGGGACGGCGATGCGGACCGGGTCTTCTTCCTGGACGAGACCGGCGAACCCATACCCGGCGACTTCGTGACGACGCTGGTCGCCCGCCACTTTCTCAAGCGAGATCCCGGCGCAGGCATTGTCTACGATCTGCGCGCATCACGGGCCGTGGACGAATGGGTGACGCGCCTCGGCGGCAGGCCGATCGCCGAACGCGTCGGCCACTCCTACATCAAACGCACTATGCGTGCCGAAAACGCCGTCTTCGGCGGCGAAGTCTCCGGCCACTACTACTTCCGCGACCACTTCTACGCCGACAACGGCTATATTCCGCTCCTCTCGATCCTTCAGATGCTCTCCGAAGAGAACATCAAACTCAGCGAACTGGTCGCGAGCCTGGGCAACTATTACATCTCTGGCGAGATCAACTCCACGGTTAAAGACACCCAGGCCACCCTGGAACGCGTCAAAACGACCTATTCCGACGGCCAACAGAACTTCCGCGACGGCATCACCGTCGAATATCCGGACTGGCACTTCAACGTCCGCCCCTCCGCTAACGATCCCGTCGTGCGTCTGAACCTCGAAGCTGGCTCCCAGGCCGACATGGAAAAGAGACGCGACGAACTCCTCGCCCTGATCCGCCAGTAACCCTTTCTACTTCCTGTTCCCTTCCCGAAACGGGACGGGGGTTAGGTAAGATTGTGATTTTTTTCTCAAACTATTGACTTCTTTGCGGATTGAGTGATACTATGAATCAACTCGTGTTTTCTGGATGAGACAAGGAGACGTCTTATGCAAGCTCCGGATTTGCCACCTGTACCACCGATGCCGCCGAAGGTATGCGCCTTGTGCGGGGGTGCGCTGACGCCTGCGGGAGATTTCTGTCCGAAATGCGGGGCGGAGTCGATGAGTCTGCGTGTGAAACCGGCGCGGCCGGGGCTGCAGTTCACGCCGATCAATCACTTCTGGGTCGTGTTGTTGATCGCCGCCGTCGTTTTTGGCCTGTTCTATCGCGCTACCGAGAGCGCAGGCATGATGCAGACCTATGCGATGTTCGTCGGAATCCCCCTCATCATCGGCGTGCTGGTCGCCTACTTGACGCGGCCGCAATCGGGGGTAGGAACCACCCTCAAGGTCGTGACCATCCTGCTCTGTGTGGTCTGTCCGCTGGTCGGCGAGGGCTCGATCTGCATTCTCATGGCCGCGCCCCTCTTCTATGCGTGCGCGGTGCTCGGCTACTTTCTGGTCGCGGCGATCTCGAAAACGGTCCAACCCAATCGGCGCGGTGGCCCGATGGCGATCCTGATCGTCCCTTTCGTCATGGCGATGCTGACCAGCGACCGCAACCATATCGACCATCCTGCGACCAACATCGTAATCGATGAGATCTTCGTCGCCGCTCCACCGGAGCGTGTGATGCAGACTATCGTACAGACCGATAAGGTCGCCCTCAACTTCCCCGTGTTTCTCAAGCTGGGTTTCCCATTGCCGACGCGCCTGGAGCGAGAGGCGAACGGCATTACCCGCATGCATTTCGATCCCCGCTCGGAACCGTGGCCGGGCACGAACACGATTGTCAGCCAGCAGACCCTCGATCCGGTTCACCATACCGTCCACTACGAGATTCTGGAGGACGGCACCAAGCTGGCCCGTTGGATGACATTCCAGCAAACGGGTTTTGAGATCGTCCCGGCGCCAGGCGGCAGCCTGCTGCGCCAGCGCACGGTCTATCAGCAGCGCATGCAGCCCGGCGCCTACTGGAATCCGCTCGAAAACTTCGCGATGGGACAGATGCACGGCTACGCCCTGCGGAACATCAAAAGACTGACGGAGACCCCTAAGCCGTGATCTCGCGTGAGTGGCTGTTGGCCCACTTTCTATGGTTTCGTTTCGGGCTGTTTCTGTGCGCTTTCGGATACTGGGTCGTCGGCTACTACTGGTTTAAGCCGAAGGGGCGAGAGTTTCCGCAGGCGGTCATGGCAGTCTGGACGCAGTTGAGCGTCGGAATTCTGCTCGACTATGTCGTCGTTCGGCTGGGTTTCTGGGCCTACCGCCCCATGCCGTTTACGTTGTACGGGATTCCGATCGATCTGCATCTGGAATGGGGACTGGTCTGGAGCTTTTTTCTGACGTGGCTCTACTCGAAACTGCGCCGTTTCTGGCGCGGCCCACGCTTTGTGATCCTGTATCTGGCGGTGTGGACGGCGGTGACGGTGGGGTTCGATGCGGTGGTGGCAGGCCAGATGCTGTTTCTGTCCCATGCGAATTCGCGCTGGTGGATGGCGGACACGGTCTTTCTCTGCGTGGTGCAGGGGATCACGCTGGGCGTCTATCACACGGGGCTGTTCCCCTCGCCGCGCCCGTTCTGGCGTCGGTGGGCCTGCTGCGCGCGCTCGACGCTCTATGTCGTTAGCATCGCCTCTGTCTTCTATATCCTGCTGCCCCAGGTGGTACTGACGCTCACGCATAGCGAACAGGTGCGTCCCCTGGTCGATCTGCGCAACCCGCTGCTTTTCCTGGCGCTTTCGGCGGTTCCGTTCGCGTTGGGCGCCTGGGCGATTCTCGCGTTTGCTTACCCAGGCTTTGGCACGCCTCTCCCACTGGATCCCCCACGGAAGCTCGTCGTCACCGGCCCCTACGCCTATGTGCGGAACCCGATGCAGATTGCAGGGCTGCTGCTCGCCCTGCTGCTGCCCCTCCAGTATCCCACGCGCTACATGCTGTTCTATATGCTGGATCTGGGGTTGGTTTCGGTCGTTCTCTTCGCCCTCTTCGAGCGAGACGAGTTGGCGGACCGCTTCGGGGAGGAGTTTCTCCTCTACCGTAAGTCTGTCCACAACTGGTTTCCCCGTCTCATTCCGTATCGGCAAAATCCTTCGACCGGATCCGACCCGCCTGCAGACGACGGTCAATCCTGATGGTAGCCTGTGCCGTGCGACTGATTGCCGGACTTTAGAATCGACCATTTGCGGTACTGATACCAGGCGAGAGGCACAAGGATGAGCACGGCGATCATGACCCAGGCCCACCCCTGGATCATTTTGTCGTGATCGGTCATCGGCTGCGGTTTCTCGTCATCATCGGCGAACGCGATCACTGGCAAGAGGATCATCCCTACCGCGAAAAGCAGAGATTGTAGACGCTGTTTCAATGGTTCACTCCTTTTAAGCCTTTCAGGGCTATTCGTCGTCGCCATCCGTGATGGCGGGCATGGGCAGGCGGCGGCGGCGTTCGGGCGGCAGCAGGCGCTCGATAGTATCGTCTACGGTGATGATGCCGAGCAGGCGCTCATCGTCGCTGACAACCGGCACGGCCAGTAGATTGTAGCGCCCGATGATCTGCGCCACCTGATCGGCATGGTCCTCGACATAGACGTGGATGACATTCTTCACCATGATGTCGGAGATATGCGTCTCCGGAGGCGCGATGACCAGGTCGCGCAGGCTCAGCACGCCCACCAGTCGGCTCTCATCGTCCACGACATAGACATAGTAGATCGTCTCGGCTTTCGGCGCGAGGTCACGCAGGCGATTGATCGTCTGATCGCAGGACAGATTTGCCTCGATACCGACATATTCGGTCGTCATCAACCCACCGGCGGTATCCTCATCGTAGGCCATGAGACCGCGCACACCTTCGGCCTCTTCGGGCTCCATCTGGTCCAGCAGTTCGTCGCTGCGGGCGTTGGGCAGATCTTCGAGAAGGTCGGCGGCTTCATCCGGATCCATCTGTTCCAGAATATCGGTCGCCTTCTCATCATCCAGTACGGTCATGATCGAAACCTGCGTTTCCGGCTCGGCCTCCGCCATCGTATCGGCGGCGGTTTCCGGGTCCAGAGACTCGATCACCTCGGCGCCCTGCTGCGGGCTGAGCTGCTCCACGATGTCGGCGATGTCGGCGGGATGCAGGCGGGCCAGCTTATCGTGCGAGACTTTCAACCGAATGCGTCCGCCCGCCGTGCCTGCCTCCAGGGTCTGGACATCGTCCCAGGCGATCAGGTTGGAGCGCAGCGGACGCCGAATGAGTTTGGCGGCCCGCTCGATGGGTTTGCTGATGCTTCCCAGCCGCCGCAGCGTCGCGCGCAGACTGGCATCGACCCCCACCACGCAGTACTGCTCGCCGCACTGGGCCAATCGGACATCGGAGACGCGCACCACCCGATAGTC
This sequence comes from Chthonomonadaceae bacterium, assembly GCA_043762265.1. GTDB lineage: Bacteria > Armatimonadota > Chthonomonadetes > Chthonomonadales > Chthonomonadaceae > JANXLO01. The sequence continues at coordinate 2,423 of JAYUMV010000544.1, read as the reverse complement.
CTGCACATCGACGATCTGCCGGTCCAGCACGTCCCGGCGCAGCCGCAGATCGGCGTCCTCTGGATGGTAGGGGATGATGGAATCCAGCGATCGTTTCAGGTGAATATCGCCGTAGATCTGTCCGCTGCCCTTGGGGCCTTCCGGGTCCGGTTCGAACTCCAACAACCCGTACGGCACACAGAACTCCCCGCTCTCGGTCTTTACGATCACGGCGTTGACCGAAGGCAGTCTGCCCCCCAACACCGCGACGGCATCGATTATGCGGCCTATCGAGATTCCGTTCGGAGCCAGCACTTTTTTGTCGAGGAGTTGCGTCAGATACTTCATAGGTCTATTATACAGGCCCTTCGTGCGGGCGTCAACGCCCGTCCAGCCAAAAAAAGAGGCCAGACACGCGAGGTGTCCAGCCAGTGAACGCTCTTTGCAGACCGTTCAAAACGAGAAAAGGGTGATCGTCGCTCGGAGAGTGAGCACGATCTATAGTATAGTGACCCTGTATTAAGCGGCTGTTAAGGGAGGATTAACTTTGCGTTAATTCTCTCTTTTTGTCAAACAGGAGGCTCCATCTCCAGTTCTTTCTTCAGGAGGCGTTTGACGACTTTGCCGGTGCCGCCACGGGGGAGGACATCGCGGAAGAGGATGCTGCGGGGAACTTTGTAGTTGGCCATCCGTTCGCGGCAGAAGACGATCAGTTCGCGTTCGGTCGCGGCAGCATCGGGCTTGAGGACGACGACGGCAGTGACCGCTTCCCCGCGCACGGCATCGGGCAGGCCGATCACCGCCACGTCTGCGACGGCGGGGTGATGGAAAAGCGCCTCTTCGACCTCGCGGGGATAGACGTTCAGGCCCCCGACCAGGATCATATCTTTTTTGCGGTCGAGGATAAAGACATAGCCATCGGAGTCGATCATGCCGATGTCGCCGGTATGGTACCAGCCGCTGCGCATGGCTTCTGCGGTGGCTTCCGGCTGGTTCAGATAGCCCAGCATGACGTTGTCGCCGCGCACGACGATCTCTCCCATCGCTTCGGTCGGGACAGGGTTGTCGTCGTCGTCGAAGATGGCGATCTCGACACCGGGCAGCGGCAGGCCGACGCTGCCCACCTTTCGGACGCCATGCAGCGGGTTGACGGAGGTCGCGGGGCTGCACTCGGTCGGCCCGTCGCCTTCAAGCACCGGCAGTTGGAAGCGCGCTTCGAGGGCATGCATCGTCGTTGCGGGGAGCGGTGCGCCCCCAGAGACGAGGAGGCGGAGTTTGGAGAGGTCGTATTCGCGGTCTGCCGGAAACTGCAACAGCCCATGAAAGATCGCAGGCACGCCGCAGAAGATCGAGATGGCATGCCGCTCCAGCGTCTCGAAGGCGCGGGCGGGCGCGAAGTTCTCCAGCAGCACGCTGGTCGCTCCGACGGCCAGGGCGGTGTGCATGCAGACGGTGCCCGCAAAGGCGTGAAAGAGCGGGAGGATCGTGATGAAACGGTCGTCGGGGAAGAAGTGAAAGGTCTGCTGCACCTGTTCGACGTTGCGCATCAGGTTGAAATGCGAGAGCATCGCACCCTTGGGGTAGCCGGTGGTGCCGGAGGTGTAGATAATCACGGCGCACGCCTGCGGATCCCGATCCGGCGCTTCCGGGTCGGTTCCGGCGGCAAGGCTGCCCGCGCCCTGCCGCATCAGGTCCGCCAGCCCCACAAATCCCTCGACCGTATCCGCCACTTCAGGATCGGGCATCTCTTCCCGTCCGATCACGCTGACGACATGGCGCAGGCCGGGCAGACTCTGCCGCGCCGCCTGCACCACCGGCAGCAACTGCGGGACGGTGACGATGGCGCGCAGATCGCAGTCGCGCCAGATATAGGCGAGTTCGGCGGGCTTGAGCAGAGGGTTGGAGGGCACGACGACCGCCCCGATCATCGCCGCCGCGTAGTAGGCGTAGACGAACGGCGGACAGTTGGGCAGCAGCAAGCCGATGCGCTCGCCTGGCTCGATGCCCAGCGCACGAAATCCCGCTGCCAATCGCCGCACCGCGACCGCCATCTCACCGAAGGAGGTCGGCTGGTCCCGGAAGATCAGGGCGACTCGTTCCGGATAGTCCCGTGCGCCCCGCTCAATAATGTCCGTCAGAAGCATCGGTGGTTCTCTTTCCACAAGGCAGATTCGTCCCGGTATGTTGCCCGTCGCCCCCGTCTCTTCCTCCTCTGGCAAGAGTTCCGGATGACATTACGGCATAAAGGCGAATCCCTCCGCCGCGATAAAGCCCCAGGGACCGGTCTTGTTATCGACGATCTCCAGAGTCACGAATTTGCCTCGCAGCGCCTCGACGTTCCAATGGACGCGGTACGGGGTGTTGTCGTTGCGGGCGGTCAGCCTGCGTACCAGGCGACCTTCATTCCAGAGCGCCAGGTAGAGGCCAGCGGAATCGCAGCCCCC
>JAYUMV010000543.1:0-35845 GCA_043762265.1 Chthonomonadaceae bacterium | reverse complement strand
TCTCCTCGGACCAAGTTCCCTATAGGGGCCTCTTCGGGGGCGGATCGGAAGCGCCTATCGCACCGACCGGACGATGCTTAGAATCCACGTCCAAATGCTTTGGAGCGGTCAGATAGACGGCCGGATAGTGATAATGCACGATCACCTGCGCAGGTAACTTCGGAGAGGCGCGCAGTTCACCAATTTTTACAGGCGGCGTCCCGATAAATGTCTCCAAGATATCGATGTCATAGTTCTTCCCGAGATCTTGTTGAGCCTCGCGATAGAGCATCAGGGCGATGCGGTCGACATTCCAGGGTTCCAACCGGGCAGGCGTCAGCAACTCGATCTTGCCATCGAGCATAAAATGGACGCCGACCGCTTTGCCGGGCTCATGCTTACGAAAGCGATTTTGGAAGAGGAGGGAGAACGCCACCTCCTTCTCGGCGGATGTCCCGGACGGAAGCGAGCGCTGGATCGTGTTGGCGCTAGGCTGCCAGTTGGCAAAATCGTTCTCAGGATCGAGCTCTTCTCGTACGGCGCTTTTGGCCCATAGGAAATAACTGGAGATCCCGAGCAGCGTGATAACAGAGATGATAATAGGTTTGCGTTTCATGAGACTGGTTCCTCTCCCAACCCCTAAGGACACGCACTGCGCCTTTCTCATGTCCTGTTCGATGTTGCGTTTGCGTTGGCTCGCTTCCACGACGCGCCGTCTTAAAAACCGACCGCGGCTTCCTTGCACTATTCGCCATCGAAGAAGAGATTCCTGCCCTGTTTTCTATCTCGCTCAGGATTCAGGTATTCTCTCAAAGAGGGATCGATTGCAAACTCCTCTGCTTCTCGGTAGGAGCCGTACGCTTTGGCCGTCTCTCCATTATGAGGCACGCGATCCGCACTTCGATCCTGCGGCGTTCTATCGGGGGGACCTTTCATGTTGAGAAAATCTCTGTTTGCACTCTGCCTTGCGGGACTGGTCTTAGGTTTCTCCGGATGTGCTGACATCGGCCCATCTGCGCAACGTTGCGGTCCAGAGCAAGATCAAGCGTATTCTCGGCACGGTGAACCGCTCGGCAGGCAGTTCCGGCTTCCTGAAAGACCTCTTTCTGCGCAAATATGAGAACTACGATGCGATGGTCAACTACGAATCGGTCGTCATCGAGACCAATCAGACGCTTGTCGCGCAGGGCAAGGAGCCTCTGAGTGTCATCTATCCTGCGGATGGACTGGCAATCGCCGACTCGCCGCTCGGCTATGTCGATCAGAACGATCCGACGAAGGCCGCGATTTTCCAGAAACTCCAGGCCTACCTCCTCTCCGATTCCGTCCAGCAGGAGATCCTGAAACAGGGCCGACGGATCGGCCCGGTCGGAGCCGAACTGAAAGGCGCGGATCCCACGCTGTTCAACCCCAATTGGGGAATAGATCTCACTCGCTTCCTTGCGCCGATCAAATACCCGAAGGGGGAGGTTATCCGGGAAGCGCTCGACCTCTATCAGACCACTTTCCGCAAACCCTCTTACACGGTCTACTGCCTCGACTTCTCCGGCAGCATGCAAGGTGAGCGCGAAGAGGGACTGAAGACGGCGATGCAGAACATAGACGGTCGTCATCACTTTCAGCGACCATATCCTGAATGAGTGGAGAGTCGAAGGCAATGACGCCGCGCAGATGAATCAGCTTTCGGCCAATATCCAGGCCAGCACGCCCACCGGCGGCACCGACATCTACACACCGATCATGCGGGGGCTCGACCTCATACACGACCAGGCCGATCGGGATCACTTCTTTCCTTCCATCATTCTGATGACCGATGGCGAATCGAACACAGGCAACAGCTTCGACGCCTTTCAAACGCATCGTGTGGAGACCGCTCAGAGTGGAGTGCCGGTCTTTGCGATCCAGTTCGGCGAAGCCTCGCCCGATCAACTCCAGCGCATCACGACAGAGACACAGGCCAAACTTTTCGATGGGAAAAGCGACCTCTCCCGGGCGTTCCGGGACGCCAAAGGCTATAACTGACCTCTGAAATCAGGAGTACACGTGAAACCCGACAGAAACAGACTGCAAACGGGCAACGGAACGAATGACCTCTGGGCGGGCGGGGCGGCAATAGGAGTCTTTCTGCTCACGATCTCTCTGCTTGGCATCGGCTGGCTGCCTCTGTGCGCCCTGCTCAGCATAGGCGCGTATGTCGGAATACGCCTGTTGCTTCCCGCACCCAAAACTTCCGGGGAGCCGGCGCTTGTGGAGACGCCGATCATTCCGCCTGAGAGGCTGTTGGCGGAGATACGCGGCATGGCCCGCCAACTTCCGGCCTCCTTGAACGCGCGCCTTATGCAGATTGGAAATCAGGCGGAGGCACTGCTGACCTACTTCCAGGCGCACCCCGAACGGAATGATCCCGGTCTGTTCCTGACCCGCCAACATCTTCAGATGGCCCATACCTTGACCGCCCGCTGGCTGGAGACCAGCAGGGCTGTGCGGCAGGCTGCGCCACAGTCGGCGCAGAAACTGGACGAGTTTCTCCTCGATGTCTCCCATCGGCTCACCCAACTCTATCAGGGTCTCACGCAGGAGGACGACGCGCACCTCGCGGGCGAGATCGAAGCATTGACGCGCACGATGAAAGAGATGGACGAAGTCTATCAACGGATCGGAGGAGGCAAAGTATGAGACAGCGTATCGGTTTATTGCTGCTGTTGACGGTCCTCGCCGTCGCGGTGGGGAATGTGCTCTTACGAGGCAAGGGAGCCTCCAGCAACGGCCCTGAGAGCAGTACCATCGGGGGCGGCATTACTCCCACGACAAACGCAGACCCTATTACGCTAAAGGGTTTTATCGGCAGCGAAAAGGCGGCGTTCCTCAAAGATCCGCAGGTCGTTCAGATCCTTCAACAGAAGTTTGGGCTGACGCTCGATTTCGACGTGCGTGGATCTCTTGATATGGTGCAGGATCCCCATGCTGCCGAGAAGGATTTTTTGTGGCCGTCGAGCCAGGTCGCGCTAGCGCTCTATAAGGAGAAAGGCGGGCCGCTTGCGCGCGCCGACATCGTCTTCAACTCTCCCATCGTCCTCTACTCCTGGGCGAGCGTCACCGAGGCGCTCCTCCGCGCGGGAGTGGTCCGGAAGGAGCAGCAGACCTACTATGTCGTCGATTTCCCGAAATTCGTGCAGATGATCCTGGCGGGTAAAGAGTGGAAGACGCTCGGCATGGGCCAACTGCACGGTCGTGTCCTGATCTACTCGACCGATCCGACCCAGAGCAATTCCGGCGTCATGTTCGCAGGGCTGCTCGCGGATGTGCTCAACAACGGGGAGGCGGTGAATGAGGCGAGACTGCCTTCCATTCTGCCGAGGGTAAAGCAGTTCTTTGAAGTGCAGGGCTATATGGAGACACGCTCCGACGACATCTTTCAGCAGTATCTGAATCTGGGGATGGGCGCAAAACCGATCATCGTCGGGTACGAGTCCCAACTCCTCGACTACAGTCTGGCAAACGCCGCCGCGCTGGCCACTCGCAAAGAGGCGGTTCGCATTCTCTACCCGAAGCCGACTGTCTGGAGCAGCCACCCCCTGATGGCCTTGAACGACCGCGCCAAACGGCTCAACGACGCGCTGCTTGATCCGGAGATCCAGCGAATCGCGTGGACGAAGCACGGTTTCCGTTCGGCGTCCGGCGCTCAGAACGATCCTAAAACGTTTCAGATCACCGGAGTGCCCGAGACGATCGAGAATGTCGTCCCGATGCCCAGCCCGCGCGTCACCGAGCGCATCTTGCAGGCTTTGGGCAGCAACAAATAGGGCCGGGGTCGCTTTCGGTAGGAACGACGCGCGGCAACGCAGAGGCGAGGACCGCTATCTTATAATTCAGACGAGGAGAGATCACGATGCCGATTTTGACACCGGAGGATCATCGGTTTTTTGAGGAGCAGGGTTATCTGGTCATCAAGAACCTGATCCCTGCCGCAGACTGCGAAGCGGTCGTAGAGACGATTTTCGATTTCCTGGAGATGGATCGCAACGATCCGGAGGACTGGTATCGCCCGCCGCTGAAACCGGGCGGGATGATCGAGATGTACCAGCACCAGACGCTGTGGAACAATCGTCAGAATCCGCGCCTGTACCAGGCGCTTGCGGAGATCCGGAAAACAGAAAAGCTCTGGGTCTCGATCGATCGCGTCGGGTTCAAGCCTCCGCAGAACCCTGCGCACCCGGAGTTCGACCATAAAGGATTCATACACTGGGACGTGGACACCACACAGCGGCCGGTCCCGTTCGGCATCCAGGGAGTCCTCTGCCTGACCGATACCGACGCCGACATGGGCGGCTTTCAGTGCATTCCCGGCTTCCACAATGGCCTGGAAGAGTGGCTTGACACCCAACCTGCCGACCGTAACCCCTACCAGCCTGACATGACTCCTCTGACCGCCGTGCCTATCCCGGCGAAGCAGGGCGACTTCGTGGTTTGGAATAGCCGCCTGGCACACGGCAACGGCCACAACGTCTCGCAAAAGCCCCGCTTCTCCCAGTATATCTCTATGGTTCCCGCCAAAGAAAACGACAACGAGACGCGCCAACACCGCATCGACTGCTGGCGCAACCGCCTTCCTCCCGGCGGCAAAACCTTCCCCGGCGATCCTCGCGAGAGCGAACAGAAGCGTTATCAAACCGCTGAACTGACGCCGCTCGGCTGTAAGCTGTTGGGACTGGATAGTTGGGATAACAACAGTCCAAAAATCTGATGACGCGATCCCGTATGTGATACATGGAAGGATACGGACCGACTAAAACGACCTTATTGACTGTTTTAGCTAAATCAGGCATAATAAACTATTAAACCCATGCGGGAAATCCAGGGGTTTCATAGAGGAGTTCACCGCATACCACACACAGGGAGACAAGCAATGACGAACGCCACTGCAACGGAAGTTAAGAACCGTTTTGGGGAGTTCATGGACAAGGCACAGCGCGAGCCGGTCACTGTCGAGAAGACCGGTCGAAGCTATGCGGTACTGATAGGATTCGACGAATACCAGCGTCTCATTGCACTTGAAGATGCATACTGGGCAGCTAAAGCAATAAAAGCCGAGGAGAGCGGATATGTCGGCTCAGATGAGGCCATGCGTCTTCTCGAATCCAGGTAGCGTAGTGCAGTTCATGGACCTTCCGAGACACGGAAGGAATTCTGAATGAAAAGGTTGGATCTCACAAAGGATGCGCATGGTTTCCTTAAGGAAATGCAGGTCAAACAGTTCCGGCAGATCGGGCAGAAGATTCTCTCTCTGCTTATCGACCCCAAACCTAATGACGCGGCCCCTCTCAAAGGCTACGACTACTGGCGTGCAGACGTCGGGGAGTTCCGTATCGTTTACAAGTTCGACGACGATACAGTCTATGTTATCCTCATCGCCAAGCGTAATGATGACGAGGTCTATAAAAAGCTCAACCAAAAATAGGCATTTCAGGGAGTTCGGGATTATCCCGGACTCCTGTTTCTTTAGTTTCCAGTAAAACCAGGAAGTCAGATACCCCCGCCTGAAGGCAGGGGTCTCCTGGTATGTTTTTATGATGACAGAAACCTGGCAATGGTTCAATTTGTGGCGAGGCAACTTCTTCGGTAACGAGTATGATCGCGAGGAAATTATGTGTCGGCCCCGTGATGCGGGACACCTGGTAGAAGTTGCCCCGCCGTGTGAATTGCATTGGAATGCTTTTCTCCTTGTGTTCGTTCTGGCTCCCCTCAGGTAGTAGTGGGACGGGTTACGGGTTGGCAAGTGCCTCGCCATTGGGAATAGACCAATCGGGACCGAAGAAACCGGCGAGACGGACGCCGGAAATGCCTTTGGTGAGCGTGTCCGGGTTGAGGACAAGATAGTCGGGATACTCGACGCCGGAGACGAAGTAGGGCAGGCGATCGGTGAGGCGCATACCGATCAGGCCACTGCCGCTGACGACGCCGACGCTCGCCCGTGTGCTGCCCGGCCGTGGGCGTATGAAGAGGCAGGCCAGATCGTCCCCGGTCAAATTCTGAGCGCCTCCCGTGATTTTCGCGCGGTTTACCTGAATGGGAGAATCGGCGAGCAGGGGTTTCCAGGCAGCGTTGGTGTCGGCGTTGCCGTAGAGGATCACATTGCGGTCCCGATCGCGGTTCGCGTCGAAGGTGGTGTCGGCCACGACATCGATAGAGCCGTTGCCGCGATACCAGAAGCCTTCGGCATCGTAGCGGGCTTTCGCGAGGGACCAGGCGTTCTCTTCGGGAGTTCCCTGCGTGCCGTAGACGAACACCATCCGGTTGCGGAACGCCTGTTTGAACGGGCCACAGCGTTCCGGACGCTTGTCGGTCGCAGCGGGAGCCGCCCCGACGCTCCAGGTCTTGCCAGTGCGCGCCAACCAGAGAATCTTGTCGTTGGAAGTGGGATAGTCCAGATTGTCGAGTTTCTGGCCGTCCAGTTCGACCTTCAGTGGCCCTTCGGCGGACAGATTGGTGCAGCGGAGCGCGAGCAGAGCGACATTTTCGGTGGTGCCGACGAAGCGGCGCTGACCGGGGTCGAGCCGCACGCGCACAGCGCTCGGATTCAGACGATGCGCCTGCCCGACGATCCCGGCCCAGTGACACCAGGCGGAGACGCCGGGATCGGCGGTCGTGAAATCCACCTGCCGCACCATCGCTTCGGAGGGCAGGGCATGGTGCGCGAAAAATTCGAAGAGCGGCTGCCAGTCCACGCAGTCGGCTCCCGGCTCGTCGGAGACATCCCACCAGTGCCCTGCTCCCGGTTGCTCGTAGTAAGAGATATCCTTGTGGAAGGCGCTCAGGGTCTGCACCATCTCGCGCGCCTGTGTCACCGGCACATTGTCGTCCGCGCTGCCGTGGATCACATAGACGCCCTCCTGGGCGTAGTTCTGTTTGAGCGCCAGCGTATCGCTCGGATTCATGGGGCGCGTCAACAACTGCTGCATGGGGGAAGGGTTGGCCACGCGGGTCGCGCCGCCATACGACCAGAAGCTGATCCAGCCTGCGCTCGGCCCGATAGCGGCGAACCGATCCGGGAACGTCGCGCCGATATTCCAGGTTCCGTGTCCGCCCATCGAGTGGCCGGTGAGATAGGTGCGCTGCGGATCGGTATGAAGGCTTTTCTGCACCAGATCCAGTACCTCGATCGCATCGAGGCGGCCCCAGTCCTCCCAGTCGAAACCGTAGGGACGGCGATTGGTCGGCGCAACGATGGTTCCCCAGGTCTTGCTCTCATACGCGTCCGCCTGCCCCATCGCTTCGACACTTGCGCCGTGCAGGGAGAGGAACAGCGCAGGAGCGGGACCGCCCGGCGTCAGGGGATGCGCGGGATTGACGGCATAGTACTGCACGCTGCCGTCGATTTCACTCAAAAACGTGCGCTTGTAGGTCTCGCCCGGCTTCCGCACCCGCACCTTGAAACTGGCCATGTCTGTCGCCGCTTCGCGCGCCGGTTCCCCCGCTTTTGCCCGCACCGCTGGATAGTTTACACGCACTTCGACTGTCTCGTCTTCCGCTACCGTCGGGGCCGGCCCCTCCAGCGGAAATGCGATCTTGCGCGTCGCTAACGATAACAGGGGCGGCGTCTTGACCGTGAGCGAACGCCCGGTTCCCAGACGTACCGTCAGGAAGCCCGCTTCCAGTGTTCGGTTCGAGGCGTTGACCAGGATCAGTGCGCCCCAGGTCGCCGTCTTCTCATGCAGGATCAGGTCGGGCAGCGTCATATCGCCCGTCTCCAGCAGCACGGGCGACTTCGGAGGCGTCAGTTTTACATGCAGTTCTCCGCGTCCACAGGAGAAAAGCAGGGTGTTCGCGCCCGCTCTGAGCAGCACCGGCAGATGCGTATAACCGAAACTGTAGGGATCACCGGTGCGCGGCGTACCGTTTACGTAGCACATCGAGTCGCCGCTCGCTTCCAGGACCAGCACCTGCTCCTTCGGCGATTCCACCGTCAATGCTGCGTAGCCGCCCGCGAGTGCCTTGCCACGAAATGCGCCATCTTTTTCCGCCGTCAGCGCCGTCCAGACCGCTTCCTTGCCGTCCTGTCGGGCTACCTTGTCCCCTGCCTTCGGCTCGACCGCTCTGCCATGCACGACCTCGTTCTCGATCGGATCGAGGTGCAGCGGCCCCCGTGCGGAACGCCCCACCGGGTCGAGCGTCAGACACTGCGTCGGTACGATCTCACCGGCAACAGAGGGAGCGGTCTGCGCAGAGGTGGGAAGAGCGGGAAGGGAAATTAATACAAGGCAAAGAAGCGGTTTAAACGAGATGAGGAAAGACTTCAAAGCGTGACTCCATGAGCGACAGGTTATTGATGGAAAGACCATGAAATGATAGACGTTGCAAACGAATATTGTCAAGGAGCCACCCTCTGGGATTCAAACTGTAACGATATTCACCCCTGAGCAGTCCAATCATCAACAACGGGCGAGAGGGCGGGAATAATGGCGATTTGCAGCAAAATAGGAGTTGGGATTGTATGGGCGGCGCTGCTTGTCTTCGGCAGCGTCTCCTCCGCACGTGCGCAGTTCAGCGAGGGTCCAAATGTGGGCAACAGCCTGGACGGGCCAGATTGGTACACAATCAATGCGAGGATCGTTGCAAAGTTGGAGAAGGGCGATCTCCGGCAACTCGCCCACTCACTGGCGAAGGCGCAGCCAACCCTCGATCCCACGGAACTGATGAAGCGATTAAACGTCTTCGTTCGCGTGGGAGAGCGCAGTCAGGCGTATCGTGTTATCCAGGCCATGGCGCATACGCCGCTCACGGAGAACGCCGCTCAGTCAGGTGCGGCAACGGATTTCCTGGTGGCCCATGGCGAGTGGGAACTGGCACGACACCTTATGGACGCCTGCCCTCTCGCCACGCCCTCCTCGGCAGGGCTATTGGCGCCTCACTTTGAAGAATCATCCTCCGCCTTTCCCAGTCTGGATCGCTGGCTTGCCACTCGGGACCATCTGAACCCTGCCTTCTGGTCACCGATCTATCTGAGTTACCGGCGGAAGACAGGGACGCTGCGCCCCCTGCTGGAGGAGCGTGCAGCGGATGTTCGCGCCCATCCGCGAGACCTCACGCGCATCGCATCCTATCTGGCGGTCGCCAGTCGATTCGACAGACCACCGAACCTCTCCTGGCTGCCCACCGTCTGCCATTTTCCTCTCGCTGTCGAGAACCTGGAATTGGGTAAGAAGCTTCCGGCCTGGCCCGCCGTCGCCATTACCTTCCTGGAACGGGCGTTGCAGAAGCCGATCACCTTTGACGACTATGTCTGGCTGGAGGTGCGGGGCGAGGAGGCCCCTGCCGATTTTCGCACCGAGCCTGCCCTGGAAACCATCCGATTGGAGATAAAAGCGGCTCTCCTGGAGCGCTATCAGGCCACGCAGCAACTGGAAAAAGCGCAGAAGTTGCGAGCGGAGATCGCGGCGCAGATGCCAGTCGCCAGCCCCAGGAACCCTGGTGGGTTTGGAGGGCAGGGCGGGTTCGGCGCCTTGGGCGGCGCACCACGCTCCCCGGTTGCCGAAGCCGAAAACACAAACGACTATCACACCTGGATGACACGCGCCGACGGCTACATGAGCCGCAAAGAGAAGGATGCGGCGGCCAATGCGTTTCAGAAGGCGCTGGAAATCACGCGAATGAAGCCCGGTGAGAACGATACGGATCAGATGATGGTGATGAATGCGTATTTTCTCTTTCTCCGCGACAATGAAAATGCTATGGCACCTGCGAAATGGCTGCGTGCGGAACTGGAACAGTCCCCGCTGGAAAGCGCCTACGTCCATGCCGTTCTCGATCAAATGGTGCGTCTGCTCCCTGCCAATCGTCCTGATTTTCTGCCCACGCAGGAGATCCTCTGGCGCTATCTGGACTCCCACAAACAGTGGGAATGGCAGGAGCACCGAGTGCTTCAGGAGATGGTCGGCACGGTGCAGGGCTCAGACCGCGATTCGGCCTGGACACGCGCCGAGAAGTTAGCGAGCGGCAATCCGGATCGAGAAAGAGTTCTGGGATCCCTGATGCAAGGCATGCTGGAAACCAGCCGTGCGATCCCGATCCTTCAGGACGTCGTCCGGCAGACGCAGAGTAAGGCGGACCGAGAAACCCTTGTGAGAGCCGAGTTCGACGCTGCTCTCGCCAAAAATGACTGGCCCCGTACCAAAGCCCTCTGGCTGGACATGAAGACATTTCTCATGGGCGGTGACCTCGAGTACTGGACCCGGAGGCTCCTCGATACCGCCGTGCAAAATCACGACGCTGATGTAGCCATGGTGTTGTTCACCTCCTGGACTCATGCGGACTATAATATCTATCAGGAGACAGGCAACGGCCGTGAAAAGGCCCAATACGTGGCCCGACTGGCGAGCCTTGGCCTGCAAGAGCGCCTTATTCGTTACTATCGAGAGATGGCTGCCGCCGATCCTGAGAGCCATATCCCGCAGGACATCCTCCCCACTCTGCGGAATCCTCCTGCCGCAGTGGCGCAACCGGGCGGTCCCCCGTTTGCGGGGAATCCCTCCCTCTCGAAACCGCAGCCTGAGATTCCGGTGAAAGCGCATGCCGCAGATCCGAGATCCCGCGCGGACCCTGCTCTTCGCAGACGACCGTAGTGATGAGCACGGACCCGCTCCTTCTGCGTGAGGAAGAACGACAAAAGCCCTTCGCAGGACGGCGAAGGGCACGAGAGATCAAGGCCGATTCGGTGAGTTGTTGGGAATCAGGAACACGACTTTCCATCTCCACAGGAACGGGCTGCGTTTCTGAGCGCGGCGAACGCGCTCTGCATCCTCACTGGAGAGGACGAGATCGTCGTGGAAGGAACCGGAGAGTTTGATAGCATGCACCACAAGCGGGTGTTTGCCAGCGCGAGTCTGGTCCGCAACGTCAAAGTTGTAGTCTACCATCCCGTTTTCGCCCACGTAGTCCGGCGTAGGCGCGTGCATTTCGAAGGGGTAGACGAAGTTGCCGTCTTCATCCAGGATACTCGGCGACTGAGAACGCTCGACATTGAAATCGCGGCCATCCACAATCAGCCCCGTATAGATCTCATCGTCGGGAGTCTCGATAGGCCGCTCGGGTTTCAACATCTGCGGCGGTTCGATCATCCCCATCTTGCCCGCCACGATCGCAACGAAAGCCCAGTTCGTGTTGACGCCGGGGCGGAACGCTTTGGCGCTGTCCCACCATCCGTGGGCAACAGCAGCAGTCAGGAAGCGGGAGGTTTCGACATCCGCGCCCCGGAAATCGGCGACAGCGATTTTCGGGCGGTTGGTCTCCTGTTTCTCGACCGGCGCAGGCGGATCGGCAGCGCGAGAAACAGCGGGAATTAGCAGACTCAGGGCGAGGGCCATCAACAACTGGCTCAGTTTTCTCATAGGAGCGTCTCCTCAAAAGTACGGTGAGTACAAGGTGATGAGGGGGGGACACTTAACAAGCAAAACGGGGCGCGTCTTGTTGCGTTACATGGTTTGTGTGAGATAGGAGATAGGGTTCTCTCAGTGGGCCGTCTTCTGAACATCCGACTGGCTCTCGACCCAGTGGCGCAATATCAGATAGCCGGGATCGCCGGGCGCATAGCGGCGTCCGCCCTGGTGACCGTCCTCCTTTCCATCCTGAATGTTGAGCGGCTTGCGCAGCAGTTTGCTCCGTTCGATGTCCGTGAGGTTGACACGCTGCTGGAGCGTACGGTAGTTGGCAAGCACGTCTGAGACGGGCATAAACCCGAATTTGTCGGGAGCATGCAGGTAGAGCGAGGGCACCCGGCCGGGGAGGCCGTGACAGCCCATACAGGCCTGCTGATCGGAGCGTTTTTGGCGGGTAAGCTCCGGCAGCACATAGTCCCGAAAATAGAGTATGTCGTCGGTCTGCGCTTTTGTCAGGGTTGGCTCCCCAGCGGCATCGAAGGCGACGGTCGGACTATGCTCTTTTTTGAGTTCGACTTTCAGGTTGGGGATAAAATCGTTGCTCTGCTTGAGGACGTTCGCGATGATCCCCTTTAGTTCCTCCGTCTTTTCGGTTTTCTGTAATTCCGAGAGCGCGCGGATCACTTCGGTGTTGGTACGCAGCGCGGTCTTGTTCGCCATACGAATGGCGATCGCCTGCGCTTTCGGGTCGGCGTTCGGGCGCAGCGCGTCCAGATAGAGCTGCAAGGCGCGGTCTTTCACCGTCAGAACGGGATCCGGCTGCAACTGCTGCGGCGGAGTCGGCTGCTGAAAAACCACCGTTTTGGCTTTCACAGCGGGAGCAGGCTTATCGTCGCCCGCAAATGTCAGGATCCATTCGACATTCGGCAGCCAGTAGAGTTCCTGAAGTGGGTTGGTGAACTTCTCCGGGAAGTAGGTGGTCAGCACGATGCGCTGATGCAGATCCGGGTTCTCTTTGAGGACATCGCCGAGCCGGTCGGCGAGATAGCGGTTCGCCTCCTGCATCTTCTCCACCTCGGTGCGCTTCGCCGGGTCGGTCATGGCGTTGAGCTCGTCCGGCGTGTAGTAGGCGTCGAGACGCGGGATGATGAGGCTGAAGAAGTTGCGCTGCTGTTCGTTCGTTTTTGGGATCACCCAGTTGACACGCGCCCAGAGGCTGAGGATCGGGTCGGAGATCTGCTCGCGGCGCGGCGGCTCCATCGCGCCGCGCATCACCTGCGCCAGTTGCGGCTCGACGAGTTCGGGCACTGCCGCCAGACTGACGGAGCGTGGATCGCTGACGGCGCTGGAGGCCAGTTGGCGCAGTTCGTCCGGCCCGCGCAGGGAGTAGTTGACCAGGTAGTCGGTCAGTGGCTGGTACGGCACATTGGCCGCGCCTTCCAGCCCGATGCGTAAGGCCGTCATATCGGTATGCTTCTCGGTGGCCCCGAGGTAGGCGAGCGCGGCTTTGCCCATCATCTCCCCGGAGCCGGGCGTTGCATATCCCATCTGTCCGGGCCCGCCGTCGCCGCCGGAGGTCGTGAAGTAGGTCGCGCCGATGCCGATAAGGCGGGAAGCAAGGCGCGTTTTGCCTTCGGGATCGCCAGCGCCATCCAGTTTCGCAGTAAGAGCGGCGAAGAGGGTCGCCAGCTCTTTGTACTGCTGTTCGCCGGAACCGTTCGCCTTGTGGCCGTTGGCGATGAAGAGCGCCTGGCTGCTGTAGCGCACGCTGTTCTCGACGAGAGCGTCGGTCTCCGGGCGGGTCAAGAGGGTGATCCAGGCCGCATTGATGGCGGTACGCACGGGCGGGTTCCAGACCCACCACTGCCAGGCGGCTTTCGCGGTCCAGGCGCGCACGGCAGGATGCGGATCCCGGTTCATGCCCCGGTCGAAGAGGAAGTTCAGCCGCGCCCAGTTGAGGCGCGCGCCGGTCAGAACGGCATCGGCGCGCATATTGAGCGCTTCGGCGACGGCGGCGCGAGTATCGTCGTTGCCCCGCTCGGAGGCGGTCAGCATCTCGTCCCAGCCGTTGTCGTCCAGCAGGGTCTGGCGCAAAGCCCAGGTCGCCGCTTCCCGTACGGGCTTCGCATGATCGGCCAGCGCGGCGACCAGCGCAGGTGCGCCCTGCGCGGTATGAGTCGCGCCGAGCCCCACCATCGCCCATTCGCGCACGAGGGGGCTGTCGTGGCGCGCGGCCTGGAGCAGCAGATCCGCGAACTTCGGCTCTCCGGTCAGCGCCAGCGCCCGCACACGGTGCAGCGTCGCCAGCAAGGTCTCGTTCGGCTTCGGCGCGTAGTCGGCGCGGCGCAGCACGGACGCCTTCGTGGGATAGAGGCGGGCGAGCGCATGGAGCGCGTAGGCGGTCGAGACGAATCCGGTCTGCGCAGCCTTGTTCCAGCGCCCGGCAGGCTTCTGCATCGCGAGCAGGGCTTTGACGCCTTTGGCGATGGTCGGATCATCTTTGCCGTAGCCCAGGCTGGTCAGCGCGGTAATGGAGAGAGCGGACGGCGAGGGATCGGAGGTGGCGTCCCCTGCCAGCCAGGTCTTGCCCGCGTCGGAGGACTTGCCGGGGTTGAATCCCCAGGAACCGTCGGCGTTCTGAATCCCACGAATGCGGGCCTCGTCCTCTACCAACTGCGCCTTGACTTCTTCTACAAACTTGGCGACCGCCACAGGATGGGTCTTGACTGGCAGTCCCGCCGCCTTCTCCTGCGCGGCTGCCTTCTCCTCCATCGCCGGATAGTCCTGGATCGGGACCACGCGCCCGAACATATCCATTCGGATCGCCACATCGTCCGTATACTTCGGTTTGGCTTCCACCGTGCGGTGCAGACGTGTCTCAAAGGCACGGAAGTATTTTGGGTCCCCTGTCTTCTCCCAGGCGGTCTTGAGAATCTCGGTCGCCATGAGGTAGACGACCACCTGGCCGACATTCGAGCCGGGTCCGGCCGCGTTGATGCCGCCCGGATCGCTCGAAGCCAGCATGTAGTTGGCGGTACGGAACTGCTGTTTGGCGTGCAGCTTTGAGGGGACGAGGAACCGCTCGGCATTGACGATATTAAATCCGGCGGCGCGTGTTCCGGCAGGCCCATCTCCGAAGTCGAGCGGCGCAAGGCTTGTGTTGTTAGCGGCGTCCTTGAGGGTGTTCGTCGGGCGCAGGCACTCGTACATCACGTTGGTCAGATGCCAGTAGTTCTGGATGTTCTCCGGGCGATAGCCGAGGGTGAAGGGCACGGCGGGTCCCCAGACGCCGGACTGCGTGTGGCAGCTCATGCACTCGGTGCCGAGCAGGTTGCCGGAGTCGCGCAGACGGCGTTCGACGCTCGCGCCGCGCGGGCGATTTGTGATCCACGCATCGACCTGCCCGATCTGTGTGTAGATTCCCTGACGCACCGCCATCTGTGGATCGGTGTAGGGCGCAGGCTTCACGACGCGCATCTGAAGCTGATAGCCGGGCACATTGGCCTCGACCCGCAGGAAGTAGACGCTGCCCGGATGCAGCATGCGGCTGATATTGGTGCGGTGCTTCTCGTCCTGCTGATGCACCCGCTCGTTCTCTTCAAACCCCTCTTCGTATTCGACCACGGGCAGCAGCGGATCGCCGGGTTTCCAGGCCGCATGTCCCATGCCGAAAGAGGGCTGTTTGGGGTCCAGGGTATAGCAGCGCACACGGGCGGCGACCATCTGGTTGGGCATGCTCAACTGCGCGGTCAGGAGGCGCGGTTCGGTGCCTTTGTACTCCAGACGGAACCAGTTGTCACCGGACTGTCCGACGCGCGCATTGTCGAAAAACTCGATGTCGTCGGCGCTGCCGGTCACTTCATAAGCGCGGGTATCATCGTCCGAATTGAGCGTGATGGTCTGGGCCTGCTCGGGCGTGGCGTCGGGCTTGCATTCGACATAGGTGCGCAGGCGATCCTGCTCGGCCTGATCGCCGATCGCGACCGGGCGCACCACCACCGAGACCGGGGCCACGGTTCCGGCGGGCCAGGGAGTCTGTGCTGGCAGAGCGGTCAGTTGGGGAGCGTTGCCCTTTTCACGCCAGCGCGGCGTATCCGAAGGGAGGGCCGGTTCGTCCACCACCGTATGCAGAGTCAGAGTATAGCGCCCGGTGGCAGGAGCCCGATAGACCACGTAGATATCGCTATCGAAAGCATGGAGTACTTTGCGCCAGTGGGAGGTCGGCGCTCCGGGAATATCGAGCCGTTTAACCTCGACCGGCGCAGCTTCGCCTTCCCGTTTCCACTCCACCGCGATGCGTCCGTTCGGAGGCAAGGAGGAAGGCTTGTCCAGGTGAACGGAGATCTCCACGACCTTGCCCGCCGTCAGATTGCAACTCTTCTGCCACGTCCCCGTCAGCAGCACCGGCCCCGCCTTCGCCACCGCAAGAACAATAGGCTTGACAGGCGAAGCGGCAGCCTTCACAACCTTCGGCGGCGCGACAACGGTACGGACAGGCTGTGCGCGCGGAACTTCCGCAAGCAACGCAGTCGCACCAAGTGCGCCTGTGGTGGAGAGCAGAGCCAATGCAAGAAAGCGACTGGAAAAGCGGGTGGAAAGGAGCAGGAGAGACATACGTGTGAATTCCTCATGAGCGCGAGCAGAGCAGCGACAAATTCAGAAATGCGTTGCGACATTATACCCTTTGTTGACAAGCCGCAATGCACGTTGTTGCGCCGAATAGCGAGGAAAGGGACAAGACACGAAACCGACAGGCATTCTGATATCTTGAATCTATAATGGCGAATACCCCTGGCGTTCGAATACGTGCACAGACTTGCAGGTACCCGGATCGAACATTAGGGGAACGCAGAGGTACGAATTCTGATCCGACGCTGGAATAATTTGGAGGATGCGATGAAGACTGCGGATAACGACAAACCTAAATCACGCAACATAGGCCGCCGCGTGATAGGGATACTGTTGGTCGTTTTGACACTCGGTGGAACATCAATCATATTCCTTCAGCGTCCTCATCCTCTCTTAGGTCGTGCGAGAGTTGCCCTGACATTTGAACGGCATTACTTCTGGAATCTTCTTGCATTGAACGACGGCGATCCTGTTGTCGCAACCCTGAGTGACACGAACTGGATCGTGGGTGAGTTGGACACTCCTGGAAACATGGCGATACACTACAGGATGGATCGGCTGGAATTCGAATCGCAGGGCCGTTTCGCACCCCCCATCTTACGTCGATATTGAATCCGAGCGGCACGTTGATAGGAGATATAGAACCCTCGCCTGACGGAAGATGGGTAGTCGGAACTCTCTTCCCAGATAATTCAAAGTCGCCAGCGCGGCGCATTGCCGCCGCCATAGATGGGTCGCGAGTCACACGGTGGTCCAGTATTCTAAGGATCGTCTCAAAGTCGAACTCTTCTGGGGGCATTTCTCAACCTTTGGGCCGAGTTGGCATAGCGCTGGGCCGTCCGAAGACGCTCAAGGGGAGAGAGAGACAACATCCAGCGAATCAGCGTCAGGTCAACACCATCATCGCTGTGTGTCTGCTGCCCTGACTGGGGTACGGTATTTTCATCGTCATTGGAGTGTACGGTAGAATACAAGGATTCCGTTGGTTCTATCATCGTTGCTCCCGATTAGCGCCCGTTGAATGGGCGCTCCCAACGCGATTGTACCCGATTGCAACATGTCTGGGATCGAAGGCGCTCATCAGGGTCGCTAAAGCGAAACTATCGGGCATTCAGGTATCCTGATGCTATGATTGAGAATACCCCTGATGCGCCTCCACTGCGCCCGTTTCTGCGCCGCCTCCCGGAAGGGTGTGTGGTGATTCTGTGCCTGTTTCTGTTTTTCTGGCGACTGGGCGGCGTGCCGCTCTTCGATCTCGATGAGGCGCTGTATGTGACAGGCGCGCGGCAGATGGTCCTGTCGGGCGACATCGTGACTCCTCGCCTCAACTCGCGCCCGTTGGCACGCCCGAACGAGCAGGTGGCGCCCTTCTTCGAGAAGCCGATCCTGGTCTACTGGGCCTGCGCGGCCTCCCTGCGCACCTTCGGTATGTCGGAAGGGGCAGCGCGTCTGCCGGTCGCCCTCGCCGCTCTGCTGACGACCGGACTGGTGGCCTTCGCTGGAACCCGCTGGTTCGGGCGGAGAGCGGGTCTGCTGGCGGCAGCCGTCTACGCGACCGCGCCCATGACACTCGTCGATGCCCGCCAGATGACAACCGATGGCCTGCTCGTGCTATGGTTTACGCTGGCCCTGCTCGCCTTCTACGAACTGCACTGCCACCATGCCCTGCGCCGTCAATTTATTACCTATGCGCTCTTTCCCTGGCGTCTCTCCCGCATTCCACTGCTCCTCACGCTCGGCTTCTGGACCGCCTGTGCGTTGGCGGTGCTGACCAAAGGCGCGGTCGGACTGTTGATCCCTTTCCTGGTAATTAGCGCCTACCTGCTCTTCGATCGCTTTACCGCCCTGGCCGGATGGGGCGATGGACAGGGTCTCCGCTACCGAATCGCCGGAAAGATGCACAGCCTTGCGCATTGGAACGGAGGGCTGAAACGCCTCCGCCCTCTGCTTGGGCTCCTCGTGGTGGTCGTCTTGGCTGCGCCCTGGCATCTGGCGATCTGGCACACCAAAGATCGAGATGCGGAGGGCCGCACCTGGACTCAGGAGTATATCGTCCGGCAGCATATCGGGCGATTCAAGGGCCTGGATACGGTCCACAACGCCCCGCTCCCCAGCTACTTCGTCTACTTTCTCTTCGGCTTCTTTCCCTGGGCCTGCTTCGCGCCTGCCGCATTTCGACGCTCCGCGCCGCCGATCCAGGAGGCTGCACCCTCTCGTCGTCCTAATCGCAAGATCCTGGGTCTGCGCCTGGAAGTCTCCGCCCCCGAAACCCTTTTGGCGGAAGGCCTTTCCGCCCGTACCAGCCATATCATCGCCACTGCGGACTTTCTGCGGGTCTGGTTCTGGACCATCTTTCTCTTCTTTACCATCGGCGCGGCGAAGCTGCCGACCTATATCGTGCCGTGCTACCCTGCCGCCGCGCTTCTCACGGGTCTGTGGCTGGACAGGGCGCTGCGCGACCCCCGCAAAGCCTTGCAGGGCGGAACGCTGGCCGCAGCGATTACCGCAGGGCTTCTAGTTCTGGGAGCGATCCTGGCTCCCCGCCTGGTTCCTGCGAATCGCCCCATTCCCTCCGAAATGGCGGCGGCCCTCCTCCATATCACCGTCCTGCTCCTGGTAGGATGCGGAGCAGCCTGGGCCTGCTTGCATTGGCGCGGGCAGGAAGAGCGTGGCCGTAAAGCCGGAGTCGGAATCCTAGTCGCAACAATGGTAGGATTGATCGCGCTTGGTACGTCCGAAGGATACAACGTGGCGGAGAGATATGTGTTGGGTCCGTATCAGCGCGCGGCGGCAGCAGCGAAGAGCGATGCCGCTGCCGGGATACCGGTGCTCTTCTATCATATTATCCCGCGCCGGCCCAGCATGCTCTACTACGGCGGCTACTCGCCGCTGGAACGCAAAGAGGAGCCACTTCTGCCTTTCTTGCGGGCGCAACTCGTCGCGCCGAACTTCGCGGTCGATGTCGTGACTGCAGGCGATGTCTATGCGGGCGAAATGCAGCAGGAGCTCGCACAGGCAGGCGATCTGACCGCAAGGATTATCGACCGCGAAGGCACGGAGCGCGGCGGATGGGTGCTCGTGCAGGTCCATAGAAGATAGTCTTCATGGTGAGGCGCTGAAACCTCGCCTCACCAACACGGCTCCGCCGGAACGTCGGCGGCGACTGTTATCGCTTGTAGTCATCCCGGACGTGCATTCCGACTGACGGAAAGCGTCCGCTTCCTCCCCTTCGGGAAAGAAGGAGTCACTGTCATGTGGGTAGTAGGTCTCTACCTATTCGAAGGTCTGCTCTTTATGCTGTTATCGCGCCCGATGATCAAGCGGCGCGTCAAGCCCAATCGTTGGTACGGTTTCCGCACCCCGAAGACACTCAGCAGTCCCGCCATCTGGTATCCCGCGAATGAGTTCAGCGGCCGACGCCTGTTTTCTACAGGTGTGATCGTCACCGTATGCAGCCTGCTCCTCGCGCCGCTCGTGCATTCCGGAGCGAAGGGGATCGGCATCTACGGCGCCCTGATGGTCGTCATCATGCTGGTGAGCCTGTTCAGCGGGATCATCGCGAGTTTTCGATTTTTGAAACGTTTGTAAGGAGAAGATGCGCGATGCTACGATTACTAGTTGTGCTGGCATTGATGTGCTGTGTCAGCGTCTTCCCGCTCTCTGCCCGGGCCGATGCCACCGAGGATCTCTGGCAGGGCAGTCTGGACGTGAACGGCATTAAACTGCGGTTGGTGTTCCACATCGTCCCGGCCGCAGGCGGCATCTACAACGGCACGATGGACAGTCCCGACCAGGGTGCAAAGGGCATACCTGTGACGGTGACGACTTATAGCAAAGAGACTTTCCACGTCGAAGTACCGGCAGCGGCCGGAAGTTTCGATGGCAAGTTGAGCAAGGACGGGCAGACAGTGGTCGGAACCTGGCGTCAGGGCGCAGGCGAGCTGCCATTGACGCTGACAAAGGGCGGCACGGTAGCAGAACTCCGGCGTCCTCAGACTCCTCATGCGCCCTTCCCCTACACCGTCGAGGATGTTCTCTACGACAGCAAGCCCGGAGTCAAGATCGGAGGCACGCTGACCCTGCCCGAAAACCGTACTGGGCCTGTGCCGACGGTGCTGCTCATCGCCGGTTCGGGACCGAACAAGCGCGACGAAGAGATCCTCGGCCACAAGCTTTTCCTGGTGCTCGCCGACTACCTGACCCGACGCGGGATCGGCGTTCTGCGCTTCGACAAGCGCGGACTCGGCAAATCGACCGGCAGCTTCGCCCTGGCGACCTCGGCGGATTTCGCCGACGATGCGGAGGCGGGCGTCGCGTATCTGAAGACGCGCAAAGAGGTGGACGGCACCAAGATCGGCCTCATCGGCCACAGCGAAGGCGGCCTGATCGCGCCTCTGGTCGCCAGTCGTAACCGAAACGTAGCGTTCATCGTCTTAATGGCAGGCCCCGGTCTGAACGGCGAGCAGATCCTCTACCTGCAATCCGCACTCATCGCAAAAGCCAGTGGTGGCAGCGATGCGGCTATCGCTTCCCAGCGCAAGTTACAGGAGAAGATGTTCGCAATCGCCAAGGCGGAGAAAGATCCTACGGTCGCAAAGCAGAAAATGAGCGCGCTGATCGACAGGGTCTGGATCGGCCTCACCGATAGCGAACGCGCCGAAGTCAAAACAAAAGAGACCCTGGTGGCGCAGGGCAATTCGGTCCTAAGTCCGTGGATGCAGTTCTTCCTGACCTACGACCCGATCCCGGCGTTGCAGAAGGTCACCTGTCCGGTGCTGGCCTTGAATGGCAAGAAAGACCTGCAGGTTCCGCCTGAAGAGGACCTCAGCAAGATTAAAGCGGCCCTGGTAGCCGGAGGCAACCCGGACATCACGATCGTAAAGTTGCCTAAGCTGAATCATCTCTTCCAAACCTGCACGACCGGTTCTCCCCTCGAATACGGCAACATCGAAGAGACAATCGCTCCCGCCGCTCTCCAGACCATGGGCGACTGGATCGCAGCGCATACGAAGTAAAACGAGCACGAAGTAGAACGAGAGGCGGAACAAGAGACGATGCAAAAATCTATCGGACGCTTGGTGCGCGTTGGTGTGGCAGCGCTGATCTTCGGAATTCTGGTGATGCCTTCGACCTGGGCGCGTTGGATGTCTCCGACGCAGATGCCCATCTCTCGCCTGCTCAAAAATGTGAGCGACTATGTCAAGGAGCATCCTAAGGAGGCGCGCGGCTACTACACGCTTGGGCGTATCAACAGCGCGGCCTTCGCGCAGGACACGGAGACTATCGGCGTCTACACACGGGATGTTCTACCGAAGTTGCCGGTCTACGCCGGACTGACTCCCCCTCCCCGTGACAAGAGCAAACCGCTCCCACCGCGCGCTCTGACCTATCTCACGGAGGCTATCCGCAACTACCTCCGGGCGACGGCGCTCGACCGTTCCGACGGCCTCTCCTGGCTCGGCCTGGGCTTTCAGATCGAGGAGGCGCTCCCGTTTCCCCAGGCAGTGGTCGCAGCCTCGGCGGCGCTCGACTCCTTCAAGCCGATGGACGCAGAAAAGCTGCGCCAAAGAGCCTTGCGCGCCTACCGCCAAGCCTATGCCCTGACAATCAAAGCGGATGCCAGTCAGCCGATGGGATTGGTCAACCCGGTCAGCATGGAGGCAGCCCAGTATATCGTGCATCTCCAGCAGAATCACCCTCTCTCTGCGGCGGAGCAGACGGAACTGACGGAGATGCAGAAACAGGTCGCCGCATTTCACAGCAAACCACGCGCCGTAACTCCGGTCCTGATTTCGTTTGATCGTCAAGCATCCCTATCGGATCTTCTGACTCCAGAGAAGCGTGTGCGTTTCGATCTGGCCGGGGACGGATTGGGCCGAAGTTGGCCCTGGGTCAAGCCCACCACCGGCATCCTGGTCTGGGACCCCAAGCATACGGGTAAGGTCACGTCCGGCCTGCAACTGTTCGGCAGCGTCACCTGGTGGCTCTTCTGGAAAGACGGTTACGAACCCCTCGCCGCTCTCGACAACAATCACAACGGCTGGCTCGAAGGCGCAGAGCTGCAGGGGATCGCCGTCTGGTTCGACCGCAACGGCAACGGCATCGCAGATGCAGGTGAGGTCGTCTCTCTCTCCTCGCTCGCCATCAAACGGATCGCCGTACACTCAGCAGGATTGGCTGATGGAGTGCCTGCCAACCCCAACGGCGTCCAACTCCGCGACGGCTCGCCCCTCGCCACCTTCGACTGGACCCCAAAGTCTCTTACCGGTGCGTCTCCATAGGAGATGCGAAAAGACACCGGGAGTAAAAAATCGCTGGTGCGAGCGAACTGGAGAGATAAGGACCCGCCTTCGATGCTGTCGATCAATAACTTGGGGCTCTGCTCCGAGGGCGATAGCCATCACGCGCTTAGTTTGCGCGCTTCAAATCCGTCCGGGGGAGCGAAGGCCTCCGTAACGGGTTCGAGGGTTTCGCCGCCGCGCGGATGGATACAGGGATAGTCTTTTTCGACAAAGTAGCGGTACGGCATCTGCGCTTGATGAAAATAGATGCCTTCGTTTGCGGAGTCCGCGAGCGCTGCCAGGTTCTCGGCGCTCAACTCCAACGTCAGTCCTCCCCCGAGAAAGGCGATCCGGCGCCCTGAACCTGGGACAATGCGTGCAGACCATTGCCCCTCCCCGAAGCCCAGAATCGTCTCGATTTTTTCGCCGCGTTGAAGCTGCTCCATCTCCGTCGGCGTGATCCGAAATCGTACGCTCTCTTCTGTCCATCGAATTTTCACAGCGAAACCCTTCTGTCTCTGCGACGAGCGCCCATCGCGGCTCAGACTTCCGGTGAACCCGGCAAAGGCAGAACGATCAGGGCGTATCGGGCAGGATCTTTCCTTGAGGTAGGGGCTCCGCGTCGGACCAAAATCTCGCGTGCCCATCGGCAAAACTGATGTTATTCCCTTTTAGATGACGACCTGGGCTTGGCAGCGAGGTGAGCGCATCGTTTGCATTTCGGCTAAAATTGCTGGAGTCGTAGTTCGAGACGGTATTCGCCGGATCGGCAAGGCGCTTCAGTTTCATCCTGTCCAGCGCGCTGTTGTAGGCGTAAGTGGTGGCAGGAGGAGTGGCCTGTTCCTGAGTAAAGACGACTGCAGGGCAGTGATATATTTTCTCGTCTTTGATATAGGGAGTGAAGTTCGTCTGCCACTCCGTTGCCTGGGGAAGCTGTTCGTCGTAGTCCTGGGCATACATCAAGGTCGCCATGCTGATCTGCTTCACATTGGAGAGGCAGGAGGTCTCACGGGCTTTCTCACGGGCAGCGCTGAAGACAGGGAAGAGGATCGCCGCGAAGATCACCACGAAGAAGCATCCTCCTACTCCTACACAGGCGCCAATCACCCAGACCCAGGCCGGAGTTCCTGGGCGAGGGGGAGGCGCATAAGCGGGATAAGCGCCGGGCAAGGGGGAGCCGGGGGGCGTGCCGGGATAACCTGGCGGCGGAGGCGGATACTCAGCCTGCCTACCAGGCTCATTCGACGGAGGTATCGGAGGTATCGGAGGAATTGGAGGCAGAGGAGGCGGTTCTGGTTGCAAAATGGTAGCTCCTTCGACAAAGATGCGCGGATGCCCTCGCTCTGTCTGCGCAGAGCGTAGCGTCCTGTCCCAAGAAGATTCGCTGGCTGATAGGCGGAAGAGAGACAGCGTTCCATTCTAACACACGTCCCCGAAATAGTCAATTGATCTGAATGCTCGCTCTGCACGGCCGGTTTCCGAGGCAAACGGAACCGGGCCAGCGAAAGTCAGGTAAACTAAAGTAGGGAAGCGTGGGCGAACCGCACCGTGCCTCCTGAGAAAGTGAGGAGAACCTCCGTGAAAATCGAGGTCGCGGTCGGTCAGATAAAGCCGCGCAAAGGCGAGTATGCAAGCAATCTCCGACGCCTGGGCGAACTGTTCGAGCAGATCGAAACGGATTCGCCGGAGACGCAGGTGTTGGTCCTGCCGGAGACGGCGCTATCCGGCTATTTTCTGGAGGGCGGCGTGCGCGACATGGCCCTCACCCGCACCCAACTGTTCGAAGATCTGCTGGAGTGCTATCGGGAACGTGTGACGCGCCCGAATGCGGTGCTGGACATCTGCCTGGGATTCTACGAACTCGGGGATGGCAAATACTATAACAGCGCCCTCTATGCGATGCTGACCTCTGAGAGCGCCGAAAGGGAGGGTAGCCTCCCCTGCGCAGGCATTCTCCATGTCCACCGCAAGTTTTTTCTGCCCACCTACGGCGTCTTCGATGAGAAGCGTTTCGTCTCACGCGGGCGCACGGTCGAGGCATTCCCCACCCGCTTCGGCACCGTCGCCGTCATCATCTGCGAGGACGCCTGGCACTCCATTTCGGCTACTCTTGCGGCCTTGCGTGGGGCACAGGTCGTCTATATCATCAGCGCCTCGCCGGGACGCGATTTCGGCGGGACGCATGTCGGCAATGTCGCCCGGTGGAACGTGCTGCTGCCCGGTATCGCCGACGAACACAATGTCTGGGTGGTCTATGCCGGTCTGGTCGGCTTTGAGGGTGGCAAAGGCTTCACCGGTTCGTCGCAGGTGATCGACCCCTGGGGCAATGTGCTGGTGCAGGGTTCTGCGCTCGACGAGTGCCTGCTGCAGGCGACCGTCGAAATGGACGACGTCGCGACTGCCCGCGCCGCCTCTCCCCTGCTTGCCGATCTGGAATCGGCCCTCGGAGACATCACGATGGAGCTGGAACAGATCGCCCGCAACCCGCATCGCGCATAGAAAGAAGTGCTTGTTATGAACCGTTTACCCGTCCTGCGCGCCCGCCCTGTCGCGGTCGAAGCCGACGACAATCTGCGTGTCAACGAACCTCTCTTGACGGAGTGGCTGATCGCTTTTCTCCGCGACGAGATCATCCGGCGGCGCGGCTTCACCAAAGCCGTCGTCGGGCTTTCCGGCGGCGTCGATTCGTCGCTAGTCGCGTTTCTGCTGGCCCGTGCGCTCGGCCCAAAGAACGTC
Source organism: Chthonomonadaceae bacterium (assembly GCA_043762265.1). GTDB lineage: Bacteria > Armatimonadota > Chthonomonadetes > Chthonomonadales > Chthonomonadaceae > JANXLO01. Next base: position 10,848 of record JAYUMV010000543.1, on the reverse strand, counting down.
TACGGCATCCGTATGCCTTACCGCACTTCGTCCCAGGATAGCCTGGACCATGCCGCCCTTGTCGCCGAGGCCACCGGCATCAACATGGAGACCATCGAGATCACCGACGCAACCGACGGCTACCTGAACCTCTGCCCGGACGCCGATGGGCGCCGCCGTGGCAACGTCATGGCCCGCGTGCGTATGATCATGCTCTTCGACCAGAGCCAGAAGCTCGGTACGCTCCCGGTCGGCACCGGCAATAAGACGGAGCGCCTCTTCGGTTACTTCACCTGGCATGCCGACGACTCTCCGCCCGTCAACCCGCTTGGCGACCTCTACAAGACCCAGGTCTGGGCGATTTCCAACTACATCGGCGTGCCGGACGTCATCGTCAACAAACCCGCCTCCGCCGACCTGATTGTCGGTCAGACCGATGAAGGCGATTTCGGCATCTCCTACCCCAAAGCCGACCGGATCCTCTTCTACCTCTTGCGGGGCTTCAAGGCGGCGCGCCTGCTGGAGATGGGCTTCCCGGAAGCCGAGGTCGTTCTCGTCAAGCGTCGCCTCGACTCGACCCACTGGAAACGTCACCTGCCGACCGTCGCCATGCTCTCCTCCACCTCCATCAACGACTACTACCTCCGCCCTGTGGACTACTGATCTTATTTGGCGAGTTCGTAGAAGGCGTGGGCGTAGATTTTGGCGGCGTTGATGATGGTAGAGACGGCGATACGCTCGTCGGGCTCGTGAGCGGGGCCGTCGCTGCCATTGGGGAACCCGGCCCCGTAGGCGACGGCGTTGGGCGTGGCGCGGGCATAGGTGCCGCCGCCCATGGTGCGGGGTTGGCTCTCGGTGTCTCCTGTCTCTTCCTGGTAGACGCGCAACAGAGTTGCGACCGGCTCCTTATCGAGGGGAACATAGAGCGGGGGCTGGTTGCGGGTGCGGGCGATGGTCCAGCCGGTCTTCTCGCGGATCGGGCGATTGGCTTCGAGCAGTTCGTCGAGGGTCCAGGTGACCGGATAGCGGATGTTGAAGGTCACGTGGACTTTGTTGTCGGCGGTGGTCTCCAGAATGCCGAGGTTGCTGGTAAGAGGGCCAGCAACGTCATCGGTATGGGCGATGCCGAGGGAGGCGCCGGTGGTCTCTACCATCTCGGCCACCCAGTTCAGCCAGACCGATTTTTCCGGCAGATCGAGCGTGGCAAGAGCACGCGCGAGGCGGGCAACGGCGTTGTCTCCTCCGGCGGGGCGGGCGCCATGCGCCGATTTACCGACAGCCTTCACGACGATCCCGGCAGGTGTGGGCTCAAAAGTCACATTTTTGTCCCAGAACTTGGACAACGTCTCTTTCGCCAGAGCGACCGCCTCGGGGGTGCCCTGAACCGTGGCTTCGGCGTAGTCCGGGACCATATTGGGGCGGCGTCCGCCGCCTGCCGTCATAATGTGCAGAGGATGCTCTCCAGTCGGCAGCTCCTTCTCGAACACCAGATCCGCGATGCCCTTCTCGGCGTAGATCAGTGGGAAGCCCGAATCGGGAGTGAAGGCATAGAGCGGGCGCTCCTCTTTGGCGACGTTGAAGTAGTGCTCGACGCAAGCGAAGCCGCTCTCCTCATTGCAGCCGAAAATAATGCGGATGCGGCGGCGGAGCGGCAGGCCACACTCCATGATCGCTTTCGCCGCAAAGAGGGCCGCATAGGTCGGGCCTTTGTCGTCGGCGGCGCCGCGCGCGTAGAGATAACCGTCTTCCAACACCGCGCCATAGGGCTCATGCAGCCAGCGGTCGCCTTCGGGCACGACATCGAGATGCCCCATCGCGGCGATCATCTCCTCCCCCTGCCCCATCTCCGCATGCCCCGCAAAGCCATCGACATTCTTAATCTTGAACCCCATTCGATCGCACAGCGCCAACGAGTAGTCCAGCGCCTCGCGCACGGTCTGTCCGAAGGGCGCGCCAGGACCTGCCGCAGGCGCTTCGACACTCGGAATACGCAGAACGCCCTGCAGCGCCTCCACGATCTCATCCTCATGGCTCTCAATCCAGGCGTGCAGTCTCTGCACGTTCGGGTCGGTCGTGTTAATCATCGGTTAAAGCGATCTCCATTCCAGTGAGTAGTTGCTGACCCATTATAGCAAATTACGACCGTTTCGGAAACAGAGGAGTCCGTTCGTCTCGCGCCGAAATAGAGGGGAACTTCTCTACAACCCCTTTAAGGAGGGCTCTCATGCGCACGCGCCTATGCCTGACACTGCTCGGCCTGATTCTGTGCACCGGGATTCAGGCCCAACAGACTCCGATTGCGGAGTCCGGAAAGCAGGCTTCTGCCAAAATGCTCTCCGCAAAGCAGATCGCGGAAGGCTGGATCCAACTGTTCGACGGCACGACAGACTACGGCTGGAAACCGTGCGGGGAGGCCAAATGGACGGCAGCCGATGGAGCGCTCGTCAGTGAAGCCGGACCGCCGGGAGCCCTCTGCACGACCACAGAGTTCAGCGACGGCACTCTGCACTTCGAATGTTCCCATGGGCATGCCGGGAAAGCCGGAATCGCCGTCTATGCGCTTGCCGAAGACGTGCTCGATCCGAAAAACGGTCCTGTTTTCTCGTTCGGATCTCGTTCGAAAAACTGGATTTCCTACGACCTCATTTTCCATGGAGACGAGATAGAACTGCGTGTGGATGGCAAGACGAGCTCTATTTTGGAGGGGAAATATAGGGATCGCGGCTATATCGGCCTGCTGACGGATGGCCAGGGAACCGTAAAGTACCGCAATATTCGGTTCCACCCGACCGGGTTGAAAAGCGTCTTCAACGGCAAAGACCTGACAGGCTGGATTGCGCCAGAAGGCAACAAGTCGGTCTTCTCGGTGACGAAAGAGGGCTGGCTCAATCTCAAAGGCGGGCGCGGGGATCTCCAGACCATCGCGCAGTGGGGCGATTTCGTCTTGCAGATCGACGTCTATACCAACGGCGACCATCTGAACAGCGGCGTCTTTTTTCGTGCCGAGCAGGGCAAGTTCGAACAGGGCTACGAAGACCAGATCCGAAACCAGTGGGAAGGCGACGACCGCACGAAACCGGTGGATTATGGCACAGGAGCGGTATACAACCGTATGCCTGTGCGTAGAGTGGTCTCGTCGGATCGGGAGTGGTTCACCATGACACTCATCGCACACGGAACGCATATCGGCTCCTGGGTCAACGGCGTGATGGTCTGTGACTTCACCGATAGGCGTCCCCCGGATCAGGTGAACGCCCGCAAGGGAGCGCGTACCAAGGCAGGCGTCATCAGCCTGCAGGGCCACGAGCCGGACACCGACCTGAACTTCCGCAACATCCGCATCGTGGAGTTGCCTGCGGTCGGGAAGTAGCCCCATGCCTGCCGAGGAACCCGAGGTCGATGCCTGTATCGAGGCGCTCCGCAGGATCGCGCAGGAAGCCGTCGGGCATGAGGTCGATTCGAAATTCTACGAGATGCTCGATCGGCGCGAAGCCGTGTACGACCGACTGATCGCATGTGGATCTCCGGCGCTGTCTCCTCTGATCACCCTGCTCACCGAGCGCAATAGTATGGTGTCGCTGTTTGCAGCGGAGGCGCTCGGGCAACTCGGTGATCCGGTCGCCGTGAAACCGCTTCTGGAGGCGTTTGTCTCCGAGGCCAATCCTGTCTATACGATTGCCATCGCACAGATCGGCGACCGCAGCGCTGTCGAGCCGTTGATCGCCATTCTGGAAAACGCGGATGCGCTTGCCGAAGAGCATGCGGAGCAGATCCGTCTGCGTGGCCTGGCGGCCGAGCGAAAAACGGTCAGCGCCTGGTTCGGTAAGGGCCTCTATCGTTTGGGCGCCGTGAAAACCGACCCGCACATTCGGGATGCCCAGTCGCTCCTGTTGCGACGTTCGGCGGCACAGGCGCTGGAAGCGCTGGGCGACCGACGCGCGCTGGAACCGCTCCGACGCTGGGCCGATCATCCAGAGCCTACCCTCCACGACACGGTAAGGCAGGCGATTCAGACCCTGGAAACCTGACAAGAAAGAGAGACAAGGTTGTTTAACGAGAGCCAACAGAGAACACTGCAGGTCGTGCTGGATCGACTGATCCCGGCAGATGACTATCCCGGCGCGTGGGAAGCAGGCGTAGGCGACTACATCGTGCAGCAGCTAGAGGGCGATTCGCGGCACCTGCTGGCGTCGTACCGCCTGGGACTGGATGCAATGGATGCCGAGGCTGTGACCGCCTACGGACAGCATTTCGCCGAACTCTTCCCTGCCCGGCAGGACGCCATGATTTCCAACATGGAGCGCGGTGTGACCGGCGCTTTGTGGGTGATTCCTGCAGCAGGATTCGTGAATGCCCTGATAAACCACACGATGGAAGGCTACTACGCGGACCCGGCGCAGGGCGGCAATCGTGGGGCAAAATCGTGGGAGATGATAGGATTTGACCAGGTCGGCAGACCGTAGCGCACCGCACACGGGAGTGATGGAAACGCAGATGACACAGACATACGATGTGATTATTGTAGGCGCAGGTGCGGGTGGCGGGATCGCTGCCGGGGTGCTGGCCGAGGCAGGCAAACGCGTTCTGCTCCTAGAGCGCGGACCGAATCGCAGCTTTGCGGAGGTCGGGCGCGATCAACTGCGCAATCAACGTCTCTCCCTCTATGGCCATAACGCCGGTCCAGACTCCGAGGGCAATCCCCGGGTCGTCGTGGACGCGCAGGGCCGCGAACATCTTGTGCGGCCTCATGAGGGCGGGTATCAAAACAACGCGGCCGGTGTCGGCGGCGGCACACAGGTGTACGGGGCTCAGGCGTGGCGCTTCATGGAACAGGACTTCCGCATGGCCTCCACCTACGGAGTGCCCGAACACAGCTCCCTCTCCGACTGGCCTCTCTCCTACGCCGACCTTGCCCCCTTCTACGCGCGTGCGGAGTGGGAACTTGGCGTCTCGGGCGATGGGGAGGCATGCACCGTTCAGGCGCCGAGGGCGAAAGGCTATCCCATGCCGCCCGTACCCGACAATCCCAGCCGAATCGTGCTGAAGCGCGGGGCAGAGCGGTTGGGATGGAACACCAACCCGGTCCCCCTGCTCATCAACACAACCCCGTATCTGGGCCGTCCGGCCTGTGTCCAGTGCAGCTACTGTGTCGGATTCGCCTGCCCCTCCGACAGCAAGAACGGCACACAGAACACGCTCATTCCCCGTGCCCTGGCCACCGGTCAGTGCGAACTGGTGACCGAGGCGATGGCGGAACGTATCGACGCCGACGCACAAGGCAATGTCACAGGCGTCACCTACCTGATCGAACGCGACGGCGCTCTGCACCGCGAGACCGCGACCGCAAAGGCGGTCGTTGTGTCGAGTGGTGCCATCGAATCGGCCCGTCTCCTGCTCAACTCTTCCTCCGAAATGCATCCGCACGGCCTCGGCAACGCGCACGATCAGGTCGGACGCAGCCTCCAGGGCCACTACTATCCGGGAGTACATGGTCTCTTCGACGAGATCGTCCATGACGGTCTCGGCCCCGGTGTCTCCATCGCGACCAGTCAGTTCAACCACGGCAATGCGGGCATCGTTGGCGGCGGCATGCTGGCGAACGAGTTCACCAAACTCCCCATGATCTTCTGGCGCGGATCCATCCCTGCCGACATTCCGCGCTGGGGCACCGCCAACAAGCGCTGGATGCGGGAGAATTTCAACCGCACCCTCCACGTCATGGGGCCAGTCCAGGACATTCCCAATCCGGAGTGCCGCGTACAGGTCGCCCCGGATGTCCGCGACAAATATGGAATTCCGGTCGCAAAACTCTCCGGCACAACGCATCCGGAAACCGTCAAGACCGCGACCTTTATGTACGAACGGGCGCGCGAATGGATGGAGGCGAGCGGCGCGGCGCGTGTGTGGGGCTCTCCCCCCGGCCTCGGCCTGAGCGCAGGGCAGCATCAGGCTGGTACCTGCCGCATGGGCCACGACCCGCACACCTCCGTCACCGACTCCTGGGGCCGCGTCCATGCGCACGACAACCTGTTCGTGGTCGATGCCTCCCTGCACGTCACCAACGGCGGCTTCAATCCCGTCCTTACGATCATGGCGCTGGCCTTCCGTTGCGCCGAACACATCGCAAAGGTGCTCTGAATGCCCAAACTCCTGCTTACCTCTGTTTTTCAGAGAATTCGTCTGCGCTTTACCGGGCTACCTAACCCCCCGTCCCCCTTCCCCACAGGGGAAGGGGGGTTAGGTAATGCTTCGACGCTTGCTCTCGTATTTCTCTTCGCCTTGTTTCTGTTTCCGGGGAAAACCTGGGCGCAGAGCAGTTTGGAGGGGATTCGGCAGCGGGGAGAGTTGGTCATCGCGACGGATGCGACCTACCCGCCGTTCGAGTACATGGAGGGGAAGAAGCCCATCGGTTTCGATATCGATTTGGGCGACCAGCTCGGGAAAGAGTTGGGGGTCAAGGTACGGTGGGTGCCGACGGCATGGTCGGGCGTGCTGGGGGCATTGGAGGCGCACAAGTGCGATGTCATTATCTCCGGGGTCACGATCACGGACGAGCGCAAGAAGACGACCGCCTTCTCCCGCCCCTACTTTCCGTCTGGACAGACGATCGCGCGGCGCAAGGGCGACCAGACGGTCCAGAAGCTTCAGGACCTGAAGGATCGGCGGGTATCGGTGCAGGAGGAGACGACCGGCCAGTATGCCCTGCAAAAGCTGGGCGTTCCCAAAGACCATATCAACCGCTTCGACAAACTGGAAGACGGCCTGACGGACGTCGTGAACGGCAAGTCCGATGCCGCCGTTGCGGATCTGCCCGCCCTCAAAGAGAGCCTGCGCAAAAGCTACCCGCAACTGGAGTTGACCGGAGGACTGTTTACGAACGAGTATGTCGGAGTCTGGATGCGCAAGGGCGAGCCGGAACTGCGGGATGCGGTAAACAGAGCATTGGGCAATATTCTGGTGGATGGGCGTTATGCCCGCCTCTATTCGGCCTGGATTCACGAGCCTCTGACGACGGGGATTCTCGCAGACCTGGACAAGAATCGCGGCGCAGGCACTGCAACCGCAGACGAGGTCGATCGCGCATCTTCCCAGAGCGCCCCTCCTCCGAGTGCCGGCTCCAGCAGTTCCGTGGACAACTCCCCGCACTTCACCATTAATTTCGGACTGATCCGTGCTGCCCTGCCCGACCTGTTGCGCGGCGCAAAACTGACATTGATCCTCACAATTCTCGCCCTGCTGATCGGGATCCCGCTCGGACTGGCCGTTGCGCTTGCGCGCATCTCTCCGGCAGGCCCCCTGACTTGGATCGCCACGGTCTATGTGGAGGTGCTGCGCGGTACCCCGCTGTTGATGCAGATCTACGTGATCTACTTCGTCCTTCCGGCCTTGAAGATCAATCTCGACCCGTTCACTTCCGGCGTGATCGCGCTCAGTCTCAATGCGGGCGCCTACATCTCCGAAATCTTTCGGGCAGGGATCGAGAGCATCGATACCGGGCAGATGGAGGCCGCGCGTTCGCTCGGCATGAACTACAATATGGCGATGCGCTGGGTCATTTTGCCGCAGACCATCCGACGGGTCCTGCCCCCGCTCACCAACGAAGCGGTGGCGCTGCTGAAAGACTCTTCGCTGGTGTCGGTCGTTGCGCTCAGCGAACTGATGCGCGTCGGCACGGAACTGGCGACCTCGAAAGGCGCTCCCACCACGATCTATCTCGGTGTCGCGTTGCTCTACCTCTGCATGACCCTGCCGCTCACCTGGGTAGTGCGACGACTGGAAGAGAAGTATCAACCCATCAGCCGCCCCCGTCGCCCCAAAGGAGCCGCCGCAAGTGCCTGAGAACACCCCTCCTCTGCTGGCCCTGAACGGCCTGTGCAAAACCTTTGGGACGCTGGAAGTCCTGCGCGATATCTCCCTGGCCGTACGCGAAGGCGAGGTCATCGGCCTCATCGGCGCGTCGGGCAGCGGCAAATCGACCCTGTTGCGCTGCGTCAATCGCCTGGAGACGCCGACATCCGGCACCATAATGTTTCAGTCGAAAGAGATCAGCCCCGAAAGCGTCAACCTCGTGCGGCGTGAGATCGGGATGGTGTTTCAGCGGTTCAACCTCTTCCCACATCTCACCGCTCTGGAGAACGTGACGCTTGCGCCCAGGAAGGTCTTGAACGTTCCCGTGGCGCAGGCGGAAACCGAGGGCCGCGCCCTGCTGGCGCAGGTTAAACTCACGGAGAAGGCCGATGCCTATCCGGGCGAGCTTTCCGGTGGGCAGCAGCAGCGGGTCGCCATCGCCCGCGCGCTCGCGCTCAACCCGGCCCTCCTGCTCTTCGACGAGCCGACCTCCGCTCTGGACCCTGAACTGGTCGGAGAGGTGCTGGAGGTGATGCGCGACCTCGCTCAGCAAGGCCGCACGATGCTGGTCGCGACCCATGAGATGGGCTTCTGCCGAGAAGTAGCGCATCGGGTACTTTTTCTCGATGGCGGACGTATTTTAGAGGAGGGCACCCCTGAACAGGTGTTTACGGCCCCCAAAGAAGAACGCACCCGCGCCTTCCTGGCCCGCGTCCTGAGCCGGTAATCTCCCTATTCTTCACCTAAAACGCTCAGGAGGCTGCTCCGCGCTTTACTGGGTTACCTAACCCCCGGCCCCTTCCCGAAACGGGAAGGGGCGCCCAGACAAGACACGACCTCGGCGCATACTAACATTTTTGTGGTGGATGAGAATCGTTTCCGGTTAGTGGTCGTCTCCTAAAACAAGCCAGCGCCACACCGAAACACGGTCAAACACACCAAGGAGAGTACGTGTTCGGGCACCCCCTTCCCGTGTCGGGAAGGGGGACGGGGAGTTAGGTCGCCCGCTCACGCCGACTGCTTGTAATATAGAAAGCCACGATTCATGCGACTAAACCTACTGATCTCGTCTCTAGCACTCTTCGCGCTCGCTATACCAACCTTGCCCTCAAATGCCCAGCGCTCTACGCTTATCTCTGGGGGAACGGTCATCGATGGAACGGGGGCGAAGCGCCGTAAGGCGGATGTGCGTATCGTTGGGGACACTATCACGGCTGTCGGGAACCTGCGTGCTAAAAAAGACGAGAAGGTGATCGACGCGACGGGTTTGATCGTCGCTCCCGGCTTCATCGATGCGCACAGTCATGCGGATGGCGGACTGCTGACCGATCCCGATGCGGAGACGCAGATCCGACAGGGTATCACGACCTCAGTGGTCGGGCAGGACGGCAGTTCTCACTTCCCGCTGGCCTCCTGGTTTGCGGAGGTGGAAGCGAAGCATGTCGCCCTGAATATCGCGAGCTTCGTGGGACATGGCACTGTGCGCAATGAGGTGACGGGCAAAGAGTACAAACGGGTCACGACGGCCGCAGAGCAGCAGCAGATGGCGGATCTGGTCACGCAGGAGATGCAGTCGGGAGGGCTTGGCCTCTCCTCCGGCCTGGAATACGATCCCGGCTTCTACTCGACGACCGATGAACTGATCGCGTGCGCCAAAGCAGCAGCGAAGTATCATGGCATCTACATCAGCCATGTCCGGGACGAAGGCGACAAGGCGTTCGAATCGTTCCAAGAGTTGGTTATGATCGCGCAGAAGGGCGGCCTGCCCGCGCAGATCTCCCATATCAAACTGGACACGTCGCCGGTCTGGAAGAAAGCGCCGGACGTGCTGAAGTTGATGCAGGACGCGCACAAGCGGGGTGTAGACATCAGCGCAGACGTCTATCCCTATACCTTCTGGCAGTCCACCATCATTGTTCTGATCCCGACCCGCGACTGGAGCGATCGTAAGGCCTGGGAGACCGGTCTTGCGGAGGTAGGAGGCCCGGAACATGTGCGCCTGACCACCTATACGCCGGATGCCGCCTGGAGCGGCAAGACCATCGCCGAGATCGCCGCCATGACCGGCCGCGACGCCATCACCATCGTTCAGGAGGTCGTCCAGAAGACGCACGGCGAAGGCGCAACCGGCTCCGAGAGCGTTGTCGTCACTGCCATGCTCGACAGCGACCTGGACAGGTTCATCGCCGCGCCCGGCATCATGTTCTGCACCGACGGCAGCCTGCGCCCTTCGCATCCGCGCGGCGCAGGCTCGTTTCCCCGTATCCTGAGCGAGTATGTGCGTAACAGGCACCTGCTCACCTTCGAAGAAGCGATTCGCAAGGCGACCTCCCTGCCCGCAACGCGTTTCGGTTTCCAGCATCGTGGCAAGATCGCACGCGGCATGAAAGCCGACATCGTGCTCTTTGATCCCGCCACGGTCCAGGACAAAGCGACCGTCGCCGATCCTGCCGCTTCACCGGTCGGCCTCCCGACCGTCCTGATCAACGGCGTCTCCGTGCTGGAGAACGGGCGTATTACCGGCGCGCACCCCGGCGCGGTGCTGCGCCACGTTTCCGAATCCCAAAATTAAATACACTGAGGTATCATTGAACTTACCATGAACAAACATATCACCGAAAACATTCAACTTACCACCCTGCCCAACGGCGTGCGCGTCGTCTCCGAAACCGTGCCTCATGTCCAGTCCGTCTCGGTCGGCATGTTCGTCGGTATCGGCTCGCGGGACGAGACCGATCCCGTACGCGGTATCTCCCATTTCATCGAACACATGATGTTCAAAGGCACCCGCAAACGTACCGCCCGACAGATCGCCGATGAGATCGAATCCAAGGGCGGCCACCTGAATGCCTTTACCGACAAGGAGACGACCTGCTATCACCTCCGGGTGCTCGCGGAGCATACCCCGCTGGCGCTGGACATTCTGACCGACATGCTGCGCGGCTCGCTCTTCGATGCGGACGAGATGGAGCGCGAGAAGCGCGTCGTCCTGGAAGAGATCAAGATGTACGAGGACTCCCC
>JAYUMV010000542.1:0-20863 GCA_043762265.1 Chthonomonadaceae bacterium | reverse complement strand
TTCTCCATCAGGTCGAGGACGAGCGCGAGATCGCTCTCGATCGCCGCCAGTGTATTTTGCTTCTGCGCGGTCGAAAACAGGGCGGTAGCGTACCGCCGTGCGGCGCGAAGATCGTATTCTGCCACGCGATTGCTCCTCTAGGCGGTGGGGGTGGACGTTGCGGCGGTCGCGGCGCGCCCATCGTTGGCGGCGCGTGCGACGAAATCGCCGATGAGTTGGCGCTGCACACTGTCGGTGCTGTTGGATTTCACGGCCTTCTCGGCGGCGTCGAAAGTCGTCTGAACGATCTCACGCCGAAGCTGAATGCGCTGTCGGGTACGTTCGCGTCCGATCTCTTCCTCGGTTCGGCGGCGAATGGCGGCGGCAGCCTGCTCGGCATCGGCAATGATCTCGGTGTGTGAGGTCTGCGCCTCTTTTACTGCAGCCGCGATACGCTCGCGCTGCTCCACTTCGATGCCCTTCAGGCGGGTCGTATAGTCGTCGCGCAAACGCTTCGCTTCCGCCAGCGCCTGCTGTACCTGATTATGGTTGGTCTCGATGCGTGCCGTTCGCGACGTCAGCAGTTCCTTCCAGAAAGGATAGCTGAGGTAGATGATGTTGAACTTGTAGAAGACAAACAGCAGCAGACCCAACCCGATCAGCAGGGCGAGAACTGCATTGGGATGCTCGATCGCAAAGGGAATATATTCGTTGATGGACACGCCTCTCTCCCTTTTAGTTCCGCGCCGGACCGGCCGCGATGCTGGATTCGATGCTGGCACGCAAAGCGGTCGCATCTGCTGCCGCGCCCAACGTCTTCTGCAGAGCGGTCAGGGCCATACCGACCATGCTCTCGCGCAGACTGACCAGCGCCTCGACTTTTTCCCGCTCCATATCGGAGACACCCTGCTGCAGCGTCTGTTCCGACTGCACGCGGGCTTCGGCCAGGATGCGCTCCCGCTCCGACTGCGCCTCTTTGATAGCGGTCTGAATGTGCCCACGCGCCTCGGCCTCGACGGCGGCGATGCGGACCAGATAGTCGGCGCGAAGCGTCTCCATCTCGTGCTGCATCTCCTGCACGGTATGGTACGTATCGGCGATATCCTTATCGCGCTGCTTCAAACGCCCCAGGATCGGCTTGAAGAAGAGATTCCCCAGCGCAAACCAGAGGGCCAGAAACAGTACGATCTGGGCGAAAAAGATGGTTACATTGAAAGCAAGACTTTTGACGATGTCGGCCATAGGACCTACTCATCCTTTGAGTTGAGATGCGTGAGTCAGACCCACGGTAAAAATCGAAAGAAATCCTTCCATCGCCTTCGTTCAGGTTTCCCCTCCGAAGGCGATGGAATTGAAGGAGCCTATTTGTTCTGGGAGGCAGCGGTCGTGACAGCGGCTTCCATCACCTTGGTATCCGGCAGCTTGGTGTTCATCAGGAAGAAGACCAGCAGGGAGAAGATGACGAGCGATTCGATGAAGGCGAGGGCCAGGATCATCGCGGTCTGGATGCGACCGGTCTGCTCCGGTTGGCGGGCCATGCCCTCCATCGCGGCAGCGGCCGCTCGTCCCTGTCCAAGACCAGCGCCAAGAACGGCGATCGGAACACCAAGGCCGAGCGAGAGGGCGAGAGCCATAAAGTACAACATAATGAAACGTGTCCTTTCTTGTCGTATTCGACATAGAAGCGATAAACATTGAGCGTGTGCGGTGCAGTGACTACACTACCGCTTTGTGCGTCCGCAGAGCGGGAGGACGTCTGTCGTGCCTCCCAGACGAGTCGGTTGAGGACCCGTCAAATCTAGTGAGCGTGGGCCGCGTCGATAGCCCCTTCTTCTCCGTTGGTCCCCTCATGGGAATGATGGGTCACGAGAGAAAGATAGATACAGGTGAGCATGGAGAAGACCATCGCCTGTACGACTGCTGTGATCGCGGAGAGGAACAGCACCGGAAAGTGCAGGGGCAGGCCAGGAATGTGGAGCAGCTCCACCCCCAACCCCGCCAACACCATCAGGATCACGTCCTCGCCGAAGATATTACCGAAAAGTCGAACCGCCAGCGTAAACGGTTTGACGATTTCCGAAATCAACTCGACGGGAAACATCAGGGGCGCCATAATGGGCATCGGACCCATGAAGTGCTTGATGTAGTTGACCGGACCGTTACTGCGGATTCCCTCGTACTGCACGTAGAGGAAAACGATCACTCCGAGTGCGAGCGTAAGAGAGATGTTCGCCGTCGGTGAGTGAAAACCGGGGATGATGCCGATCAGGTTGGAGAGCAGAATGTACAGGAACACCGTGCCGACGAGCGGCGTATACCGCTCTCCGCCCGGCCCGATGATGCCGACCGTAAAGTAGTTGAGCGACTCAACGACCTGTTCGGCGAAGTTCTGCAATCCTCTCGGCACCGCCTCTTTCTTATTGCGGGCGACGAGAGCGAAAACCACCAGAAGGACTGCGACCACCACTGAGTTACCGAACAGCAGCGGAGCGTCGGGAATTTTACCGGCATCTTCCTCTTTCCCACCCTTTTCGGTAGTATGAGTTTCTCCGGCAGGCTGCCCCGACTCCTGTCCGCCTCGGGCGATCAGAATGGGATGACCGGGACGCGAGTCGGGATGGACCTTAAAATCTTGCGGTGTCTGCGGCATAAACTAAGCCCCTTCTCGAACGGGATGAACAGCCTGTGGGCGGCGCATCTGAGGGCGCAGCACCGGCTCCTGCGAACGCTGGAGGGCGGGCTGCGGTTCGACCTCCGGCAGCGACGGCACCACGATCTTCGGAATAACGACGGCCTGCGGCTTCGGTGCGACGGCTTTGCGCTGCGCACGCGCCTCTTCGATCAGGAGGGCAGCGGCCGTGCGGAACGTCAACACCAGCGGAACGAGCGCGATCCCCAGCCCCACTGCCATCGGCTCGATGCCATGGCGCGGAGTGGACAGGCTCAACGCGACCGCATAGATCGGCAGCTTGAGAAACAGTGTCATCGACAACAGGCCTTTGACATGCGGAGAGGCATTCGGGCGAATCAGGATCGGAATAATCACGATCAGACTGCCCAGACTGAACAAGGAGATCAGCGCACCGATCAGAAATCCCCCTCCCCACATCGACTTTCCGGAACAAAAAAACAGTAGGTCCAGCACGGCGGCAAACCAGGCCGCGCTCTTGAGTGAACGCACAACGGTCTTATCTTCTTGCATGAAACGGGTCAGGCTCCTTATTGCTTCTGCTGGCGAACCTACCTCACGGATAGCCTCGATATAAGGTTTAAGGCGGGGTCGGTTCACAGGGTCCTCCTCACACAGAAGCGGCACGCAGCCTGATTGCGCGTCATTGCGACTTGCGGTCATACGTACATATTGTGTCACAGAAGAACGTCTTTTCGATACATCCGTCAAAATTAATGCTACAGAAAGAGAAAACAGCATTACTGCTCGGATTTCCCTCTTACGCCTCGCCCTCTTCTTGAACGGAACAGCAACATCACTATGCCGCGCGCTGTGTCCGCGCAGGCGGACCTTCGGCTGCAAGCCCTAGCGAAGGACTTCAGTCCATCGCGGCGCTACTCCATCCGTTTGACCACATTCAGCAGGGCGCTGACGCCTACCACCAGACCGACCAACACTCCGGTAAAGGCGAGCCAGGCGGTCCCATGGTGCATTTTTTGATCCAGCCACCAGCCTCCGACGGAGAGAACGAGGATCGGCATAATGAACGAACTCGCGGCGGTCGTCGCCAGCGCCAGTTTATTGTAGCCACCCGGCTCGATTGCGCCTGGTCGTGGCTTTGCCGGATGTGGCGGCAGCGGCTGCGTCATTTTCGGCGGCTCCGGAACATGCGATGCCGGAGGCATGTTCAGGATCGGCACTCGCAGGTCGTCCTGCTCTTTCCTGTCGTCTTCCGCCATGGAACGGCTCCTTCTGCTGCCCGCATCTCCGGGTTGCGAATGCGCTACTTCTCGAACAACTGTTCGTGCAGCAGGCGCACGGCACGCTGCGCTTCGCTCTCCGCCAGGAGAAACGAGACCGACATTTCCGAATCGGCGATCTGATGCACCACGATCCGGGCGTTCAGCAGCGTCTCGTAGATCTTCGCCATAATGCCCGGCACCCGCCGATGCCCGGAGGCGATGACGGAGACCATCGTACAGTTCTCAATCACCGTCGCGGGGACATCGACGACCCGCACATACTGCTCTACGGCGGCCAGCAGCGGCCGCTGCACGCTGTAGGCCAGATCGAGACCTTCCGAGAACTTGAAAATATAGTAGGCCGACTGTCTGCCCTCGCTGTCCGGAGTCTCCAGCGGAACCGGGACCACCATGCCGTCCAGCAGATCGCGTGCGATCGGATAGAGGGTGCGCGGCACCGTGAATGACAGCGCGTTCGGACTGAACGTCACCAGGAAGAGATTGACTCCGGCGCGAGCCATCATCCGATAGACTTCCCGCTCGACATGCGGCTTGTGCTCGGCGTTGTCGATCTCCAGGCGGATATAGACCAGTTTGCCGGTGTGCGTGATGCCGGTCATACGCTGGCGTACCGCATCAGGCGCATTGCTGCTGGTGATCCGTGTGCCCGGCGCATCGGAGAACGTGGACTTCACCCAGAGCGGAATATTGTGGTCCATCGCGATCTCGGCGGCGCGAGGATGCACGACCTTCGCGCCCTGATGCGCGATCTCCGCGACCTCTTCGTAGGTGCAGACATCCAGCGTCTTCGCCGCGCCGACCATATCCGGGTCTGCGGTCTTCACCCCATCGACATCAGTGTAGATCTCGACGGCGGAGGCGAGGAGGGCCGCTCCCAATGCGGAGGCCGTGGTATCGCTGCCGCCGCGCCCAAGCGTAGTGATCGCGCCATGCTCGTACTCATCGTTCGGGTCTGTGGTCCCTTGAAAACCGCATACGACCGGAATATAGCCCTGCGCCAGCAGACGATGGAGATAGTGCGGTCGAATCTCCAAAATGCGCGCGTTGCCGTGTTCGGTGTCGGTGATGATCCCTGCTTGCCCGCCGGAGAGCGCAATGGCTTTGTAGCCAAGCGTCTGCAGGGTATGCGCGAAGACCGCCGTCGAGATGATCTCCCCGCAGGCCATCATCATATCGAGTTCGCGCGGTTCGGGCGGTACCTGCGGATCGATCTTTTTCAACTCACCGACGAGCGTATCGGTGGCATAGGGCGCGCCATAACGTCCGATGGCCGAGACCACCACGACGGGCGATAGGCCACTCTCCACCGCTTTGATGACCTTGGCGCAGGCCAGTGCCCGGCTTTTAGGCTGATCCACGGAGGTGCCGCCGAACTTCTGGACAACGATCTTCATCCTGCTGCCTCCGTGCCGATAGGATGTTCCTCGACCATATCCGCTTCCAGATGGAAGGCTGCACTCAACTGCTGCACCGCTTTGTCTACGTGGGCGCTCTCGATCAGGCAGACGACCGCGTTGTGCGAGTCACCGGTCTCGAAAAGGCGCGCCCCCGCCGCATAGAGCGCATCGGCGATGGCGACCATGACCCCCGACAGATCGCGCATCGAGGCCGCTTGCACCGAGATCAGCGCGAGGTCCCGCCGTGCGGAAGTCTTCAGGCCGACCGTTTTCAGCGCACTCTCCACGCGAAGCAGATCCGCCCCCACAAATGCGAACGTGATGGCGGTGCGGTGCAGTTTCGTCAGGAAAATCGGCACATTGCTGTTCGCCAGAACGCGGAATACCTGCAAGATGCGGGCGGAGCGAAGCGAATCGTCCGCTAGAACCACCTCGGCATGGGCGACATCTCGGGTGATCTGAATAGCATGGACGCCGCGTTCGCGCTCGAACGAAACGTTGGGAGCCTGGTTTTCCGACGCTGGAACGGACATGGCTGACCTTGATCAGGGGCGGTGAGTTCGGCTAGAGAGCGCCTTGCCCTCTGTCTCCGCCACCCTCGCGACTTTGTGACTTATTTCGCAATCATTATACCCAATACGAAAAAGCCGAGTCAACGGCAAACCGGGTCGATTCGATAGATTGTGAAAAATTACACGGTTTATTTTTGCGTAACTTTAACCCCACCCCGACCCTCCCCTTCGTAAGGGGAAGGAGTCGCTCAATTCCGCCTCTTCTTTCGAAGGAGGAGAGCAAGCATTTAGCCCCTCCTTTCGAAGGAGGGGTTGGGGAGGTAAACAGCCTCGACTTACTCAGTCGCATACAAATTGTCTAATTTTGTCGGCTGGGTTCGGGAGGCGTAGGTATGCCTGGTTTCGTCCCAGGCGTCTTTGCGCTCCTGTTCGAAGACTTTGGAGTACTTGGCGGCCTCTTTGGCCAACGGGTGGCGTGGGTAACGGACGGCGCAGGCATGCATCAGTCGCGCCGCGTCGCGCCAGTGGTTGTGGGCATTGTTTTCTGCGCGCCACCAGCCGTTGAAGTTGGCCAGGAAGCGGGCAGAGCAGGCGGCGCGGTAGAGCGCCTGGGGCGCGACGGCAGCGTGCGGATAGCGTTGCGCGATCTGTAAGCAGATCGCGAGGGAGCGGGCATAGACCTCATGCCGGTACATGTAGGCGCGGGTCGCGGAGGATTCCGCCGCCGAGATACGTTGGGGGTTCAGACAGTAGCTGTAGTCCCAGGCGCGTTCGTCCTGCCAGAGGAGAGGGTTGTAGAGCAGCAGCGTCCCGTGCGTGTAGTAGTAGGTTGCGACCTTATAGAGCGCTGTGGCGCGGGCGTTTTCGGTCGTCGCGGCGTGTACGGCGGCGGAGAGCCTGCGCAGTTCCCGTGTTGTCGTCAGTGGGTCCGGGCTGGAGCGGGTCGCCCACTGTGCCCGGCCCAGGCTGAACCGATGCAGGCGTTTCGATTTTAGTTGTTTGAACCAGTGTTCCGCCGCGTCCCAGTGTTCGGCGCGCAGCGAGAGCACGCCCAACGTATAGGCGAGCAGTTCGCGCTCGGTATAACGCACGCGGATCTCCCCGCCTCGCCTGTAGTAACCGCCGCCGCTCCGGATCGTATGGCGCCCTCTTCGGAAACGCCGGGCGCAGGCTTCCACCTCCGTGATCGACATGCGGCTGTCGAGCAGATAGGCGATATCGGCGGTATAGTCGAGCGCGAAATACTGCTCCAGCGCGCCGACGCGGTCGCCGAGCGTTTCACACAGAATGGCGGTCTCCTCCCGCGCCCCGTGCCGCAGCGGGCTGAACGGGCAGCGGGCCAGCAGCAGACGAAATGCGGCAAGCGCCTCGCGTATGCGCCCCAGTCTTTGCAGGGTCGAGCCGCGCACATAGAGCGCCCGGTCGTACGGCTTACCGACTATTTTTTGGTCCGCCGCCCAGCGGAGCGCCTTGTCGTACTGGCGGCGGCGATAGTAGACCTCCGCAAGGCGCACACGCACCGGCTCCGAAAGCCGTGTGGTCGGATGCGCCGCAACGATCTCATCGGCGAGTTGCGCAAGACTTTTCAGATCGGAGGGCTTCAGAGCGGTCAGGTAGAGGCGATAGTAGAAGTAGGGATCGGGCAGTGCAGGATCGCGCCGGATCAGAGCGCTGAATCGTTTGAGATCCTGCGGAGTGAGCGCATAGCGGGCGCGGTCGATGGCGGCGACCGCATGGCTGTAGTCGGTATAGGTATGCGCCTGCGCCAGTTGACGCAGGTAAGCGGTAAAGAGCCAGACGCGGTATTTGCGTCCGGATTCGCCCACGCCCTCCCGAATCATCGTCTCGACAGAGCGGCTGTCTCCCACGGTTCGGAAGCACCAGAATGCCGCTGACACCTCGCCGTTGAGATAGTGCAGGCGTCCGCGCAGGCCAAGCGCGGCGGCACGAAAGCGACTGTGCGGAAACTCTTTTGCCAACCGATCGAGGGCCGACCTGCCTGCGGCCACGTTGCGGCCCTCGGGAGTGGCAGGCAGAATGGCGCATCGGGCCAGCATCATCAGGCCGTCTTCGCGTTTGACACTGTGCGGAAACTCCCGTAACAGGGCCTCATACAGGCCGACAGCACGGGGAAAGTCCAGCCACTCCCAGGCCAAAGAGGCCAGTTGATAGCAGGCATGCGCCCGCAGAAACCCGGCGGCAGGATCTTTGAAAACCTGCTCGAACGCCTCCTGCGCCACGTCCCGCTTCTCCTGCGCGTCGGCATCCAGTCCCTGGCGATAGCGACGATAGGCGGACAGGAGCGCGGGCGGAACCGTCGGCATTGCCTCGATCTGACGTAGAATCTGCACCCGGTCTCGGAGGATACCTGTCCAGCCGCTCTGCATCGCGAGCTGTTCCAGCGCCTGCCGCGCCTGCCGCCACTTTCCGCTCTCCCCCAGCGCTTCGAGCGCCGCAATGCGCAGGGCTACACGTATCTGTCGTTTGGCTGCCTCCTCGTCGTCCGGCGGTACCAGTTCCAGACCCTGTTTCGCGCCGCCATCCCCAACGTCCGAGGGCCGGTCGTCGTGTTCTCCACGCCACGACAGCATCGCGCGACGCGGCGGTATCCCGAAATCCGGAGGAGAACTGTGAAAATGGACCGAGGCGATCTTGTCGCCGAAGCAGGCATGCGCAGGCGATATGAAGCCACCCGCCAGCATCAGCCCGCAGACTGCAACTAGCAAAGACGTCTGCACCCACTGTCTCCACGCTCCGTAACTGCGCATTCTTGTTCCGTGTTCTTCCGTCTAAAAGTGCCCTTATCGAGATCCGGCACGCTCCTGTACCGCTCCCTGCGGCTGGAGGGTGGTGAGAGGAATCTCGCCGCGCAGCAGAGTGAAGTTACCGGGACTTTTCGCCGTCCATGCGCCCTGTACCTGCATCGCGCTGTCGGCGGGCAGGCGAATCGGGCCGAAGACTGCGCTCTCGCCTGCCGCAAGATGAAACTTCCGGCAACGGAGGAGATTAGCGCGGGCGGGACTGGAGCGCAGCGCCGTCTCGAAGGCGCCGTTGGGATCGTTTTGCAGACGGGCCTCGACGGCATCGAACTGGCCTGGTGCGATGGAGTCGAAGCCTGGCCGGTCGAAGGTCAACGTCAGCGTCACCGCATCCGGCGCGAGAAAAGTGCTGGCGTTCCCAATGTTGGTGACCGTGACGGTAAGGTCTGCGGGCGGGCGCGTCGCAACCCGATGCGTCTCGATCAACTCCCAGGGCGCGGGCTTGACCCGGAACTGAACGCGCAGTTCCGGCTGCGGGTGTTCCCCTCTCAGGGTCGCCAGCACGGTGGGCAGCGGCAGCGTCGCCAGTTCTCCCGGCTCGGGGTAGCGGAACAGGATCACTCCCCGACAGTTGCCCGGACGCTGCGCCCGCACCAGAGCGAGATGCTGTGCGAGCAGTTCGGGGGCCGGAAGGTCGTAGAGGAGATGAAACCCGAGGCCCCGACCGTCCGGCGCGGGCCTGGTGGCGACGAAATCGTAGATGTCTTCTCCAATGTACGTGGCCGGAGTGGCAGGATGGCCCTCTCTATCGGCGGGAATGGCCCGTGCCAGTCGGAAGGAAGGGTGGAACATCGCGTCCAGCGCGCTCATGCTGCGGTACGTGCCCAGCAGTTTGCCCCGCTCATCGTAGATAAGGGCGTGGCCGTAGGCGGGAAGGCCCGCATAGAAAGGAGCGCCGTGTCGGCCTGCCTGCGCCAGCCCACGCTCCAATAAGGCCAACCGCGAGACGGTCACAAAATCGGTCAGCGTTTTCGGAACTTGCGGCTCATAGAACTGCGGCACCGTAAAGTCGGTCTCGGCCTGCACCTGCTCTACGGCGTTGCTGCCGAACCAGGTCGGCAGCGCGGTGATGGAGAGCGCCGAGTGCGCGGAGTGCAGCGCAGGCCGCAGACGATGCAGCAGGTCGGCATAGCGCGGCAGCAATCGGGTCGGACAGTCGAAATCCAGTTCGATGCCGACGACAGGTACTCCTGCCCGCTCCGCCCGCGCGCGCTCCTGCACGATCTGCGTCTCGACCGATCGGGCCAGTCCCTCCAGAGGCAACTGCTCAAAAGCATCGACCAGCGTGTAATCGAAGTTGAAGACCAGATGTACCTCCAGTCCCTCGCTACTCCCTGCCCAGTTCTCTGGCAACACCAGTTTCGCCTCCAACCCCTCCTTCCGAAACGTTCCTGCCCGCACAAACAACTGCCGCACTCCTGCCGCTTTCAGAGCCGTCGCTTCGGAAGGCGCGAGCCGGAACGGCTGATGCCAGTACCAGAGGGCGACCTCCAATGACGGCAAAGGCCGGTTCCTCTCCCGCCACCACGCCCCCAGTCCGGCGGCAAGCGCCAACAACACGATTCCTATCCACAGTCGTCTGCGCCGAAACATCCCGTAATCTCCTCGCTGCCTGACCTACGATAAGAAATTGTACTCGACCCGACAGATTTTCGTCGGAACCTGCGCCAAGGCCCCGCAACAGAGGTACAATAACGGTTACGAAGTAATGGAACTGTAGGAAGGAGCGAAAGCGGATGTTCTGCCCGAAGTGCGGCCAATGGAATGCAGGAAGTGCGACCCAATGTACCGCCTGCAGCACGTCGTTGCTGCCGCCGGGACTTGGCAACACTCCAGTGCCCCCGCCGTCTGCTCCGACAGTTCCCGTCTTTCCGCCTCAGCCGACCCTGCCGCAGATGCCGACGCCAGGTTCGCCTCCTCCGTCCTACGGCAGTGCGCCGCCCGCCTATTCAACCGCGATGCCAAGTTCGCCTCCTCCGTCCTACGGCAGTGCGCCACCCGCCTATCCGACGGCAACGCCCCAACAGACGGCTTATCCCAACTACCCGCAGCAGACTGCGCCGAGTTACCAGCCCGCACCGCCGAACTATCCGTCCGGGCCGCCCAACTCTCCGCAACAGCCCTATCCTGCCTATCAACAACAGCCCTATCCTGCCTATCAACAACAGCCCTATCCGAATGGCCCTGCTGGCTCTGGCAGCATGCCGCCAGCGTATCCTTCGGCCACTCCGCCTGCGTATCCTTCCTACTCTCCCTTGCCGAGCTATTCGCCGATGCCGCCCGGAACCACTCCCCATGCAGGCGCGCCTGCCTACGGGACAGGCTACCCCGCGCAGATGCAGCATACCCTCAACCAGTGCAAGGTCTGTGGCACGCTGATCGCTTACGGGGTGGCGTCCTGCACGACCTGCCTGGTGCCGCTTGGAATGATCGCCAACCCTTATGATCCGACGGTGACCACCTATCTCGATGCACGTGCCCTTAACCAGCCGGGCACCAGTCCGGTTTTTGCCGCGCCCGGCGCCTATGCCGGGCGCACCTCCGTCTCTGGAACCAATGTGCCGGACGAAGCCAAGCAGGGCTGGAACTGGGCGGCTGCCCTCAACTCCACGCTCTGGGCCTTTACCCATCGTTCTGCCGGATGGGGGCTGTTCTGCGGCGCGGGCGTGATCCTCTGGGTCGTAACGATCATCGGCGCCTCCACGCTCTCCCGGCAAGAATCGCGAGATGGGATTACCGGCATCCTGCTCGTCAGCGGGTTGTGCTGGGTGTTTAAAACGCTCTTTCTGGGCTTTAAGGGCAACGAAATCGCCTGGCGCAGCGGGCGCTACACCAATATTTCCCAGATGAAGAACGTGCAGCGGCAGTGGATCGCCTGGAGTATCCTCGTCTTCTTCGTCGCCTCGGCGGTGCTGATTACGGCAACGATCATCGCCGCAAACCACTGAAACAAAACGAAAAGGAATCTTCGACATCATGAACATCTCGGAGCGAGCGCGCAATGCAGCCCCCTCCCCTACTATGGCGATCACCGCGAAAGCCAAGGCGTTGCAGGCGCAGGGAATCGATGTGATCGGTTTTGGTGCGGGCGAACCCGATTTCGACACCCCGGACTACATCAAAGATGCCGCGATTGCCGCCATCCATGCCGGATTTACGAAATACACGCCCAGCAGCGGTACAGACGAACTGCGCGACGCCATTGCCGCCAAACTGATGCGCGACAACAACCTGCGCTATGAGCGCAAAAACGTTATCGTGTCTGTGGGAGCCAAGCACTCTCTCTACAACATTTTCCAGGCCCTTCTCGATCCGGGCGATGAGGTCCTCATTCCGGTCCCGTATTGGGTCTCCTATCCGGAACAGGTAAAACTGGCGGGCGGCGTGCCCGTCTTCGTGCCCACCCTGCCGGAAAACGACTTCATGCCGACGCGGGACGCCGTGCGCGCTGCCATCACGCCGCGCACGAAAGCCTTGATCCTCAACTCGCCCTCCAACCCGACCGGCGGAGTCGCCTCCCGCCAACTGGTGAAAGAGCTCGCCTCCGTGGTGATCCAGAACGACCTCACCCTGGTCAGCGACGAGATCTATGAGAAACTGCTCTACGATGGTCGGGAGCATTTGAGCCCCGCTGCACTGGGCGGAGAGATCTTCGAGCGCACCCTGACCGTGAACGGCTGCTCGAAAGCCTATTCGATGACCGGCTGGCGCATCGGCTATGTCGCCAGCGCAAACGTCGAGTTGATCGCCGCGATGGGCAGATTGCAGGACCAGTCTACTTCGAACCCGGTCTCGATCTCTCAAAAGGCGGCGGTGGCGGCCCTGAACGGTCCAAACGAGCCGATCGAGGAGATGCGCAAAGCTTTCGAAGAGCGGCGGAACCTGATCGTCAAGGGTTTGAACGCCATTCCCGGCGTGAGCTGCCGTCTGCCCGGCGGCGCATTCTACGCCTTTCCCGACATCTCCGAATTGATGGGCAAACGCGCCGGGGAGATCGAGATCACTGGCTCTGAAACCTTCTCCACCTACCTGCTGGAGAAAGCTAATGTCGCCGTCATTCCGGGCGCAGGTTTCGGGGCGGATCACTATATCCGCCTCTCCTACGCCACCTCGGCGGACAATATCGTCAAAGGCCTGGAGCGTATCGACGCCGCCGTGCGCCGACTTGAGTAGAGCCGAGACCGCCCTTATCTATGGATGAAACCGCGCTAACACGACTGCAGGAGCGACTGGGCGTCTCTTTTCGGGAGCTTTCCCGACTGGAACGCGCGCTGACACACCGATCCGCTGCCACCAGCAACCATTTCGACAGCAACGAACGCCTGGAGTTTCTGGGCGATTCGGTGCTGGGTCTGGTTGTCAGCGAGAATCTGTTTCGGCTCTATCCGCAGCACAGCGAGGGCGACCTGGCGAAGTCTAAGGCTTATATCGTGAGCGAGGCGGCGCTGGCGGAGGCTGCCTCGCGGCTGGGATTGGAAGAGTTTGTGGTGATGAGCCTGAGCGAGGCGGCGACCGGGGGTCGCCGCCGCCGCTCGATCCTCGCCGATGCGTTCGAGGCGATCATTGCAGCGGTCTATCTGGATCGGGGCATCGTGGCGGCGCGGAAGGTAGTACGCAACGCCCTGCTGGAGACCCTGCACGCCGCCGCCACCGATCAGCATCGCCACGACTTCAAATCCTCGCTGCAGGAACGCACCCAGGCCGCCGTCCGCAAAGCCCCCCTCTACCGAATTGCGAATGAGGCCGGGCAGGAACACGATAAAACCTTCCTCGCCGAAGCCTTTCTCGACGAGGTGCGCATCGGAACCGGAACCGGCAAAAGCAAGAAAGAGGCCGAGCAGGCCGCCGCCCTCGACGCTCTCAACCAGCTCACCCTCTTCCTCCCGGAAACCGCCTAATATCAAGGAGAGTGACATGCAATCCCCTGCCGCCGACATCGGCGTTTTTGGAGGGAGCGGATTCTATTCGCTGCTGGAGAACGTGCAAGAAGTAACTATCGAGACGCCGTATGGACCGACCAGTGATAGCGTGTTTCTGGCGGAGTATGCGGGCAAACGGGTCGCGTTTCTGCCCCGGCATGGTCGGCATCACACGATTCCGCCGCATCAGATCAACTACCGCGCCAATGTCTGGGCGATGAAGAGCCTCGGCGTCCGCTACCTGCTCAGCCCGTGCGCCGTGGGCAGTTTGCAGACCGATCTGCCGCCGGAGCATTTTGTGGTCTGCGATCAGTACGTAGACCGCACCAATAGCCGCAAGGACACCTTCTACGACGGCCCGGATGTCCAGCACGTCAGCAGCGCCGATCCCTACTGCCCGCATCTACGGCATCTGGCGATCGAAGTCATCCGCGAACAGGGAATACCGGTCCATGCTTCGGGCACTCTGGTCGTGATTCAGGGGCCGCGTTTCTCCTCGAAGGCCGAGAGCCGCTGGTTCACGCAGATGGGCTGGTCGGTGGTCGGGATGACCGGCTATCCGGAAGCCTATCTGGCGCTGGAGCAGGAGATCGCCGTCGTCAATATCTCTCTGGTGACCGATTTCGATTCGGGACTGGTCGGGGATGTCGCGCCCGTTACCTCTGCGGAGGTCTATGCGGTCTTTAAGCGCAATGCGGAGCGCATCAAGACGGTGGTGCTGGAGCTGATCACGCGCATCCCGCTCGACCTCGACAGCCCCTGCCACCACGCCCTCGCCCACTCTCACGCCGGATAACAATCCCGTAAGGCCGGACAGGAAGAGTGCAGCAGGATGTTTTTAAGACAGGATTTACAGGATTGACCGATTCTAACCCGCCGCAAGCCACAGCGGATTCATCCTGTGGTTAGGCGGGTTTCTTTCTCCCTTTCGGCCCAAAGGCTTCAGCCCGACCGAAGGAAGAAAAGTTTTTGCAAGGGCTTTCCGCTTTTGCGCGACGGTTCGTAGTAAAAGAAGCAGGATGAACATAAAGACCTTCAAATACCGCCTCTATCCCACGCGTTCGCAGGAGAGAAAACTGCAAGCGACTCTGGACGTGTGCCGAGGACTCTACAACTGTTTTCTGCACGACCGCAAGTTCCGTTACGAGATAGACGGCAAAGCCCCTACCCAGTGTGAGCAAGAGAAGAAGATCGCGCAGTGGAAAGCCGCTCATCCGGAACTCTCCACGGTTCACGCGCATCTCTTGCAGAATGTCGCCGTGCGCATTCAACGGGCTTACGAATCCTACTTCCGGCGTCTGCAAGACTATCAGGTCCGAAAGCAAGCCGGTCGGCTCAAGAAGGACGAGAAATGCCCTCAGCCTCCCCGCAAGAAAGGCAGAGGGGTCTACGATAGCCTCACCTGGAAAGAGTACGGCAACGGCAATAAAATCCTTCCTGCGGAAAGGAAGGATTTGGAGTGCGCGCAGTGCGACCTTGTAGAGCAGAATTCAGTCTGTCTCTCCAAGATCGGCACCTTAAAGGCAATTATTCATCGCCCTCTTTGCGGCACTCCGAAAACCATGTCGGTGAAACGCCAGGGCGGAAAGTGGTTCGTCACGGTTTCCTGCGAAGTTGAAGAGGAACCGCTTCATGATTTCCACCACCAGGAGGCGAGAAAGATCGTCAACCGCTTCGGCTTGATCGCTGTCGAAGCCCTCGACGTCTCGAACATGTCCGCTTCTCCTGCCCCAAAACAGGACCCTGAAACCGGGCAGTTTCTTCCCAACGGTCACGCGGCAAAAGCGGGGCTGAACAAAAGCATTCTGGATGCGGGCTGGTATTCGTTTCGACAGATAGTTTCCTCGAAGGCTGCAAGCGCCGGTCGAATCTATGTCGAAGTGGATCCTGCATTCACGAGTCAGGACTGCTCGGGTTGTGGGTATCGTGCCAAAAAGCAACTTTGGGAACGTTGGCACGCATGCCCTGTCTGTGGTCTGTCTCTGGATCGGGACACGAACTCAGGCAACAACGTCTTGGAAAAAGGCCGTGGGGCTACACGGCTTGGTTAGAACACCGACCGAGAAGCCATGCCACTTTAGTGGCCGTGGAGTAGTCACAGGATTTTCTTCTTCTGCCGCTGCGCGGGCGGTGCGCATCGGGATCGATGTCGGTGGGACGTTCACCGATGCGGTGGCGCTGGAGGACGGAACGGGCGAACTGCTCGGTCAGGTCAAAACGCCGACGACGCATACCGCGCCGGAGGGCGTGGCGCTGGGCATCGTGCAGGCGCTGCAACAGTTGATGCAGTTGGTGGGGATCGCGCCGGAGCAAGTTCGGTTTATCGCACACGGCACGACTCAGGCGACCAATGCGCTTCTGGAAGGCGATGTGACGCCAGTCGGCATCGTAGGAGCAGGAAAAGGGTTGGAGGGGACTCGGGTGCGTTCGGAGACACAGGTCGGCAGCCTGGAACTCGCACCGGGGAAGAAGCTCGAGACGTTCCATACGTTTGTCGAGACGGAGGAGTTCGGGACGGCAGTGCGCCTGTTGCGGGAGCGGGGAGCGGGCGTCATTGTGGCCGCCTCGGCTTTTTCCGTGGACGATCCGACGCTGGAGCAGAAGATCGTAGCGGCGGCAAATGGGGAGGGGCTTCCGGCGACCGGAACGTACGAGATCTCCAGCCTCTATGGGCTGCGGGTGCGGACGCGGACGGCAGTGATCAACGCCTCGATCCTGCCACGCATGGTCGAGACAGCCGACATGACGGAGCGTTCGGTGCAGCAGACTGGCATCCCTGCGCCTCTGATGATCATGCGCTGCGATGGCGGCGTGATGACGGTCGGAGAGGTGCGTCGAAGACCGATTTTAACGCTTCTTTCCGGTCCGGCGGCGGGCGTGGCGGGCGCGTTGATGTACGAAAAGGTGTCACAGGGTCTGTTTCTGGAGGTGGGCGGCACCAGCGTCGATATCAGCGCCGTGCGGGACGGGCGCGTCATGGTGGAGTACGCGGAGGTGGGCGGGCACAAGACCTATGTGCGCTCTCTGGATGTGCGCACCGTGGGAGTGGCAGGCGGATCGCTGCTGCGACTGGCCAACGGACGTATCACGGATGTCGGCCCACGCAGCGCCCATATCGCAGGTTTGGAGTATGCGGTCTACGCGAATCCGGCCGACATTATCTCCCCGGTGTTGGAAAGTTTTGCACCTCGTCCCGGCGATCCGGAAGACTACCTGCGCGTTCGCTGCGCCAACGGCCTCTGTTTCGCTCTGACGACCGCCTGCGCCGCCAACCTGCTCGGCCTCGTTTTGCCAGAACACTATGCGTTTGGCAATGCGGAATCGGCGCGACGAGCGTTCTTGCCACTGGCAGAGCAATTGGGCAGAACGGTGGAAGCAGCGGCGCAGGAGGTGCTGCGCGTGGCCACTGCAAAGGTGACGCCGACGATAGAAGCCCTCTTGCAGCACTACAAGCTGGAGAAGCGCGGCACGACCTTGATCGGAGGCGGAGGAGGAGCGGCAGCGCTGGTCCCGGCCCTCGGCGCGGCGCTCGGCATGGAGTGGCGACTGGCGCGTAACCATCAGGTGATTTCCCCTATAGGCGTGGCCTTAGCGCTCGTCCGCGAGACCGTCGAACGCATGCTCCCCTCCCCCACGCAGCAGGACATTCTGCGCGTACGGCGCGAGGCGGAAGAGGCGGCTCTGCGCTCAGGGGCGGCAGAAGGCACCATCGAAGTCCATGTCGAAGTCGATCCCGTGCGCAACCTCGTGCGCGCCACCGCGACCGGCGCGACCGAACTCCGCGCCCGAAACATTCAGACCCCGACCCGTACCGAACCCGAACTGCAAGCCATCGCCGCCGCCGCTATTGGCAGCGTCGCCGTCAAAACGGTCGCGCAGGTCGGGGGGTGGTGGGTATTCGAGGGCATCTTGACCGAAAAAGCGCTGTTCGGCCTTATGCGCAAAGAGCGGCATCATTTCCGCGTGCTGGACAGCGAAGGCATCGTCCGCCTCGCCAAAGAAGGTTTGACGGTGCAGGTCAGCCCCGTCGGTAAGTGGCAGACCGCTCTGGATCAGGTTCTTAAGGCCGCCACCACCTATGGCGACTCCGGCGCCGTCCTGCCCGACCTCTACCTTCTCTGCGGCAGCCGTCTCATCGACCTCTCCGGCCTCCAGACCCGCGATCAGATCGCCACCCTCGCCACCACCGAACTCTCCGGCTACTCCCCCGACGTCCCCCTCGCCCTTCTCTGCCTCCGCCGCCAAGCCTGACCACTTCCTTTTCTACTCGCCCGACCCGCTCCATTCCTGACGAATGGATCTCACGCCGTTTGCAGGAGCAGGCGAAAGTCGGCAGGGAGCAGCGCCGTTCCTGTCGAAGTAGACCCCATGCGCCGTAGCAGGCCGTTCCGAAAAGGAGACTCTGATGTTATTTCCGCGCAATCGCATGCGTTTCACTTCTCTCTACCAGGGCAAGTCAGAACCGGAAGGTTGGATCGTCCTGGACCTGTCGGGAGCCGATCTGGAGGGCCTGAAGCATCTCTATCTCTCGATGGAAGACATCGAGGCTTTGAAAAAGGGCGGTGACAAAGCCTCCGGCCGCCTCAAACAGGCGCGTTCACTGCTGGGGGGGGAGGGAGACGAGCAAGACAAGGAGTGACTATCCATAGCCTTCACCTGGCGCCGCTTCGCCGTAAAGGCCTCTCTTCCCTTGTAAAGGAAGGAGAGAGAAGAGATCAAGAAGTTTCTTTTCTTCTCTTTTGTATTGTTCCTGTATTCCTTCCTTCCTGTATTCCTGTTCTGAATGCGCATTTTTTTGAATTCATAGTCTGTATCTATCGTTCCTATTCAAACTAAGTTTTGGACTTTCAGGGCGTCCTGAGATATAATCTATTTAGAGTATCGAGGAGGATCCATATCTATGCCGAAGACGATGTTTGAAAAGCTATGGGACGCACATGTCGTGCGGGAGGAGCCAGGGCAGCCTGCGCTGCTCTATATCGACCTGCATCTGGTTCACGAAGTCACCTCTCCGCAGGCATTTGACGGGCTGCGCATGACCGGACGGAAGGTTCGACGCCCAGACCTCACGGTTGCGACCATGGACCACAACGTCCCTACGACCGACCGTTCGCTGCCGATCACCGATCAGATCGCCCTCAAGCAGATGCAGGCGCTCGCCACCAACTGCGCCGAGTTCGGAATCACGCTGTACGA
The DNA here is from genome assembly GCA_043762265.1 of Chthonomonadaceae bacterium. Classification (GTDB taxonomy): domain Bacteria; phylum Armatimonadota; class Chthonomonadetes; order Chthonomonadales; family Chthonomonadaceae; genus JANXLO01. The sequence continues at coordinate 2,108 of JAYUMV010000542.1, read as the reverse complement.
CATCCACGATCGCCGTCAGGGTATCGTGCATGTGATCGGGCCAGAGTTGGGGATCACCCAGCCCGGACAGACGATTGTCTGTGGCGACAGTCATACCAGTACGCATGGCGCGTTCGGTGCGCTCGCGTTTGGGATCGGGACCAGCGAAGTCGAGCATGTCCTCGCGACCCAATGCCTGCCTCAGTCGAAGCCGAAGACCATGGAGATCCGTATCGACGGCGAGCTGGGGCCAGGGGTCACGGCGAAGGATGTGATTCTTGCCATTATCGGCAAGATCGGCACGGACGGCGCGACCGGCTATGCCGTCGAGTATACCGGAGAGGTCATCCGTGCCCTCAGTATGGAAGCCCGCATGACGGTCTGCAATATGAGCATCGAGGCGGGCGCACGCGCAGGCATGATCGCGCCGGATGAGAAGACTTTCGACTACATCCAAGGCCGTCCCTTCGCTCCCCAGGGAGCCGAATGGGACGCTGCCCTCCTCTCGTGGCGGCAACTTCCGACCGATGCCGGTGCGACCTTCGACACACTCGTCGAACTCCACGCCGCAGACATCGCGCCCTATATCTCCTGGGGAACCAGCCCTGGTATGGTGCTTCCTATCACGGGTGTCGTGCCGGACCCTGCCGGGCTAGAGTCCGATTCCGACCGCCGCGCGGTCGTGAGGGCACTAGAGTATATGGGGCTGACACCGGGCACTCCGCTTCAAGAGTTGACTTTGGAGAAAGTCTTTATCGGCTCTTGCACGAATGGGCGCATTGAAGACCTGAGGGCCGCTGCCGCCGTCGCGCAGGGCCGTACCGTGCATCCGAATGTCCATGCGATGGTCGTGCCCGGCTCCCACGCCGTAAAAGCGCAGGCGGAGGCGGAGGGGTTGGATGCGATCTTCCGCGCCGCTGGTTTCGACTGGCGTGAGCCCGGCTGCTCCATGTGCCTCGGCATGAATCCCGACATCCTCCAGCCAGGCCAGCGCTGCGCTTCGACCTCGAACCGCAACTTTGAAGGGCGGCAAGGCAAAGGGGGGCGCACGCATCTCGTCAGTCCGCAGATGGCTGCAGCCGCTGCTATCGCGGGCCACTTCGTCGACATCCGCGACTGGAAATAGAGAGGACCGTATTCTATGGAACCGTTTGTCCGCATCACGGGCCTTATCGCCCCGCTCGACCGCGTCAATGTCGATACCGATCAGATCATTCCCAAACAGTTTCTGAAGCGGATCGAGCGCACCGGCTTCGGCGAGTTTCTCTTCTTCGACTGGCGGTATCAGAACGATGGTAAGACGCCCGATCCCGCCTTCGAACTCAATGCGCCGGGGGTGCAGGGCGCCACGGTGCTGCTCGCAGGGAAGAACTTCGGGTGCGGCTCCTCCCGGGAGCATGCACCCTGGGCGCTGAACGACTACGGCTTCCGGGCGCTTATCGCACCCTCCTATGCCGATATCTTCTACAACAACTGCTTCAAGAACGGTATTCTGCCGGTAACCCTGCCGGAAGAGACCGTGGACCTGCTGCTGGCCCGCGCTAAGGCGACGCCTGGTTACCGGATGACCGTAGACCTGGAAACCCAGACAGTCCAGGACGAACAGGGATTTTCTACATCCTTCGAGGTCGATCCTTTCCGCCGACACTGCCTGCTGAACGGCCTGGACGACATTGGGCTGACCTTGCAGCACGTCGATGCCATTGCCGCATACGAATCGGCGCGTCCCACCTGGAAACGTCGTGTCGCGGCCTGAGTCTTGAGATCCCTCTCTGGGCAGGAGAAAGTTCTATTGAGCGCCTCCTGCCTTTCCTTTATAATCTCCTTATTCAACGCCTTTTCGACGCTTCAAAAAAAATTTACCCTGTCCAAATCCAAGCGCCTTTGCCAGTGCACTAATAGTGTGACATTCGATTACAGAGAGCTATTCGGCTCAGCGTCCGCTCCACCTGTATGTGGTGGAAAGGCATCGGCGGCGCGCTGAACTCCGTTGTTCACGGGACTGTTCCTTATATTACGGTCCCCCAAATCGGCGTCATTATGTGATCCTCCCTGACGTGTATTTGCGTCGGTGGCAGACCGGGGTCGGTTTCCACAAGGGATGATCTTCGTTGTCCTTGCGTCGTAGG
>JAYUMV010000541.1:0-10559 GCA_043762265.1 Chthonomonadaceae bacterium | reverse complement strand
GATTCATGCCGATGACCCGACCCTGATTCTGCTGCCCAAACACATCTTCCGCAAACGTTTGATCGTGAGCGAAGCCTTTGCGCCAGTGCCCTTTGGTCTGGCGAAAACGGTACGTCCTGGCGAGGATGTCACCCTGGTCTCCTGGGGCAACTGTATGGAACTTGCGCTTCACGCCGCAGAAGAGATGCATGCGGAAGGCGTTGAGGTCGAAGTGATCGATCTGCGCAGCATCGTCCCCTGCGACTATGCGACGGTCGCCGCCTCGCTGGCGCGTACCGGCCGACTGGTCGTGGTTCATGAAGACAGCCGTACCACAGGCTTCGGCCAGAGTCTGATCGCGGAGATGGTGACGCAGGAGGCGAGCTTCAACTCCCTGCTCGCGCTGCCCCAACTCGTCGCGCGGGCGGACGTGCATGTGCCCTTCCATCCCGATCTCGAATACGCCGTTCTCCCTGATCTTCAGGGAATCCTGGATGCGATTCGCCTGACCCTGAAATGAGGCGCAGACAACGCCACCCCTGCCCTTTACTAGGAAGCACTCCCGTTCACAAAGGAGGGGTTGGGGGAGGTCATGTCAACTTGGTGAATACACTTGTGCCCTAGATACGTAGAGAGGGATAAGCCCACCGCGCCTACCCGAACGCTGAACCTCGGCTCCGGTGACGATGGCGAGAGGAGACTATTTTATGGCTGGTTCCAGTATGCCCCCTTCCGGCAGTGCGCGCCCTTCCCGTGGCCGCAGCCGCACGAAATTCTTTTTGTTTTCCACCCTCGTGCTTCTGGGTGTCGGGTTCTTCGGAGGCGTCTCGGCCACCAAGCGCGCGATCCAGGGTCCGCCCTGGATGCAGCGCATCTTCGGCATTGAACTGCCGCCCGCCGAGCAGGTAGTCGTTGCACCGCCGAAAGCAGCGGCGACTCCTATCACTCCGCCCACGGCTCCGCCGCCACCGGTTGCTTCCGTCCCGACGCCTCCCGAAAATCATGCCGCTGCCACGCCGCCTGCGACTTCCGCAACGGCACACCCTTCCTCCCCTTCCGCCACAGTCGATCCGCAAGGCTTTCTCGGCGCCTGGGCGATCACGGATGACGTCAAATCGGGCACCGGCGTGCCGACACAGATTCAGTCCGCCTACGTATTCAACGCCGACGGCACCGGGGAGTTCGATACCAACGGCAAGAAGATGTACGATCTGCGCTGGAACCTTTCCGGCGATTTCCTTACCCTGACTTACGACACCGAGCAGAGTCCGCAGGGTGAGGATGGCGCGATCCGCATGCGCTGGTCGGTCTCGCCGGACAAATCGCTGCTGACACTTGTGCCGGAGAACGGCAAGGATGCGCGGGCGACGCTCTACTCCGTCGGCCCAGGCGTCTACCACAAAAAATAGACGGAGCCGTTTTCAACGATGCTATCCTATCCCCCTAACGGGTTCGATCTTCGTGGCAGGGCCTTTCGCGCCATGCAGGAGGAAGGCTTCTTTCCGACGCTGCCCCCGCAGGCTGCATCGGAACTGCATGCCCTCGAGGCCAACTCGCAAAGGCCGCTGCACACCTCCGGTATCCGTGATCTGCGCTCCCTCCTCTGGTCTTCTATCGACAATCGGGAGTCGCGGGATCTGGATCAGGTCGAGGAAGCGGAACGCCTGCCGAACAGCAATATTCTGCTGCGCGTCGGGATCGCCGATGTCGATGCCTACGTGCAGAGTGGGTCTGCCCTGGATAAGCATGCCTTCGACAACACCGCGACGACCTACGCTGGTATCGCCATCTTCCCGATGCTTCCAGAGTTGCTTTCGACGGACCTGACCTCCCTCTTAGAGAATCAAGACCGGCTTGCAGTCGTCGTCGAGATGGAGATCTCTGCTTCTGGGGATGTCATCGGCCAGTCGGTCTATCGGGCGTTCGTGCGGAACCAGGCGCAGTTGACTTATGAGGAGGTGGGCTCGTGGCTGGAGTCGAAAGCGCCGCGCCCGCCTGTTCCCGGTGGCCTGGCAGGACTGGACCACCAAATTTTGTTGCAACAGGAGGCCGCCGAACGCCTTCAGGCCCTCCGCACCCGGCGCGGGGCGTTGGAGTTTGATACGGTCGAGGCCCGACCGGTCATCGAGAATGGCCGTGTGGTCGGCCTGGACCTGCCCCAGAAGAATGACGCCAAACTCCTGATCGAGAACCTGATGATCGCCGCGAATACGACCATCGCCTCGCTGCTCTTGAAAGCGGGCATTCCTTCCTTACAGCGGGTGGTGCGCTCGCCGGAACGCTGGCCGCGTATCGTTGCTGTCGCGCAGGGTTTCGGCTATGCCCTGCCGACTCAGGCCGACCCGGTCGCCCTCTCCGAATTTCTGGTCGCCCGTAAGGCGCAAGATCCGACGCACTTCTGCGATCTCTCCCTGACCATCGTCAAACTGTTGGGGCCGGGCGAATACAGCCTGGTCCGCTCGGAAGCCGACATACACGGGCATTTCGGTCTCGCCGCTTATAGCTATACGCACTCCACTGCGCCGAACCGCCGTTACACCGACCTGGTTATTCAGAGGCTGTTGAAGGCGTATCTGGCTCATCAACCGGCCCCCTATTCGCCCCAGGATTTGACCGCGATCGCCCGCCAGTGCAACCTCCGAGAGAGCGCGTCGCGCAAAGTAGAACGCCTGATGCGCAAGGTCGCTGCCGCCGATCTCCTGCACCCGCACATCGGCCAGGTGTACGATGCGATCGTCACCGGGGCGATGGCAAAGGGCACCTTTGTGCGCCTGCTCCATCCCCCGGTAGAAGGCCGCGTCGTCGCCCACGAAGAGGGCCTGGACGTCGGCGACCGGGTCCAGGTGCGTCTGGTTCAAACCGATGTCGAACACGGCTTCATCGACTTCGTCGCCATGCCATAACCCCTAAAAAAGAAGAGAAACCATCCCATGCGTCTTGTACAAATTCAACATCCGGTCGAAGGCCGCCGCCTCGCGCTCGTCGCCGAGCCTCAACTGCGCCTGATGCAGACCTTCGCGTCGATTTTTGACGCCGCTACGCAGGCCATCGAGGCGTCCCAGCCACTGCAAGCGCTGCTCACCGCCGACCTCTCCGACACAATGCTGGAGTACGATGCGGTCTATAGCGGAGCGTCGGAATGGAAACTTTTGCCCGCCGCCGACCATCCGAAGGAACCGGCGCGTTGCGTGGTGAGTGGCACCGGACTGACCCACAAGAAGAGCGCGGCCAACCGGGATGCGATGCATCAGAACGGCGGCCCGGCGGTTGCGGCGCCCCCGATCACCGACAGCATGAAAATCTATCAGTGGGGCGAGGAGAGCGGACGTCCAGAGCCAGGCCGAATCGGGGTGCAGCCGGAATGGTTCTATAAGGGCAACGGCACGCTCTTAAGGGCGCATGGGGAACCCCTGGAAGTCTCCAATTTTGCAGACGATGGCGGCGAGGAGCCGGAGGTCGCGGGCATCTATCTTGTGGGGCCAGACGGGCAGCCCTATCGCATCGGCTTCGTCACCGGCAACGAGTTCTCCGACCATCAGATGGAGCGCAAAAACTACCTCTATCTCGCCCCCTCCAAGTTGCGCGCCTGCTCTATCGGCCCGGAGATCGTGCTGGACGAAACGTTCGCCAATCTCAGCGGGACCGTGCGCGTGGAGCGCGGCGGAACCACGCTCTGGTCCCACGAGATCGAGACCGGCGAGGCGAACATGGTCCACAGTCTGGCCAACCTCGAATACCACCATTTCAAATATCCCCTGCACTGTCGCCCCGGTGACCTGCACGTGCACTTTTTTGGCGCGGACGCCTTTAGCTTCGGGGACGGCGTAACCCTCGCCGACGGCGACATGATGGAGGTCGCGTGGAACCGGATGGGCCGTCCCTTGCGCAACCCGATCCAGATCACTAACACGCCGCCCACTCTCCTGACGGTAAAAACACTCTAAATCTTCTCCTCCAGGGGAGAGTGGCATGGAGACAAAGAGATGCCGGATAAACTCATTCGGGACATTCCGCTGATCCAGCGCTATTCACGGCATAATGAAGGTGAAGACTTTGCCTTTCGGGCTTTCCTGAAAGGCCGCCTCAACCTCTCCAACGTGGAGTTGGATGCCATGGTGCAGGAGACGACAGAGGAGGTCTGGAAGCAGATCGACTGCCTGAAATGCGGCAACTGCTGCCGTACGCTTCAAATCGTCGTGGACGATAAGGACATCCAGCGTCTGGCTCAACGTCTGAAAACGACGACGCAACAGTTCGCCAAACAGTATGTCGGGATCGACGAATATCAAACCCAGTTTCTGAAATCGACGCCCTGCGTGTTTCTGGGAGAGGACAATCGGTGTTCCGTCTACGAGGATCGCCCACAGGCCTGCCACGACTTTCCGTACCTTCATTCGGAAGACTTTCGCAGTCGGACCTTTATGATGATCGACAACACCTCCGTCTGCCCCATCGTCTTCAACGTCTGGCAGCAGCTCAAAGAGCGCCTCAAGTTTCGCCGCAAACGGCGCTAGACGGCGAGCACACCATATGTCAAGGAAATTATGAATGGATAGTTTGTCCGCCGAGACTATGGCGCAGCAGCGTGTCACTCGAATCTTTCGTTACCTACAGGCTTACAACCAGATCCGCAACCCTATCCGACTCTCTGTTCAAGAGTATGGATGGAGCCTCTGGTTTCACGACCTGCCCCAGCATCCGTGCGTGATCCCCTTCCAGTACCATGCGGCCGATTCCGAGGATCTCGGGCAGGACGATTCGGACAAAGAGCCACTTCCCTCCGAGAACGCTGCGGAGGTTTTGCTGCGTGTCGGTCGTCCGGAACTGGTCTCCTGCCCCGCTCCGTCCGAGGAACTTGTCCTCTGGTTAGAACCCGGCTGGGAAAATCCGGACGTAGAGGCTTCGTTCAAGTCCAAGAAGACGGATCTGCTGCCGAACGGAACGCCGGTCGTCACGCTGTTCGACGCGGATGCGGATCGGGTTCGGCGCACGCAGATCTGGCAGGAAAAGAGGCGTGTATGGCAGGCCACGGAACGCCCGGCGCGTGCTGCGATGGGGTTGTTTCAGAGCCTGTATGAGGTCTACGGTCAACTGCAACGCGAGGGCGAACGGCTGGAACTGGCGCTTGGCGAGGGAATTCTGAACTGGCGCAAGACGATCAACCTCCATCATCCGGTTCTTTTACAACGCCTGCAACTGGAGTTTAATCCCGGTATTCCGGAGTTTGTGCTGCGCCTGACCGAACAGCCGGTGGAGTTCTATACGGCCATGTTCCAGGCGCTCGAAGGCATCGACGGCCATGTTATCGCGCAGGCGCGGCAGGAGTTGGATACGTTGGCGCTGACGCTTCCCGACGATCCTGCTCTCCCCGCATTCCTCCGTGCTCTCAGCACCCGCCTGGACGCACGAGGGCAGTTCGTGGAAGGCGGCGGCGTCCCGCAGGGTTTCGAGGACTACCCTCGCATCGGGCTTGCGCCGGTCGTCTTCCTGCGGAACCGCCCCACCGGGTACTCTACCGCTCTTGAATCGATCCTATCTCAGATCGAAGAGCGCCCGACGCTTCCCACTTCGCTGCGACGCATCGTCGGCGTTCCGGATGCAGAGAACAACGATCTCGGGCAAATGAGCGGTCTCACCGAGCCGAAGACTTCCTCTGAGATTCCGGAGATTCTGTTCAGCAAGCCTGCGAACGAAGAGCAGTTGCAGATCGCGGAGCGGCTGGAACGGCACGGATGCGTACTGGTGCAGGGTCCGCCGGGCACGGGCAAGACGCACACCATCGCCAATCTGGTCGGGCATCTGTTGGCGCAGGGCAAAACGATTCTGGTGACCAGTTACTCTGCCAAGGCGCTGCGCGTCCTGCGGGACCAGATCGTTCCCCCTTTGCAGCCCCTGTGCGTCAGCGTTCTGGAGAGCGACAGCGCTGGCCGCAGTCAGTTGCAGACCTCGGTGGGGGCGATTGTCGAACGACTCTCCAGCAGCAATGCGGAGACGCTGGAGGCGGAGGCGGTTCAACTCAAGACCCGGCGCGAATCGATTCTGCGCCGACTGGCTCAGTTGGAGGCCGATCTGCTCGATACGCGTGGTAACGAGTATCGCGCGCTCATCCTCGAAGGCCGTGAGATCCTGCCCTCGGACGCCGCTCGGCGAGTCCGGGACGGAAGAGGCAAGTTCGACTGGATCCCGACTCCGATCATGCTCTCCGCTTCTTTGCCCTTACTGGACGCTGAGATCGCCGAGCTCTATGCCAGCAGCCTGCATATCTCCGCGCAGGAAGAGCGCGAACTCGACGGCAGACTGCCCGATCTCGCCTCGCTGCTCAGCCCAGAGACGTGGCAAAATCTGCTGGCGGAGAGTGCCGAATGTCAACTCCATGCGGACGCGGATGTCCCGGTATTGTGGACGAAGGCGCTTTCTCAAAGTGATATCGAGACACTGGTTCGGCTTTCGCAGAGCCTCACCTCCGGCATCGGTTCGCTTCAAAACGCGGAAGCCTGGGAGTGGGAGCTCGTCAATGCGGGGCAGAATCCGGAGCGGTATCGGATCTGGGAATCGCTGTTCACCCTGGTCGCTCAGGTAGATGCGGAGGCCATTCGCGCCGAACGGGCCGTTCTGGAGCAGAACCCTGTGCTGCATGCCGCCCTGTCGAAGGAAGAGCAGGCGCATGTGTTGGAAGAGATCACGGCGCATCTGCAACGCGGCAGCAGTCTCAACGCGTTCACCTTGCTGACCAAACCGACTTGGCGGAGTTTCATCGCGGGTGTCACCGTCAAGGGCAGGAAGCCGGAAAGACCGGAGGATTTCTCCGCGCTGTTGTCTCTGGTGCGTCTGGAGAGTCAGCGCTCCGACCTGATTCGTCGCTGGCAGTTGCAAGTGACAACGATTGGGGGGCCAGCGCTCCCTACAACAACTGGCGCACCGGAGCGCTTTTGCCAGGGCTACCTTCCGACGCTGCACAGTCGTCTGGGCTGGTTCTCGGAGGTGTGGCAGCCGTTGGAGCAGGCGCTGACGGGCTTAGGCTTCGCCTGGGGGCAATACTGGCTGCGCTTTCCGGCGGGCACGTTCCGTAGAGAGAGCGCTCCCGATTTGGCCAGCCGTGTTGTCCCGGATCTGGTCGCCCTCCTCACCGCCCACTGTGCGCAGATCCGGATGCAGGAGATCAACGCCGAGAGCCAGAGACTGGTCGCCACGTTGGACCGATTCGAGAGAGAATCGCCGAGCCAGGCGACAGCGGGGCTCAAAGCAGCCGTATTGGTGTGGGATGCGGAGACCTACCGTCTCGCCTACCTGCATCTGTCCGAGTTGCTGGCGGAGCGGACGGCGTACGATCAACGGCGCACACTGCTTCAGCGTTTGGAAGCCGTCGCGCCGGGATGGGCGCAGGCCATTCGCGGCCGACAGGCGCCGCACGACGCAGCCCAGCCTCCCGGCGACGCTGTTCCTGCCTGGGAGTGGCGGCAACTATCGGACGAACTGGCGCGGCGCGACCGCCAGTCCCCGGAAGAGTTGGAGCGTCAGCGCGAGCAACTAGGCAGCGAACTGCGTTTAACCACCGCAGAACTGGTCGAGCGGCGCGCCTGGGCCTCGCAGATCCGGCGTACCTCGTTGCCACAACGACAGGCATTGATGGGCTGGCTGAACCTGGTCAAGAAGATCGGCAAAGGGACGGGCAAGCGGGCGGCGCGTTTGCAGCAGGAAGCCCGCCTGAAGATGCAGGACTCCCGCAGCGCGGTCCCGGTCTGGATCATGCCGATGAGTCGGCTGGTCGAGAACTTCGATCCCGGCACGACGCGCTTCGATGTCGTGATCATCGATGAGGCAAGTCAGGCGGACGCGATGGGCCTGATCCCGCTCTACATGGCGAATTCGGTGGTGATCGTCGGCGACAACGAGCAGGTCAGCCCGGACGCGGTCGGGGATCGCCTCGACACGACCCAGCGCCTCATCGACGAGCATCTGGCAGGCATTCCCAACGCGATCCTCTACGACGGCCAGCGCTCGATGTACGACATCGCCCTCGAATCGTTCGGCGGCCACATCTGTCTGACAGAACATTTCCGCTGCGCGGCGGAGATCATCGCCTTCAGCAACAAGCTGAGTTATGGTGGGCGCATCAAGCCCCTGCGCGATATGTCTGCGTGCCGTCTGCGCCCTCATGTGGTCCCCTATCGGGTGCGGGCCGCTGCGTCGAACCAGAAGGTCAATGTGCGGGAAGCGGAGGCGGTCGCGGCGTTGATCTGCGCGGCGATAGAGCAGCCGGAGTACGCCGGATCTACGTTCGGAGTCATCTCCCTGCTGGGCGAGGAACAGGCCCGCCGCATCGAGACGCTCCTGCGCCAAAAGCTCTCTCCCAGCGAATACGAGGAGCGGCGGATCATGTGCGGCATGCCGCCGCAGTTTCAAGGCGATGAACGCGATGTGATGTTCCTCTCCGTGGTCGATGGCCCGACCGGAGGACCGCTCACCTTACGCGCGGACGGCGCGAACGCGATGTACAAGAAGCGATACAACGTCGCTGCCAGCCGCGCCCGAGATCAGATGTGGGTCGTCTACTCCCTCCAGCCGGACGTCGATCTGCAGTCCCTCGATATTCGACGGGCGCTCATCTCGCATGCGCTTGATCCGCAGGCAGCCCTCAAGGAGTTCCAGGGCATCGAGGAAAAGGCGGAATCGGAGTTCGAACGCGAGGTCATCCGCCGACTTCTCGACAGAGGCTATCGCGTGACGCCGCAATGGCAGGTAGGGCGCTATCGCATCGACATGGTAGTGGACGACGGAGAAAAACGCCTCGCCATCGAGTGCGACGGCGACCGCTACCATCCCCTGGAGAAACTGTCGGAGGACATGGCGCGGCAGGCGCTCCTGGAGCGATTGGGGTGGACATTTGCCCGCATTCGCGGCAGCGCCTTCTTCCGTGATCCGGAAGCGGCGATGAAACCCGTATTCGCCCGTCTGGAATCACTCGACATTGCGCCCATAGGAGCAGCGGAGAGCCTTGCCTCCTCCGAGCAGAATCATAGTGACCTCACCCGTCGCGTCTTCGCCCGCGCCGAAGCGATCCAGCGGGAAAACTCTCTTGAAGAGGTATAACGCCCGAGATCTAAACACCCTTTGGAAGCCGAATCGATTGCTCTGCGCTTGAACGGGCGACCTAACTCCCCCGGCCCCGCCTTCCCGGTGAGTGGAGCGAACGAAGTCGGGAAGGGGGCCGGGGGGTTAGGTTGCGCGGAGAGATCGTTAGCAGGGGAGAGTGGACCTACCCCGTAGATGTTTTCAGAACTCTGCAAAGGGAAAACGTACTCCTATCTTGTATATTTCCCTGTAGCCGCACCGCCGCGTTTCTGATGCGGCCGGTTCCATTTTTGACGTGAAGGAGACAGAGTCGTTATGCCTCTCAAGATTGCTATGATCGGAGCCGGATCTATCGGCTTTACGCGCCGACTGATGGGCGACCTACTGACGGTGCCCGAGTTCGCGGAGACCACCTTCACCTTTACCGACCTGAACCAGCAGAACCTCGACATGGTCGCGCAACTCGCGGAGCGGGACATCAAAGGGAATGGCCTGCCTGCCAAAGTCGTGACGACGACGGATCGCCGCGCCGCCATCGCCGATGCTGACTATGTGATGTGCATGATCCGGCAGGGTGGTCTGGAGGGTTTCCAGGGCGACATCGACATTCCGCTGAAATATGGTATCGATCAGTGCGTTGGCGATACGATCTGCGCGGGCGGCATCATGTATGCGCAGCGCGGCATTGCGGCTCTGCTCGACTTCTGCAAGGATATTCGGGAGGTGGCCAAGCCAGGTGCGCTGTTCCTGAACTACTCGAACCCGATGGCGATGCTCACGTGGGCCTGCAACCAGTACGGCGGGGTGAAGACGGTCGGGCTGTGTCATGGGGTGCAGGGAGCGCAGCATCAGATCGCGTCGTGCGTGGAGCAATGGGCGAAGCGCGAAGGCCTGATCGGCGAGGACGAGAAGGTAAAGCGGGCGGACATCGACTTCGTCTTTGCGGGGATCAATCATCAGACATGGTGTACGCGGGCTGTCTGGCGTGGAATCGATCTCGTGCCGCGCTTGCTGGAGCTTTTTCAGGGCCATCCCCAGTATCCGACCACCGAGAAGGTCCGTATCGATGTGCTGAAACGGTTCGGTTACTACAGCACCGAGAGCAACGGCCATCTGAGCGAGTATCTGCCCTGGTATCGCAAGCGCCTGGATCAGATCAACAAATGGATCGACCTTTCGACCTGGATCAACGGCGAGACGGGTGGCTATCTACGTGTCTGCACCGAAGGCCGCAACTGGTTCGAGACCGATTTCCCCAACTGGCTGATACAGGATCCGCCTCAGTTCGTCCCCGAGAAGCGCAGCGAAGAGCACGGCTCCTATATCATCGAATCGCTGGAGACCGGGCGTGTCTATCGCGGCCACTTCAATGTCGTCAACGACAATATCATCACCAACCTCCCGAACGGCTGCATCATCGAAGTGCCGGGTTATGTGGATCGCAACGGCATCAATATTCCCGTCGTCGGCGATCTGCCAATGGCCTGCGCCGCCACCTGCTCTGTCTC
>JAYUMV010000540.1:0-5287 GCA_043762265.1 Chthonomonadaceae bacterium | reverse complement strand
CTTCTCGTCGAAACCCTGGACGGCCTCACGGCAGGCACTCTGCCACGCCGCCCGCAAGATCCCACGCAAGCGACCTTCGCCCCTGCCCTTACCGTTACGGACGGCCTGCTCTCCTGGGCGGAACCGGCCTACGCTCTGCACAACCGTATTCGCGGCGTCAGCCCGAAGCCGGGCGCCTTCGCCGAAATCGAGGGTCGCCGCATCAAGATCTGGGCCTCTCAGGTCGCTCCTGATCCCACGGAACCCGCAGCGCCCGGCACCATCCTTGCCCTCGCCAAACATCCGGCCGGGCTTCTGGTCGCCGCCGGGGAGGGCACTGCGCTCCTCCTGACCGAAACGCAGCCCGACAGCGGCAAACGCATGCCCGCAGACGCCTGGGCTCGCGGCCTCCGCCTCCCCCCCGGCACTCGTTTCGCCTGAACTCCTACAGATGGCCGTACTGGGCGACGTTCTGATAGATCAGGCAGCGCGCCAGTTTGGCGTTCGAGTTGATAATCAGCGCACGCCACAAAAAATAACAAGGCCATGAGTAGATCGTGGTCCCTTCGCTCTGCCGCCGTTCCCGCCATTTTTCCACCTCCGGCAGCCAGTAATCCTGAAGTTTTTGGTTTCACTCCATCCCTCGCAGAGGCGCAAAACGAATGATAACGTTCAGCTCCTCGGCGATCCTTTGCGCCTCCTCGACCTCGTGGATATTATGTTTATGGACCAGATAGTCGCCGACCTCCTGAAAGATCTTATCGATGATTTTGCGAGGGAGGCGTCCGGCGTCCTGTTTGCGGGCAAGCGGGAAAATCTGGCGATCACAGAGGGGGCAGTCAAGATTGCAGTAGTAGAGTGGCTCGATATTCAGGATGTAGGGTGCAGAGGGCACATCGGACTGACGGCGTCGATTTGCTATAACTAAAGACTGCACAACTCAATCTTTTCTGTTGCGGCGCAGAGTCGGCTAGTTTTCGGGGGTACTCGCTTCTTGTTCGTGTTGTGCCTTCAGCGCCTCGCGTGCTGCGACCGCTTTGCGGATCTCCCGGTTACGGCGCTCCTGCCGTCGCGCCGGGCTCATCAGGCGATTGATGAGAAACCAACTAAACCAGATCAAAAAGAGCAGTACCGGAATGGTGGCGTTGTGCAGGATCTTTTCGTAGAGTTCCCGCGATAACACGGGATTATTCGGATCTGCGATAGACCCGTCGGCGCCCGAGGGATCGGTGATTTGCAAGGGAAACATCTTCGTACCTCTTCCTACCCAGCATGGGCAGCACGGATAAAACTCCCACGATTTATCGCTGGAGAAGCGAAGAGACAGTATGCCGTCTCGACACCGCACCCACTACTTCGGTTTCGGTGCTTTCCAGCGTTCCTGCCTCCACATCGCTTCGCTCTCCACAATATATCTTGCTTTGGAGGTTGGCGTCAGTCCATCGGGGGAGACAATGAAGTAGAACCAGGGCAGGCCGGCCTCTCTCAGGTTGGGTTCGTGCGGCTCGTACCAGTCGTGGTCGCCGTTCACAGGATCCAGACGCGTACAGACTCCAAACGGACTTCGGCACCCCTGCGCAACCGTCGGCGGTTCTGGGTGCTTCGCGGTGATAACTTTCCCCATGCGCCAACAAAAACAGAACTTCTGCGGACAGACAGACGGGTCCGGCTTCTCCTCGATTTTATAGTGCATGTTTTCTTTCAGGAAGCGCTTGATTGGCTTCCACGGGAATCCATTCACGGGAACACTTCAAATCAGCCTATTATAGCACGAGCCCTCGGCGCTAGCAAACGGCTCTGATTGCGGAAAGCAGGCACGCTTTGCTTCTGCCGTGAATGGGTAAGCGATCCAATCCAGCCTCTTGTGAGGTGGCTACTTCGCGCCTGCCTTGTCGAGAAGTTGGACGACGGCAGTACGTCCCCTGTGCAGCGCAAAACTCCGCGCCGTGTTGCCTTTTGCATCGCGGACATCGACATCCGCATGACTCTTCAGCAGGGCATCGACCATCTCCGCGTTTCCCGCCACGGCCGCATACATCAACGCTGTCAGACCTCTTTGCGATTTCCGATTGACCTCCGCCCCTCTGGCAAGCAACACCTGCATGATATGCAGATAGCGTTTGTAGAACTGCCGGGAGAGAGCGCTCGAACCGGCAGGATGACTTACGGAGAGCATTAGAGCCGTCTGACCGTTCTCATTCACCGTATTCACCGTCGCGCCGTGATCGAGCAGAAGCTCTGTAACCTCGTCCCATCCCGATCCCGCCGCGTCGTCCAGAGCAGTCTCCCCGGTCGCGCCTGCGAGATTGACTTTCGCTCCGGCAGCCAGTAGCGCCTCGGCCGTCTTCCGACGCCCCAAGAGGGAAGCGTTCATCAGGGCGGTATCGCCTTGCGCATCGAAACCGTCGATATCGGCGCCCGCTTGTATGAGCGCCTGCATGGCTGGGACATCAGCCTTCAAGGCAACGAATCGGAAAGCATTCCAGCCAAACTCCGCTGTCGGATGCGTGTCTGCCCCTTTCGCCAGCAAAGCCTTTATGACAACCAGATTGTCATGTTCTGCCGCATAGATCAAGGCCGTCGGCACGATGGTATTGGGGAGAGGTGTTTCTCTGCTGTGGAAGAGCGTGTCCAGAAGCGCCCAGAAAGAGGGCGATCCGTGGGTGCTTGCATTGGCGTCGGCTCCAGCCGCCAGTGCGGCTAAAGCCTCGTTCGTCTGGTTCTGCTTCGTCGCCGCGAGTAGCGCCCTGTTCAAATTTTCCTGCTGTACCGACCGCCACATCTTCCAGGCCGGAAGGCCGATCAGCGCCATTAGGGTCACCACCAAAAGAGCGAGAGTACGTTTTTTGCGGTTCATCAAGGCTGCCTCGATTCGATCAGGGCGACGAACGCTTGCAATGCCTGTTCGTAACGCGGTCCTGCGGTGTCAAACAGATCGTTGTGGCCAGCGTCTTCGATCCAGAGGGCACGTTTAGGTTCGTTCGCCGCCGCAAAGAGCCGTTCTCCGTGCCAGAACGGCACCGTCCTGTCCTGCTTACCGTGCATAACTAACACCGGGCAGTGAACCTGGCTGATTTTCGCGAGGTTCTGAAACTTATCGAAAGGCAGAAGGGGGATCGTCGTCACGATACGATCAGCAGAGACGAAGGCGCTTTCGATGATGAGTCCGCCCAGCGGTCGCCGACTGGCCAGATCGATCGCCATCGCGGAGCCCAGAGAATGCCCAATCGCGATAATCCGCTTCGCAGGGACGCCGCGTGTCTTGATCAGATAATCGTAGGCTGCCTCTTCATCCCGATAGGCGTTCGCTTCCGTAGGTCTGCCCGGACTCGTTCCATACCCATGATAGTCGTACGCCAATACAGAAAACCCCATGCCCTGGAGTTTTGTGAACATCGACCGCAACTGCCCGATGTCTTCGCCATTGCCGTGACTATAGAGCAGAGTATAACGCGCAGAGGGAGTGGGCAGATAGACGGCTGAAATCGCTGTGCCCTCTCCAGAAGGCAGCTTGAGGATCCGTTCGTTATCCCGATACGAGGCGGGAGACGGATGAAAAATCGTCTGTTCCGTGAAGAAAAAGGCGTAGCAGAACAGAGCCAGATAGAATCCGACCAGCGTAAGAACTACGGTGCGGACAAAGCGTTTAAAAATCAACTTGCCGATCAGAAGTCGTTTGAGTTTCTGTCTGTCCATCGGTTATTTTTCGATCTTGGTTCAGACGATTCGTGGCAGGAGCCAGGCTTCGAAGTCGGCGAGGGTGAGGAACAGCGCGTCGGGTTTTTCAGCCTGAAGAAGTTCGGGCTCGGCGGTGGTGGCCCAGGCGGCGGCGATAGCAGCAGTTCCGGCGCGACGGGCGGAAGGGATGTCGCTCGGGGCATCGCCGACGTAGATAGCGGCGCTCGGTTCCATGTCCCAACGGCACAGGATCTCGGTGATGGCGTCGGATTTGCGAGGACCGAGGGGAGAGCCGACTTCGATATGCTCGAAGAAGGAGGCGAGGTTCAGGCGGGCCAGCGAGATGTCGGCGCTGCCCTGCCCTTTGCCGGTGACCAGGGCTAGCTTGACTCCACGCGCTTTGAGGTCGGTCAGAAGTTCGATAATGCCAGCAAAGGGTTCGGGACAGGAGTCGTGCAGGAGGGCGTAGTGGTGCAGGTAGGCGGCCAGGGCCTCTGCGGCGTGACCGGGCGCCAGCACATGGACGGCGCCCTCTTCCGACGGCCCGAAAGTGGCGATGATCTCGGCATCGCTAAGTTCGCGGCCTGCGAATGGCTCGATGGCCCGCCGAAAGGCGCCGATGCAGACCGGCAGGGTATTGCCGAGCGTGCCATCCAGATCGAACAAGATGCCCCGAATCGTCGGGGCCACGGTTGTTTCACTCACGGGAAATGTCCTTCTTGCAGTAGATTACTTTTTGAGAACGGTCAGGCGATAGTCGTAGCCTGCGCCGCCTTTCGATTCGCCTTCGGTAAGTTCGATATAGTACGCGCCATCCATGGGGACATGGAAGACCAGATGACGGTCCTTTTTTTTGTCTCCCGCCGAGAGCGCCAGAGGAATGTGCCTACTGTCGCGCAGCCGCAGGACCGGGTCCATCATCGATCCGATCCGCCCTGCCGCAACGTAGATCTCCCAGGTTTCGCCCGCTTTCGCGTCCAGACGAAACAGATCCGGCACGTTCCCGTTCAACTGCCCTGTGATCGCCACCGAGGGTCCCGGCACCGGCATCGCCTGTGGAAAGGTCTCGGCGGGCTTCTTGACCACGACCTCCTGCGCAACGTTCTCCACTACCGCGAGCGGCGTGACCACCTTCGTGCCGTCTGCCTGCACCAGGGTCAACTCCACGCTCACCGGCGGGCAGTCGGCTCCGACCGTCACTTCCAGCGAGACCGCCTTGCTGCCCGACAGTTTCAGCTTGGGATCCGTGGCTTTGACCTCGATCAGTTTCGCCTTGACCGGCAGTTTCGCGACCGTGATCTCTTTCGTCGTCAGGTTCTCTCCGTAGATTAGCACGATCGTCGTGCGTCCGGCCTGCACCCCTTTGGGCGTCACCGATTTGATCTCCGGCTTGGGAGCGGCCTCCGGCTTCGGCGGATCCGCCTCCGTGCGGTTCCCTATCAGACAGAGCAGCACCAGACAGAGCAGGAAGCCGGAGAGAACGCATGACACTCTTGCACGCCGCAAAGCCATTTTTCGCGCCCTCATTTCTGTAGCGTTGCCGTATGGAGCAGTTTGCCCTGTTTGGCATCCCAGAACAGGACTTTGCCGTCCTGAGTTCCCGCAGCGACGGTCTGATTGTCCGCGCCGA
>JAYUMV010000539.1:0-2241 GCA_043762265.1 Chthonomonadaceae bacterium | reverse complement strand
ACATCCTGCTTCTGTACGATACCGAGATCGCCGTGCATCGCTTCGGAGGGATGGAGGAAAACGGCGGGACAGCCGGTCGAGGTAAGTGTTGCCGCCAACTTCCGGGCCGCGATCCCCGATTTCCCTACGCCCGTCGTGATTACCTTACCCCGGCAGGCATCGAGGAGATCGAGCGCCTGGACAAAGGATGCGTTCAGGCGTGCGGCCGCCGATTCGATGGCGGCAGTCGCCACCGACAGCGTCTCTTTCCCAAATGCGATCTGCTCAATTCCATTCACGGGATTGCCTCGCTGCATTTCCAATGTCGAATCTAAAATATCGAATCTAAGCCCCCTCCATGCGCCAGTAGGCAAGCGTATCCAGGAGGGTGGTGTCGAGAGCATACTCCGGCTGCCAGCCGGTTACGGTGCGGAGTTTGAGCGCATCCCCCGTCGAGCAGCCGATGTCGGCGGGTCGGAGACGGTTCGGGTCGATCTCCACGGTAGTCGGCTTGGCGCAGAGGGCGCGGAGGCGGTTGAGGACGGTGCGCATCGAGATCGGACTGCCGTTTGCGATGTTGTAGGTCTCGCCGGGGATGGCTCTCTCCAACAAGAGGCGGTAGGCGGTCACCACATCCCGCACGTCAAGCAGATCGCGTATCGCCTCCAGGTTGCCCACCCGAATGTGCGGCTTCTGCTCTCCCTTTTCGATGCGCGCCAACTGACGCGCAAAGGCCGGGATCGCGAACGTAGGAGCCTGACCAGGGCCGGTATGAGAGAACGCCCGGACGACGAATGCGAGATCGGGGTACTCTGCGGCGACCGCCTCCATCGCGATCTTACTGTCGGTATAGGCTCCGAATTTACCGGGCAGAGCCAGCGGATCCGATTCAAGCGCCGGGCGCTCGGCGTCGGTATTCCCATAGACGTAACCGGTGCTGACCAGCAGCACGCGGGGCGGTTCGGCCAGAGACCGGGCGGCATTCAGCAGATGCCGGGTGCCCTCGACATTCACGGCGAAGACCGTCTCCGTATCGGTATCGGCTCCGGAAGCCCGCGCTGCCAAGTGTACCACATGCGTCGGGCGAAGATCGGCCAGCAGGATCTGAGAACTCTTTGCGTCCCGGATGTCAAGAGGCACTTGCTCTATGTGCATTGCCCCTTCGATGCGGTCCCCGCTTTCGGGAGTAGCGTGTGTGGCGGCAAATATCTGACAGGGCGACTCATGCTCTGCCGCCTGAAGGGCGGCGATCAGATGTCGGCCTACAAAGCCGTTGGCTCCGGTAATGAGGATACGCATCGGTTCCTGAGGCAACGTTCTCTTCCTTTCTACTCTTGATGCCGAAGCATTTTTTCCCAACGCGCTACATCGGAATCGACCATCATCTCCACCAACGCGCGGAAGCCGACCTTCGGCTTCCAGCCCAACTGAGCCTCGGCTTTCGCAGGATCACCGACCAGCAGATCGACTTCCGCCGGACGGTAGAAGGCAGGATCCTGCACCACGTATTTCTGCCATTCCAGGCCGACGCGCTCGAACGCGACCTGCACCAGGGCCTCTACGGTCTGTGTGTCGCCGGTCGCAACCACATAGTCATCCGGAGTGTCCTGCTGGAGCATCAGCCACATCGCCTCGACATAGTCTCCGGCAAAGCCCCAGTCGCGGCGTGCGTCCAGGTTGCCCATGCGCAGCTCTTTGTCCAGCCCCAACTTGATGCGGGCGGCGGCATTGGTGACCTTACGGGTGACGAACTCCAGGCCACGGCGGGGGGATTCGTGATTGAACAGGATTCCGGAGGCCGCGAAGAGATTGTAGCTTTCTCGGTAGTTCACGGTGATGTAGTGGCCATAGGCCTTGGCGACGCCATAGGGACTGCGGGGATAGAAAGGAGTCGTTTCGCGCTGCGGGGTCTCGAGCACCTTGCCGTACATCTCGCTGCTGGAGGCCTGGTAAAAGCGGATCTTAGGGTTGACGAGGCGAATGGCTTCGAGCACCCGTGTGACGCCGAGCGCGGTGAACTCTCCGGTGAGAACAGGCTGGTTCCAACTGGTCGGAACAAAGGACTGTGCGGCAAGGTTGTAGACTTCGTCGGGATCCGCGATCTTGAGGGCGTCGATCAGAGAGTACTGATCGAGCAGGTCTGCCTGAAGCAGCGTGACCTGGTCTTTGATGTGGCCGATGCGTTCGAAACTCTCGGTGCTGGCGCGGCGGACGACCCCGAAGACTTTGTAGCCTTTGCTGAGCAGCAGTTCGGCCAAGTAG
>JAYUMV010000538.1:0-9821 GCA_043762265.1 Chthonomonadaceae bacterium | reverse complement strand
GGCGCTGAGTCGGGTGCTGGCCTCCTGCTGGCCCGAGCATATCGAACGGATCACCGGCGTCTCGATGCAGCAGATGACGCGGGCCGCCCATCTGCTCGGCAATGCCAGGACAGCCATGATCCTGACGGCGCGCGGCGCGGAGCAACAGAGCAAAGGGACAGATACCGTTCTTGCCTTCATCAACTTGATACTGGCGCTCGGCAAGGTCGGCAAGCCTGGTTGCGGCTACGGCTGTCTGACCGGGCAGGGCAACGGACAGGGCGGGCGGGAGCATGGGCAGAAAGCCGATCAACTGCCCGGCTATCGGAAGATCGACAATCCGGAGCACCGCGCTCATGTCGCGCAGGTTTGGGGCATCGCGCCGGAGGATCTGCCTGGCCCTGGCAAATCGGCCTACGAAATGCTGGATGCGATGGGCAAGGAGGGGGGAGTGCGTGCTCTGCTGGTGGTCGCCTCCAACATCGCGGTCTCCGCGCCGCGTGCAGGGCATATCCAGGAGCGCCTGGATGCCCTCGATTTCCTGATGGTCTCCGACATCTTCCTCTCCGAAACTGCCCAGCGCGCCGATGTGGTGTTTCCCACCACCCAGTGGGCGGAAGAGGAGGGGACCATGACCAATCTGGAAGGCCGTGTGCTGCTGCGTAAGCAGGCAATGGCTCCCCCAGAAGGCGTGCGCAGCGACCTGGAGATGCTGAAAGGTCTGGCAGACCGCCTCGGGCGCGGCGAGTTCTTCTCTTCCGACCCGCGCACGGTCTTCGCCGAACTGCGTCAGGCGAGCGCGGGCGGTATTGCGGACTATGCGGGCATCACCTACGAACGGATCGTTGCGGAGGACGGCGTCTTCTGGCCCTGCCCCTCGGAAGAGCATCCGGGCACTCCCCGCCTGTTTCAAGACAGTTTCCCGACGGCGGACGGGCGCGCGCGGTTCCATCCCGTGACCTATCGGCCTGCTGCCGAGGAGCCGACCTCCGACTATCCGCTCTATCTCACGACCGGGCGGATCATGGCGCACTACCAGTCCGGAACGCAGACCCGGCGGGTGAAGGCGCTCCAGGAGATGGCCCCGCAGGCCATCGTCGAACTCCATCCCGACCTGGCGAAGCGACTGGGAATCGAAAACGGCGATCCGGTCCAGGTCTCCACACGTCGTGGGGCCGCCGACCTGAAAGCGGCGATCACTCCCTCCATTCGCCCGGACACCCTGTTTGTGCCGTTTCACTGGGGAGACGGCGCGTGCGCCAATCTCTTGACGAATCCTGCGCTCGATCCGACCTCCCGCATGCCGGAGTTCAAGATCTGCGCCGCTCGAATCGCATTGGCGCATAACGGATGTTTGTGAAGGTCGCGAATGGCCCCGACCTTTGGTTTGGCTGTACCGCCTGCGCTGTTCCACACAAAAAGCAGAGCAAGAATCTACTACACAAGACTCTGCCACGAGAATCGGAGGACCGCCTTGAATTCGTCGCTACGAAGGACCATTTTGACTGCCTGCACGCTGGGGCCACTGTCGCTCGCACAAGTCGCACTGGCTCAGGTGCAGACCCCCGTGCTGCCGGAACCGGGGCAGGCGACGCACCTCGTCTCTGCCCCGGATGCTGCCGGTACCACAACCCATGCGCCGACGCAGGCCCAGAAAGCGCCCTCCACCCCGGCAGCGCCCGCGCCGCTCAAAAAAGGATTTCAGTTCTTTCTGACGGAGCGGCTGCGCGATGAGAACTACAACTGGTGGCCAACGGATAAAGCCAATGGAGCCTACAACTTCGCAGGCTTGCTGCTGCGCTTCGGCGTCTCGCGCCAGACCACACAGAACGACTTCTTCCTGGAGATGCAGAACACGACCTTTATCAACCTGCCCACGAAAGCGATCGCCACCGCGCCGCAAGGCCAACTCGGCCAGGGCGCATCCTACTTCGCGAGCAATCATTCTCAGGTAGCCAGCCTCTTTCCCCACCAACTCTACTTCCGGTTCAAAGACCCGACCCTGCCCGGACAGGCGCTGAAACTCGGACGATTCGAATACAGCGATGGCTTGGAGACGACCTCCACCGACCCGTCAATCGCCTGGCTCAAAAAGAATAGGATCGCGGAGCGGCTGATCGGCCCATTCGGCTTTTCGGATGTCGGTCGCAGTTTCGACGGCTTCGAATATTCGTCGAAGCAGAAATCGATCCATACCACTCTGATGGGCGCGTTCCCGACCCGTGGCGTCTTCGACCTGAATGGTAGCGATACCCTGACCGATGTGCGTGTCGCGTCGCTCTCTCTAACAAAGTCGATGGCGGGCAAAAAGAGCGTCGGCGAGGGCCGGCTCTTCGTGATGTACTACGAGGATGTCCGTGGCGATGTGAAGACCGACAACCGAACGGCCGTCGCGCGTGCCACAGACAAAAATCCGATCCGGATCGCAACGCTGGGCGGCAACTATACCCGTGTTCGTGATGTGGGTGCGGGCAAACTCGACACCCTGCTCTGGTTTGCCGGGCAGACGGGACAGTGGGGGAAGCAGCATCAAGGCGCCTACGCCTTTGCAGGCGAGGTGGGCTATCAACTTCCGAAGGTTCCACTCAAACCCTGGTTTCGGGCAGGCTACTTTCTGGGCAGTGGCGATGGCAGCGCGACCAACGGCCAGCACGGCACCTTTTTCCCGATCCTGCCGACACCGCGCGTCTACGCTCGCGATCCCTTCTACAATGAGGCCAATATCCAGGACATCTTTGTCCAGATGATATTACGCAGCGCTCCCAACCGCAGCAAGACCGCACCCCTCTTCACGATCCGAGGGGATATTCACTCCCTACGGCTCGCGGACAGCCACGATCTCTGGTATGGGGGCGGCGGAGCGTACAACAACTCCGTGTTCGGGTACAATGGGCGACCGAGCAACGGCAAAGGCACCCTCGGAACGCTCTTTGATCTCAGCGTGGACTACGCTCCTGTGAAATCCCTGACGATGACAGCCTACCTCTCTTATGTCGATGGCGGCGATGTCGTCAAATCCATCTACAAGAGCGGAGATTCCGTCTTTGGCTTTCTCGAACTCAACTATCGCTACTGATTCGTGCGCTCCCTTCTAAACCCAAACCATGCAAAGACTACTGCTAATCGGAACGAAATACTGGTTGGAGGTACAGGAAGCCCTGACAACGGCGGGCTATGCGGTCCGCCTGTTGTCGCCGGATGACCGGCATCTTCCGGAGGCATTCGAGGAGTTCGCGCCCGATGCGCTTCTCCTGGAACTGACGGAAGATCTGCTGGCGCTCCAGCATATTCGCCGCCTGTTGAGGGCGCAACTGAATGCCCATCCCATTCCTCTGCTCGCGCTGGCGCATCGGGCGCACCTCCATCCGCCACATCTCATCGTGGGCGTGGACGATTTTTTGCTGCCGCCTTACCAGACCGACGAACTTCTGGCCCGCGTGCAGATGTTGCTCTGGCGTTTTCAGCAGGTCGATTCTCAGCACTGTGTGCAGTTCGGTGGTCTGATCCTCGATCTCGCCCGCCGCTCCGCGAGCGCCGATGGGCACCTGCTGCCGCTCACCCTGCGTGAGTTTCAACTGCTTCAGTTTTTAATGACGCACCGCTGCCGCATCTTCACCCGCGAATCCCTGCTGATGCAGGTCTGGGGAGCGCACTTCGAAGGCGACGAGCGGGTCGTGGATGCGACGATCAAGCGCGTACGCTCCAAACTCCCCGTTCCCTACGCCGCATTCATCGAAACGGTGCGTGGCCTCGGCTACCGTTTTGTCCCCGAATCCTCTCTCCCCCCATTTGCCTGAAAGCATCCTCTGGCAGCCGTTTAGACCAAAATAGGATTAATTAGTGTTAGGCATGCATTGCCTGTAGAGTACATTATCTAACATATGCGCATTCTATCGCCTGAAAGCGCGTTTTGTGGTGTATAACTAGGGTGGAAATGGATCGGTGCGCACTGTCTGGTTGGTCACGGAAATATCTGCATGTCGTCTTTACATCCCTCCCGTTGTCTCCCAGTCTCAGGGGAGTGCAGCCGCCGGGATTTCACCCTCGATTGGGGAGGCGCTGATGTCTACGGAATGGACCGCTATTCTCGAACGCTGCTTACGCCGGGTAAGCTTCTGGCATATTCCCCCTAACTGCAACTTTTACGATTGGATGGAGGAGATGCGCGCGCAAGGCGCCGCAATCGGATGGCAGGCAGTGGTGGAGTTCGATACAAGCCGGGGGATTCCCCGCGACGCCTTTCTGTATCAGCGCATCATGGCCGGACTATTGGCGCGTTACCGGCAGGACTGGGCGGTGGCGGTGCACTGTATCGCCTGGGAAGATGCCAACAATCTGGCGATCAAGGAGAGGCTTCCAGATATAGACCTCTATGTCGCGCTTTCCCTGCTGGGCGAACAGGACCGCGGCCTGCTGACCCAACTGTTCTGGAAACGCGAAACCGAAGCGGAAATCGCTCAGGCGCACAAGGTCAGCCAGCAGGCGGTCAGTAAACGCAAGCACACAGTACTCAAGACGCTTCGCACCTATCTGGATACGGACAAGGAAAATTAATTTCCGTACGCCCGGTTGTAGTTTTGCTCTCTCGCTGCAATATTTATAGTGTTGTTCGATCTGCACCAAAGTCGAAATCTGAGTGTGTTTTATCAAGGAGTGACAATGCAACAACGATTTTCGCAATACCTCCACACCACGCTTCTCTCAGGAGCACTCTTCCTTAGCTTGCTCGGCAGCGCCTCCATCGCCAGAGCACAGACGACTACCTGGCTGGATTTTACCAACCTGCAGGCAAAACTAGACACAATCACCACCGCCGCCGGAGCCGCCTCGCAGGGAGGCAACTTCACCGCATTAGAAACCACCCAGATACAGGCCAACATCCAGGCGATCAATGCGACCCTCTACACCGGACTGACCGTCAACTTCGTGCAGGCGCAGCCCGGCGCAGGGAACTTCGAGCGCGTGCACTTCGGTAACGCGGATCCGGCGACTCCTCCCCTGGGCATCGCCGATACGACGACCTTTCTGGACTACCGCAACCTCTCCAAAAACGACAACGCCAACGTCTATACCGATCTGTTCGGCTTCGCGGTCACCGGGGCGAACCGTGCCGCCGTTATCAGCAATGTCTCCAGAGCGCTCGCCAATGTCGCCGCCCATGAACTCGGTCACGACCTGGGACTACAGCATTTCGATGCCTATGGGGACTTGCAGATAACGTCTGCGAATTACGGCAATACCAAGGGCATCCAGAACACCCATGTAATGGCTGACCCGAGTACTGGAGCGCCCGATGCGCAACTCCTGAACACGCTCACCTTCAGCAATCTGGAGACGGCCAAACTGGAGTATGGCAGCGGCCTCACGGCCTCTACGCCCGCCAGCGATACGATTGTGACAGGCAACCAGGCAGCTTCCGCCAACGCCTTCGCGCTGAATTTCAAGAAGCTCTCGCTCTCGCAAGATTTCGCTGACAACGTGATCAGCGGCAACCTCGCGGCCGGAGCTGACGACTGGTTCAAATTCACCGGCAATACAGGAGGACTGCTGACGGCGAATACGTTTAGCGAAGTCATGCAAGCTGCGCGTATCGCCAACCCGATCGACACCACGCTCTCTCTGTATGCCGCGGATGGTGTCACCCTGATTGCCTCGAATAACGACATTACCTTCGCCGGCAATACCTTCAATACCGGGACCGTATACGGCACGGATTCGATCCTGCTGAACCAGGTCCTAAACGCCAATGGCAACTTCTTCCTCAAGGTCCACAATAGCTCTGCGGCGGCAGGCAGCTACGAACTCTTCGTAGCCGTCAATACGCCGGAGCCTGGCAGCGTGGCGCTCTTCATCGGGATGGGCATGTCCGGACTCGTGGTGCTGAGACGCCGTCGCAAGAAATAGCGCAAGCATAGCGGAGGAAGATCTGGCCCCTCCTGCACCCAACAAAAGGGCCGCCTCCCATCCAAGGGAGGCGGCCTTTTCGGCGCTGCGTTTGACGAGGGAGAAGCGGAGTGCTATAATCCATTAGCAGGAATAGAGGCAACGGCAAAGACTTCGGATGCAAAGAACGCTTCCGAAGAGAGGGTAAGGCGGGTATGAACGGAAGTGGACCGGAAGCGATATTGCCAGGACGGCTGTTCGTCGTCTCGGGGCCGTCCGGGGTGGGCAAGGGAACGCTGTTGAAGCGGCTGTTCGCACGCGTGGAAAACCTGGTTTATAGCATCAGCGCGACGACGCGCCCACCGCGCCCTGGCGAAGAGGACGGTGTCAGTTACCATTTCTATACGCGCGAGCAGTTCGAAGAGGGCATCGAACGGGGGTTCTTCTTCGAGTATGCCGCTTATAACGGCAATCTCTACGGGACGCCCGCAGACAGTATTCGGCGGCAGCGCGAACAGGGGCTGGATGTCGTTCTGGAGATCGAAGTGCAAGGCGCGATGCGGGTGCATGAACTGGCTTCCGACGCTATTCTGGTCTATATCAAGCCGCCTTCTCGCGACGAACTGGAGCGCCGTCTGCGTGCACGTCGTACGGAGAGTGAAGAACGCATTCTGAGCCGCCTGACGACGGCCCTCTATGAAGAGTCTTTTCTGGCACGCTATGACTATGTGGTTGTCAACAACAACCTGGACGTCGCAGGCGACATTCTATGCGCGATCGTCGAGGCGGAGCGAAAGTATACGAAATGAGTGCCATGAGTGCATTACCGCTTGCGGACAAAAGAGTTCTGTTGGGGATTTCCGGCAGCATCGCCGCTTATAAAGCAGCCGATGTATGCAGCCGCCTCGGGAAGCTGGGGGCCTCTGTCCACGTCGTCTTAACGGCGCACGCGGAGCGATTCATCGGCGTGCCGACCCTGCGCGCCCTAACACGCAATCCGGTGCTGACCGACCTGTTCGACGAGCCGCAGACAGAGCGTATCGCCCATATCGATCTGGCGCAGTCCGCCGATCTGATCCTGGTCGCGCCCGCCTCCGCGAATCTGCTGGCGAAGATGGCGCATGGCCTCGCCGACGATATGCTCTCTACGTGCCTGCTCGCCGCGCCTCTTGCGACGCCTCTGTTGGTCGCACCCGCCATGAACACGGTGATGTGGGACCATCCTGCCACGCGCATGAATCTGGCGACACTGCAAGGGCGCGGCGTGCAGATCGTGCAGCCGGGATACGGCGTGCTGGCCTGCCAGGATGTGGGCTACGGCAAACTGGCCGATGTGGACGAGATCGTGCGAGCGGTAGTAGACAAGCTGACGCCGAACCAGACCCTGCAGGGCAAACGCATCCTGGTGACGGCAGGCGCGACCCGCGAACCGTTGGACCCGGTGCGCTTTCTCTCGAACCGTTCGAGCGGTAAGATGGGCTATGCGATCGCGGCGGAAGCGGCGGCGCGCGGCGCGGAGGTGACTCTGGTCAGCGGCTATGCGACCATCGAGGCGCCAGGCGGCCTGGATGTCGTGCGGGTCGGCAGCGCGGAGGAGATGTATCAGGCCTGCGCCAAACGCTTCGACGCCTGCGACCTCTTTATCGCCGCCGCCGCTGTCGCCGACTACACGCCAGTGACCGTCGCCCCGCAGAAGATCAAGAAATCGGTGTCAGAGAGCGAGGGCGAGACCATCACCTTGACGCTGCGACAGACGACCCATATTCTCGCGACTCTGGCCGCCCGCAAACGTCCAGGGCAGATCGTCGTAGGTTTCGCCGCCGAGACGGAGCGCGTTCTGGAAAACGCACTCGCAAAACTGCATCGGCGCAATCTGGATCTGGTCGTGGCGAACGATGTCACGCAGGCTGGCGCAGGCTTCGACACCGATACCAATATCGTCACATTGCTCTGGCCGAGCGGCCAGAACCAGGTTTTGCCCCTGCTCCCAAAACGTGAGGTCGCAGGCCTCCTGCTGAACGCACTACAACCGCTTCTCACTGGCGCAGATTCACCTGCCGCCGAACTGAGCCCAACCCATGATGCGGGATAACCGACTCCACAAAAATATCGATATTCCGCTGTTGGTTCTCACGTATGGGCTGGCGCTCTTCGGCGTCCTCATCATCTACAGTGTAACGCACGGCGACGCCACGCCCTACCACAAGCGTCAACTGCTCTGGATCGTGCTGGGAACCGTGGGTCTCGTTGCGGCCACGCTGGTAGACTATCACTTCTACGAACGCTTCGGCCGGTATATCTATGGGTTCAACCTCGTTGCGCTTACGGTCGTCCTGAAGTTTGCTCACGGCATCAACGGCGCAGCGCGCTGGATCAATATCGCCGGATTCAAGTTCCAGCCCTCCGAATTCGCCAAACTCTGCGTCATTCTGACCCTGGCGATCTTCCTGACGAAGCACCAGGAGACTCTGCACACTCCCAGGACATTTCTGCTTTCCCTCCTGCATATTGCGGTTCCCATGGCGCTGATCTTCAAACAACCGGACCTGGGTACCGCACTGGTGCTACTCGCGATCTGGTGCGGGATGGTCTTCATCGCTGGGGCGAAGATCAAACATCTGCTCGTTCTCGTCATGACCGGCGTTCTGCTGTTCGCCATGCTGTGGCACACGGGCAAGATCATCAAGGGGTACCAGCGGCAACGCCTCGTCACCTGGTGGGATCAGCTCACCAACCCCGATGCCGACAAAAGTTCAAAAGGCTATCATGTCTGGCAGGCTCATGTTGCGATCGGCTCCGGGCAGATGTGGGGTACGGGGCTTATGCATGGCTCGCTGGTACGCTACGGCTACGTGCCCGAAAAGCAGACCGACTTTATCTTCTCGGACATCGGGGAAGAACTGGGCTTTGTCGGCACGCTGATTCTGGCGATCCTCTATGGCGGGCTGCTGTGGCGCGGCGTGCAGGTGATTCGCGCCGCTGAAGAGGATATGCTCGGAAAGCTGATCGCCACCGGTGTCGTCTCGATGCTAGCGTTCCATGTCGTGGAGAACATCGGGATGAATATCGGCATCATGCCGGTCGCCGGGGTGCCGCTGCCCTTCATCTCCGCAGGCGGCAGCAACATGCTCACCCTGATGGCCTGCATCGGCCTGCTCCAGAGCATCACCCGCAACCGGCATCAACTTCTGTTTTAATTACGACTTCTGCTGCTTTCCTAAATGCCTGAGAGGATCGGAGTGGACGTGCAACCCTGATAAAGGAGAACACAACGATGGTTGCTGTCGCGAAACCACCGTATATCAGCCCACAAGAGTACCTCGAACGAGAACGGGCTGCCGAATTCAAGAGCGAATACTGCGCAGGCGTCATATACGCCATGTCAGGAGCGAGCGAGGCTCACAATCTCATCGGTCTTGGGATCGCCAGCGAACTGCGAATGCAGTTTAAAGGGCGCCCGTGCAAAGCCTATAACAATGACATGAAGGTGCGGGTGGAGAACACCGGGCTCTATACTTATCCTGATGCCGTGGCGCTCTGTGGCGAGGCGCATTTCGATGATCGACACAAGGATATTCTGCTCAATCCAACCCTGATTTTCGAAGTGTTGTCTCCTTCGACAGAGGCTTATGATCGAGGACTGAAGTTCAACCATTACCAGCGCATTACCACACTGACGGACTATGTGTTGGTCTCTCAGGACAGAATGCGCCTGGAGCGCTATCAACGCCAGTCGGACGGCTCCTGGCGCTACACCTGCCACGAGGAGAGCGCAGAAACCATTCACTTTGCATCGCTGGAATGCGAGTTGCGATTGGCAGACATCTACGACAAAGTGGAATTCCCTATACAGGAATAGCCGTTCCCTGCTCGCAGGAAATTGAGTGTAATGTCTTGAATTTGCAAAGACATTCATTCCCGTGTCGAAAAGGAAACCACGCTGTGGCAATGTTGCCGCT
>JAYUMV010000537.1:0-8509 GCA_043762265.1 Chthonomonadaceae bacterium | reverse complement strand
GGTTCGACTTTCTGGGCCGAATGATTACCCTTCCGCTTGCAGATCCAGCTACAGGAACCTACGGGGCGTTGTTCAGAATGACTGCGACACCGTTGCCGTTGTAGTTGCTTATGATCACGTCCGGTTTGCCATCGCCGTTCAGGTCTGCGACCGTAAGAGGCCCACATGGCACCCCACTGGGGAACTTCGACTGGTTCGGGAAGAGACCGTTTTGATCGCGCATTACAGTGAAGTACGCGGTATCCCTGTTCTGGATGATGATATCCGGATGGCCATCGCCGTCCATGTCGGCGGCAGTCATATGGTCAGGATTTACGATCCCTCCGTAGGTCGCGGGCACTCCGAACGTTCCGTTGCCTGTGTTGAGAATAGCGGAGATGGTGGCATCCGAATAGTTCGCGATCGCAACGTCGAGTTTGCCATCGCCATTGAAATCGGCAATCGCCGTCTGGATCACGCTGCCGGTACCAGTGTCGGTGCCTCCTGCGAATGTGAAGCTCCCTGCCCCGTCACCGAGCCAGACATTCGTACCGCTGCGCCCGACAATATCGGTGGTAATGGAGCACAACAAATCGATCTTTCCATCTCCGTTGAGATCAGCGGCTTTAAGTCCACCAATGATCCAAAAGCTGGTAACGCTCGGCCCCTGCACAAAGACTCCGCCTCCCTGGTTTCGAAAGATGAAGGCATCAGATGCCGAACTGCCGGGATGATTGGCGACCGCCACAGCGATGTCGGGCTTGCCGTCGCCGTTGAAGTCGGCTGTCACTAACGGCCCCAGTTCGAAACCGCAGGGGATAGCGATCGGAGCGGCAAAATTCCGGCTGCCCAGATTATTGATCACCAGAACTTGAGTGGAGGCCGTACAGATGATGTCCAGTTTCCCGTCACCGTTCATGTCGGCGGCGGAGTATGGCTTGATCCCACCCGACCATGTCAGGATCGTTTGCGGCGTTTCGAAGGTGCCGTCTCCTTTACCGTAGAGGATCTGGAGCGAGCCACTGGTACCGACCACAATATCGATCTTCCCATCACCATCGACGTCTGCCGCTACGATCTCGTTCGGAGCGTTGACGTTATAGATTACCGGAGGCGCGAAGGAGAACGGGCCTCCGGACTTGACGGTAATGGTTGTCTTTGCTGCCTTACCCGACTCGGTATCGGTCACACTGATGTCTGTACTCCCGGCTGAGAGACCGGTCACAAGACCGTTTCCATCCACTGTCGCCACGCCCGACGCAGAAGAGAGCCAGGTCAAGCGGCCAGGAGTGGTCAGCACCATAGCACCGCTCGTATCCTTCGCGGTCGCTACGATCTGAAGCTTCGCACCTGCATTGATGGTGGCATTCGGAGCCGTCAAATCCAGATGGGTGATCGTACTCGCCATGGTGATACTAAAACTGGTCGCCTGATTGGCTACAATGACTAGAGAAACTGTCCCCGTCGCCTGAACAACACCGGTGCCGTCTGTATTGGGATAGGCGGTCGCCGTCGCGCTCAGAGCCCCGGTCGGCAAGGAAGCGAAGGTGGCGGTCGAGGTGCCACCCATTGCCGGACGCGCCAGGGTCTGATGGGCAACGACCGTCGTTCCTTGATTGATGACTACATTGATGCTGTTGGAAGCATCGGGGATCAAGCGTGAGCGTGTCGGCCACTGGACAGTCAGGGTCGCACGTCCCTGACCTCCGGTAGCAACCGATTGGGAATTATTGCCGCCTCCGCAACCTGCGAGAAACAGGAGGAAGAGCATACCGAAAGGGGCAGGAGAAACGATTTCATCGAAATGCTTCCTTTCATCGGATTGTACCGGTGGCGCTGCCAGACTGTACGACGATGGTCGCGACACACTGTTGGGTTGTATCGGCCTGACTGGTGGCAACGACATGGTACGTTCCAGCGGTGGTTGGCGGTGTGTAAACACCTGCAGCGGTAATAGCGCCGCCTGCCGTTCCTTCCTGTACCGTCCAGGTCACAGCAGTATTCGTAGTTCCGGTGACGGTGGCGATAAAGGTCTGGCTCTGCCCAAACGTGATGTCGATATACACTGTTTCAAACGACGATCAACCGTGCTATTCTTACGCTTCCCTATTGTTTGCACTTCCTTCGAAATCCTGCTCGTTTTTTGCACGCTTGCGCGTGGATAGTGCGATATATACGGTGAAAGTTTGCTGGGCATTCTCTTCAGACTCTCCAACGAACTCAAAGCCTCTCTACACGGGGTATGCTGTAGACAGGTGCGCGTCGCGAGGATGTCGACGCGCCAACTGGCCAGGAGGTTGTCTTGCGACCCACTTCATGCTATTGGAAGCGCGTTCCGACGTTTCCGTTTTTCTTGGCGGCGATCCTCATGCTTCTCGCTTCTCCATCGATCAAGGCGCAGCAGAGAGTACAGAAGAAGGTTGTGGCTTATGTGCCCAATTGGATCGACCTGAATACCTTTGCGGACAAAATCGATTACGCCAAGCTCACGCATATCAATGTGGCGTTCGAGAACCCCACCAACGACGCAGGCGACCTCTCTTTCAGCAGCAAAAACGATACTCTGATCGCCCATGCGCATGCGCATCATGTGCAGATCCTGCTCTCTATCGGCGGAGGCTCCGCTTCCGGAGACAAGGTGCTGCTCGCGCGCTACTTCGACCTGATCAGCAATTCCAAAAGAGCAAACTTCGTCCGTAAGATCGCCTCCTATCTCAACCAACACCATTTTGATGGCCTGGATGTCGATCTTGAAGGGCCATCGATCAACAAGGATTACGGCGCGTTCATCCACGCTCTTGCAACGGCTCTGAAACCACAAGGGAAACTGCTGACCGCAGCGCTCTCACAGGGCTACGGCGGCAAGAGTGTTCCCGACGCCGCATTGGCCGATTTCGATTTCATCAACATCATGGCTTATGACGGCGCAGGCTACTGGGACCCGAACGCGCCCGGCCAGCACTCTTCCCTCACGTTTGCACAGCAGAATGTGACCTACTGGCTAGCGCGGGGGCTGCGAAAATCCCAGGCGGTACTGGGAGCTCCCTTCTATGGATATGGGTTCGGCAAGGCGTTTCGCAAACGCGACTATCCCTATTCCGAGATCATCGCCTCCTTCCCCGGCGCGGAGAAGGTAGATCAAATCGGGGACACGATCTGGTACAACGGCCTGCCCACGATCCGGGCGAAGGCCCAATACGTCGTGGAT
Source organism: Chthonomonadaceae bacterium (assembly GCA_043762265.1). Lineage (GTDB taxonomy): Bacteria > Armatimonadota > Chthonomonadetes > Chthonomonadales > Chthonomonadaceae > JANXLO01. The sequence continues at coordinate 5,322 of JAYUMV010000537.1, read as the reverse complement.
CAGGGCCTCGCAGGTGTCATGATCTGGTCGCTGGACTACGATGGCAAGGACGAACGTTCTCTACTCGCCGCCATAGCAACCACCTTCCACCCGGTATCAGCAGTACCGTCGCCCATCCCAGCGCAACCCTCGGCCCGCCAGCCGAAGACAACGTCTCTCCTCCTCGCGCACTATATGCCCTGGTTCGTGGCAAACCCGACAAACAACCAGTGGGGCTGGCACTGGACCATGAATCACTACCATCCGGATCAGATCACGAACGGACGGCGCGAAGCCGCCTCGCACTACTTGCCGCTCGTCGGTCTGTACGACTCCAACGATCCCGACCTGCTGGAATGCCAGGTCCTGCTGATGAAGTTCGCAGGCATCGACGGCCTTCTCCTCGACTGGTACGGCACCGACGACTATCTCGACTACGGCATCAATCATCGCAATACGCTGCACATGATCGCCACACTCAAAAGAGCGGGCCTGAAATATGCGATCGTCTACGAAGACTCCACTGTGCCGAACTTGATCAACGCTAACCGGCTTCCCAAAACAGAAGCAGTCGCCCACGCGCAGACGCTCTTGCAGTGGATGCAGACGCACTGGTTTGTGGACGACGCCTATCTCAAAGCGGGCGGCAGCCCCATTCTTCTTGATTTCGGCTCCGGCTACTATCAGTCCGATCAGTGGAACCAGATTTTCGCGACCCTGCCCCACCCGCCTGCCTTTTATACCGAGTCGAACCTCCGCGCTCCCGCCGTCGGCGGCTTCGACTGGCCCCAACCCGGCAAAGGCGCCAAGAACAGTTTTCGGGAGATGGATCGCTTCTACACCGCCGCCAAAAGCTGGCCGGAGTTCATTCCTGTCGCCTTTCCGCGTTTCTATGACATCTACGAACAGGCCGGAGTACAGAAATCGTGGGGAACGATCGAGGACCGTGAGGGCAAAACCTACGAGGAGACTCTGGAACGCGCGTTAAAAAGCGGGGCGTCCCTCATTCAACTGACCACCTGGAACGACTGGGGCGAAGGCACCCAGATCGAACCGTCCGTCGAGTTCGGCTACCGCGACCTGGAGACCACACAGCGCCTCCGCCGCCAATACATCAAGACCCCATTCGCCTATACAGCCCAGGATCTGCGCCTGCCTGTCGAACTCTACCAGTTCAAAAAGAAACTCGCCTCCGACCCCAAAGTCCAGTCCGACCTGAAGGAGATCTCCGATCTCCTTTTCCATGGAAATTTGAAGGCTGCCAGGCAGCGACTGGCAACGTTCACCAAATAAATGCGCCCTGAAAATCAGCGAGCGGCCAGCTCGGGTGGGGTGAAGTCAGGGGTCTGGTTGAAGAGACTGCGTATCTTGTGCTCCGACTGTCCCTTCCACACCCGTCATTCGCAGCAGGTTGTCGTCGTGGAAGACAACGACCTGCTGATCTGCCGACAGATGCACGTCTATCTCGAGAGGCAGCCCGGCGCGAATGGCCGCAGAGAACGATGCCAGCGAGTTCTCAGGCACACCTCCCGCGTTGTTGTGCAGGCTCCGGTGCGCAATCGGCTTCGTCAGCAGTCCCTGGGGAACGTTGTTGCTTCGCATCATGGTTCTCGTCCCCCTACGCATTACGAGGCCAGCCTCTCCCGACTTTCCTGTTGCTTTTACGGCTTCTTGGTCGGAATCAGTTCAGTTTGAGGCCGGCCTTTTTGAGGGCTGCTTTAATGGTCGCGGGATCCTGAAGTCCGACCATGTAGTTGAGCAAGTGACCGGTTTTATCGATGATGATGACCGTAGGAATGGCCTCGATCTTGTAGGTCGCCGACATCTTGCTGCCTGCGTCCAGGTAAGCCGGGAAGGTGTAGTGATTGGATTTGATAAACGGCGAGACCGTTTTCGCATCCTCATCACTGATCGCCAGAACCGCTAGTCCTTTGTCGCCATAAGCTTTCGCCAGCGCCTGTGTCTCCGGGAGCCCTTTACGGCAGGGCGGGCACCAGGTAGCCCAGAAATCGATCATGACGACTTTGCCCTTAAAGTCCGCCAACGATCGCTTCTCGCCTGCCAGAGTTTTGACGGTAAAATTGGGCGCAAGCTTGCCCAGTGGCACCGGTGGTTTGGGCTCTTCGTCCTGACCTTGAGCTGCTGCTGCCGCGGCAGGATCGACAAACTGCGTCCCTTTAGGCGGTGTCGTGTCGAAAGCGGTATCCGGGACCGTGCTGTTGGCCACGATATTGGAGTAGTCTTCCTCGGAATCGGAGGTGACCTTGACGTTTCCCGCCTGTTTCCCCAATCCACTACTGGCAATCATGGCCAGGAGAGGTTCGCTGCCGTAACGGATACGATGGACCATCCCATCCTCTGCGCCGATAGCTACTTCCGTTTTACCGTAGTTGCCGGTCGAGTAGAAAGTGACTGTCTTGTAGACGTGTCCATCGAGCGTAACGTCCGGCCCGAAAGCGATGGGCTGCTTTTTCGTGTCGGCCAGATCCGACAGCTTCTGGGGGCCGTCGAAGAAGTGGTAGAGCGGGGTGCCGCAAAACATGGGATGCTGCATCATCATCGATTTCGCTGCGCCGATGGTCGCAGGCACGGGATTTTTCATCGCGCCCATCTCGACCTTGTCTCCATACTCGACAGCAGTTTTGCCATCGGAGACGGACGTCATCTTGATGGCAAGCGGACTCCCCAGTTGCTGACAGACGATCTTATAGCGATTCGGTTTTACAATGACGAGCGTACGCTTGGACGTCATTTTGGGAGCACCGGTGAAAGCATCGCCCCAGTCGCATTCCGCCTGAAAACTGCTCAAGGCTGCGTAGTGAGTCATGCTCCATTTCAAGAACTCAGTCGGATCCGTCGGAGCCTTTTCCTGCGTTCGCGCCATCATCCCACCTTGCAGGAGCAGAGCCGCTGCCGTCACCGCTGTCCACACCGCGACGCGGCGATTCCTCTTCCTTATCCTCATAGTATCCTCCTCTTCTCTCTCAAAAGTTCCTCGTTCGGATCACGCTTTCAGGCTATTCGGAACCAGCGGCATGGTATAGAGCGCCTGGCCGGTAGCATCCAGGATCGCATTACGGACGGCAGGGGCGATGGCGACAATGGGCGTCTCCCCAGCACCAGCGGAGGGCAGGTCTTTGCGGTCCAGCAGCACGATCTCGATGGGGGGCACATCGGCGAAGCGTGGGACGCGATAGGAAGCCAGATGCGGATTGAGGATTTTGCCCTGATCGAACTGGATGGCCTCAAACAGTGCACCGCCCAGTCCCATGACGAGCGAACCCTCGACCTGATTTTGCAGATGGAGCGGGTTGATGATCGCGCCGCACTCGAAGGAGGCGACGATTCGGGTCACCTGCACCTTACCGGTGGCGTGATCGACCGTCAGTTCGGCGCAGGCCGCGACATAGCTCCCCTTCTCCGTGCCGCAGGCCATACCGTAGCCGTGTCCGGGCGTCGCCTTGCGCTTCTCCCAGCCGAAGTGCGCGGCAGCCGCTTCCAGAACGGCCTTGAGACGCGCGTCCTGAAGATTCTTGAGGCGAAAGGCGAGCGGATCCATCTTGACGGCACGCGCCAGATCGTCGATATGCGCTTCGCGGGCGAAGTGGTTGGCGGTGGAGGCCAGGCCGCGATAGGAGCCTTCCCGCAGAGGCGCTTGCCCCCGATGGAAGGTGGTACGTGGCTGCGACACGACATAGGGCGTCTCGATTCCGGAAGGCCCCGAATTGTAGTTGTCGAACTCCCAGTGCGTCAGGGCGCCGTCGGACTGCACACTTGCCTTGACATCAATGACACCGGCAGGCCGGAAGTAGGCCCAGGTGAACTCCTCTTCCCGCGTCCAGACCACCTTGACGGGTTTACCGGCAGCCTTTGCCAGTTTCGCCGCTTCGAGGGCAGCTTCGCCGGTATGCTTGCCGCCATAGCCGGACCCGGTGTCGGGCACGATCACGCGGATACTGGTTTCGGGCAGTTTGAAGGCCGCCGCCAGATCGCCGCGCACCCCGAATGGACGCTGCGTACCGGTCCAGACCGTGAGTCGATCGTCCTTCCACTCCGCGACAGCCGCGCGCGGTTCCAGGGGCGTATGCGCGATGTAGGCAATGGTGTAGGTCGCCTCGATGGTATGGCCGGACACAGAGTCCGACACGCGCAGATCGCTGGCCCGGCCCGCCTTCGCCCCGGGCCGCAACTGCTCGAACAGATTCTGGCTCGACGGCTGCGGCACGGTCTGCCACTCTGCTTTGAGCGCGGCCAGCGCACGCGTCGCTGCCTGCGCGGTGGGCGCAGTCACTCCCACAAAATCTCCATCCTGCACGACGGTGACGCCGGGCATCGCTTTCGCGGCGTGCACATCGAGCGAGGTCAGTTTGGCTTGATACGCGACCGGGCGTAGGATCTTACCAAAGAGCATCCCATCGCGCTTCACGTCGGTCGTATAATGATGGAGACCGGTGACAAAGGCGCGGCCATCCGCTTTCAGCACCGAAGCGCCCATGACATGCCACTGCGCCGTAGGTGTCAGCGCGACATCGGCAGGAATCGTCTGCGTCAGCTTCTGCCCTTTGACCAGATCGCCATAGGTTACGGTGCGATGCGCGGCCGCCTGCGTGACCTTGCCCTCTGCGGCCGTGAGTGCACTGCGGTCCACCTGCCACTGCGCGGCGGCCAGATCGAGAAGCGTCTCGCGGGCGGCGGCAGCGGCTTTGCGCAGCTGCGGGACCATCGTCGGTGTGGTCCGACTGCCGAAGGTGCCCATATCGTAGGGAGTGAGGTCGGTATCTCCCATCACCATGTGGACCGAGCCGATAGGTACGCGCAGCTCCTCCGCAACCGCCTGCGAAAGCGACGTGCGGGCGTTCTGCCCGACCTCGACCTTGCCGGTATAGACCGTTACCTCGCCATTCGGCGCAATGTGCAGCCAGGTATCGATGGTCTGAGGAGTGGCGGCTGGCCGCCTGCGTCCCCCCCCTCCGGTCTCCTGTGCCTCCGCCTCCGACGCCACGACCAACAGCAACAGCCCCGCGCCGACCGTTCGGAGCAGATCGCGGCGCGAAAGCGGAGAACCCGAAGCAAGGGATTCAGATGTCTCTGTACGTCTCATAGTCGTGCCTCCTTGCGCGCATTCTGGGAAGCGGTATGGATAGCGTGCATAATGCGCCGGTAGGTTCCACAACGACAGACATTGCCGTTCATGGCGCTGACGATTTCCGCCTCCGTCGGCGTGGAATGCTTCCGCAGCAGGCCGACTGCGGACATGATCATGCCGGAGGTACAGTAGCCACACTGGAGTGCATCGGCATCGAGGAACGCCTGCTGCACCGGATGGAGCCTACCGTCCTTTTC
>JAYUMV010000536.1:0-11555 GCA_043762265.1 Chthonomonadaceae bacterium | reverse complement strand
GGTGAAAAAATCCGAGGTCAGTTTTTCGAGATCTTTGTCGCCGAAAAAGCGGTCGAGATCGGCTTCGCCGGGGCCAGGCTCCTGAAAGAACCGGTTGTGATAGTGCCACGGGCGCAGAGCCTCCGGCGTCGTGTGGAACTGCGCGGAGAGCTGGGCATCCAGTTCCGTTTTATAGGTCTCCCAGAGCGGCTGACACTGCGTCTGAAGAGCGTCGAGCAGCGCGAACAGGCGATCTGGAGACAACTCCTGTAGTTCCAGGCTCATGATATAGTAATCAGGGAAGCCGAGCCGCTTCGCTTCCTGATTACGCAGACGCACCAGTTGCAGCACCTCTTCCGAGACGGCCGCTCCCACGGACTGACTCGCTTCCCACGCCTCGCGGCGCAGCACGACATCGTTGGAGGTCAACAGCAGATCGTCCAGCGTGTTGTCGCTGACCTGTTCACCGCCTACCGTCGCCCGAAACGTGTTGAACGTCTCCTCGATCCTCACTTCGAGTTGGATCATCTCCGCAATGACCGCCGGAGCGATCTGATTGCTGAGGTAGGAGTTGCGCAGCAGCAGATGCTGCCGCGCCAGGAGAGAGTCGTCGAACTTCTGCCCGTTCAACCCTTGCAGAAACGCGTACTCTTCCGGATTGGAATAGAGCGTAATGAAGCGTTCTCTCAGCGCTGCGACACGCTCGGCCGCTTCCGGGCTGCTAGTCGTCTGCATCTCCCAGTCCGCCAGCGCCAATTCCCGACTAAGCGGCGCCACGACCGCAATATGCTTCTCGATAAATGCCTGTATCTCGGTATCCGCGCTCATGACTCTATCGTCCCTTCGCCAAACGCTATTTGTAGTTATGTCGTCGTTTGTTGTTTCGGTGTCGGCACTGCGACTTCCTTTCAGGATAGGTCGTTTATAGGGGTGTCTTGAAATCAAAGCGTGATTCGTGTCACAATCCTGCGTCTCTAAGCGAAAGGCGCACTGTTTGCGCCTTATTTTCTCTCGATGGTCAATCAGGAATAGTATGCAAACCTCTCTGCGTGGAATCTCGGGCGTATTGACAGGGTTGATGGTATTGGGCGTGCTCGCCGGTCTGGTGGCAACCGCGAAACGGTTTCGCGTCGAGGCTCATAATCGGCGAGTGGAGATCGCTCTGGAGTGGCAAGAGGTGTCGCAACTCGCGCAGTCTACCCATACCCCGGTCCTCGATATCCTGCACGAGTATAAACTACAGGGTGTCAGCACCCTCGTACTGCAAGAGGATACGCTGACGACTCTGGAGCAGAGCGGCGCGGTACGATTGGAACGGATCGAGCAGGCCAACGAACCGGTCACGACTTATGTCACGGTGGCGTCTCCCGAACTTTTACAGCGAATTGCGGCGGCATTGGAAGCGCGTAATGTCACCGTCACCAATAGTAATCAGACCCCGAACGCCGTCGCCCCTACCATATTCACCGTTACAAAATCGCACGACATCGGGTCTCTCCCTTTTATCAAACTCTTTGTGCCGGTGGACTATATCGGTCTGCGCACCCTCGGTTTGGGGCTGCCGCCGGAAGGTCTTGCGGCGGCAAATAAAGCGAATTTACGCATTGCAGGGCGTATCGGTAACTTTCCGGGTGTCCGGGAGGACAGCGCCGAGAAAGTCGTGCAGGCGCTCGTTCAGCAGGGCGCGACAACAGTAATTTTCAGTGGAGAAGAGGCGCTGGGCTATCGCGGGCTGGAGAAAGAGGTCGCCAACCTTTTCCGCTCGCTGGATGCTCCTGCTCTGCCGAATAAGGACGACGAGAACCCTCTGCCGCCGCTGGGAATCTCGTATGGCGCAGTCGAGTTCGGAAAGCAGAAGGGCGACGAGAAGTTGAGCGCAGCTCTGCACGGCGACTTTGTGCGGGTGCATAGTATCCAGGCTGCGGAGATGGGGCAGGTCGATGAGGAAGAGGCGGTCGAGCGGTTCGAGAAAGCCGTCCGTGAGCGCAACATCCGTTTCTGCTATGTGCGCCTGCTGACGTTTGCTGGCAAAGATCCCGTAGAAGACAACCGCAAGTTCCTGTTCAAGATCAGTCGTGGAATGCGTCGGGGCAGCGCCCTGACAGGAGGGGATTTGAGCTTCGGAGCGGCACACCACTACGAAGAGACCGGCGTGCCTCGCGTACTTTTCGTTTTGATGGGTTTGAGTGTGGCGGCAGGGGTCGTCTGGATGCTGAAGACGATATTGCCGCTTCCCGATGCGAAAGCAGGCCTGCTGCTGGGTATCCTGGCCCTGTTCTGCGCCCTGTGTGCCTGGAAGCTCGACGAGACCGGGCGCAAACTGGTCGCGCTGCTCGCTGGCATCGTCTTTCCGACCATCGCCTGTCTGCAGACCTTTCCACGCCAGGGAGTGGTTGGCAAACCGCTCGCCCCCCTCGCCTGCCTGGGTAAGGCGGTGCGCGGTATTGTGCTGGCGAGCGCCATTACCGCCATCGGCATCATCCATGTGATCGGCCTGTTGGCAACACGACCCTTTATGGTCCATGCGAGTCAGTTTCTGGGCATCAAGGCGCAGCATGGGGTGCCGTTGCTGCTGGTCGCGCTGGTCGCAGTGGCGGGAGGCGTGGCGCTGCCGGAAGAGACCTGGGCGCGCTGGAAAGCGCGTGCTGTCGGCCAGTTCCAGGTCGCCATGCAGGAGCCCGCCCGCTTTGGCCTACTGATTATTGGAATCGTGGCACTGGCCGGGATTATGCTGGTCATTGCGCGTACTGGCAACGACGCAGGGGTCGGAGTCTCCGGTGCGGAACTCAAAGGCCGCGCCGTTCTGGACCGCATCCTGCCCGTTCGCCCCCGCACTAAGGAGTTTCTGGTCGGGCATCCTCTCTTTATCCTCGGGCTGGCCTGGTGGTGGCGGGGGCGGCGACGCCTTGGGCTGCCCTGTCTCGTGTTCGGCAGTCTCGGCCAGGTCTCTCTGCTCAACACCTTCTGCCATATCCATACTCCGCTCGTGATCTCGGTCTGGCGGGATGGCATCGGCCTGTTGTTGGGCGTTTTGCTGGGGGCTGCGATTTTCCTGGTTGTGGAGCGGATTACGCCGCCGCCTCGCGAGAGGAGCGAGGCGTGAGTCTGCCGGTACGCACAACCTCGGAATTTCGTGTCGCGGTATCCGGCTACTATGGCTGCGGCAATGCAGGCGACGAGGCGGTTCTGGCAGGGATCCAGGAAGCGTTTGTGAGGCAGTCCGGAAGCCGTGTCCGCCTGGTCGTCTTCTCCCAAAACCCGGCAGCCACCCAGCAGATGCACGGCCTGCCCGCCATCGAGCGCATGAGCCTGGCGGCGCTGCGATCTACGCTCAAACAGAGCGATCTGCTCCTGTCCGGAGGCGGGAGCCTCTTGCAGGATACCACTAGCATGCGCTCCCTGCTCTACTATCTCTGGGTGGTGCGGTTGGCCTATGCGCACCGCGTACCGGTGATGTTCTATGCCCAGGGCTTGGGGCCGTTTCGACGACCGCTCTCCCGCGCGCTGGTGCGCCTGGTCGCCAATCGTGCCGACTACATCACGGTGCGTGACGAGCCCTCTCTGCGCCTTCTTGATCGTCTTGGAGTGCGCCATCCGCGTATCGAGCAGACGGCAGACCCTGCCTTCGCGCTGTCGCCCGCCCCCTCCGAAACGGTGGACGCCCTGTTTCAGGCAGAGAATCTACCCCGCGACGAGCCGTTCATCGGCGTGGCACTACGCCCCTGGGGAGGATCCGGCGAATCTCCGCTCGACGCCTATGCCCAACTGCTGCTCCATCTGCATGGCCGAACGGGAATGCGGGTCGTATTGCTGCCCATGCAGGCGCCGGACGATGTCGTTTTCTCGGAAACCGTCGCGGCGCTGACCGGGGATCCTGCCGGTTTCCCCGTGGTGCGGAACGTCTATCCGCCGGGAGTCCTGCTGGGTCTCGTCGGGCGCATGCAGGCGGTCGTTGCCATGCGCCTCCACACCCTGATCTTCGCTGCCCGGGCTGGCGTGCCGCCTTTTGCGCTCTCGTATGATCCCAAAGTGGAAAATCTCATGCGCGGTCTCGATCTGGCGGACTCGCTCGAACACTGGCGTGGCTTCGACCCCGGCGAAGTAGGGGAACGTGTCGCAGGTCTGTTGGCGGATCGGGCCGCCCGTGTCACCGCTCTCCACGCCCAAACCTCCGGGCTCGAACGCCTCGCGCTGCGCAACGCCGACTGCGCCCTCACGCTCCTCGAAGGCCGTATTCCCCGCATCGATCCCTGATGTTAGTCTATAAATGTCTACTTTTTTTATCGCGTTTTGTAATGAAGCGTAATCTAGTGAAGGCAATTAGTGATTTTGTGTCAAAATGGTAGGACCTCAGGAATAGAGCCGCGTTTCTACGAAGGTGACCCTATTGAATTCAAAAGTGTGCCTCTGTAGCGTTTGAAGGGTGCAGGATACGCAAAGCCAGAGTCGGTGTTGCCTCATTCTCCTTATCGAGATTTCATCGTGGCGGCAGTGCAAACCGAATGTGGAAAGGCAAGAACGTGTCTGTCTTAAAAACTTTGATTGTAGACGACCACATCGCTGTACGAAATGCGTTGCGTGGGTTGATCGAAGAGGAGCCAGGATTGGAATACGTCGGAGAGGCGACCAACGGTCTCCTGGCCACGGAGGCCGTGCGTATGCTTCAACCCGACCTCATGCTGCTTGACATCAATATGCCGGAAAGAAATGGACTCGAGGTTTTGCGGATGCTGCGATTCGACAAAAATAGTCTCCTGATCGTCATGCTTTCCAACCACACGGATATTCATTATGTCGATGCCGCCATCCGATTAGGCGCCAACGCCTTTGTCGGCAAGGACTCCGGGTTCGATGTCCTCCTACAAGCCATTCAGACAATCCAGACCGGAGCCGTTTTTATAGATCCAGGCACCTACTACAAATCGCCGTAAGAGGCGCCTCCGTGTCTGCCCATAGGAGCAGAAGCGACCCCTTATATCAGAAAGCCGGAAGATCCTCAGGATCTTCCGGCTTTCTTTACGAAGGTGCCTCTCTGTGCTGCCCGGTACTCACCGAGAGAATGAGTTTCAGGCATATTAAAACATTTTGCGCCAGAAAGGTTTGGGGTGGGGCTTGGGTTTGGCTGCGCCACGCAGCATACCGACGAAGCGAGAGACAAGATAAATCCCTGCAAGAGCCGTCCCGACCCCGATAACCTGGGTTGAAGCGGACTTAGCGCCGATCTCAGCCTGATCCATCGTCTCCGAGATGCGCTGCTCTACGATATCAAGAGTATCAGAGGCATGACCTACCGTGGTTGCGGCGATGTCGCCCAGATCCAAGATCTCGTCGTGCGTCTCCTCTAGAAGCGGCGCTAATTTGCCCAAAACGCTCAGGAAAACAAAGCCCGTTGCGAATAGCGCCATAATGGCGCAGCAGAACGCGACTGTTGAAAGGATATACCAACTCACGTCGAAATGCATTCTTTTTCCTCGTTCACGCCCGACAAGAGACTGCCTTCATTTGTGGGCGCGATGGTCTCTCACGGGTAGGTTATGCGGTTGACGTATCACATCAGGGGAATGTTCCGATTTTCGCCGCTCGCTCTTCTCCGACTGTCGGTTGTGTGAAACAAGGGAACTCTAGTGGGCCATCCGGCGTCTGCCACACAACAGCGCACTTCTCGCGCCAAAGCCATCTTGCGATAGGAGGTACTTTCATGTTGCCAGTCCATGATGAGGGCGCAATAGGCGATTCACAGCGCCCGTGTGATATCGCTGCGGAGTTTGAACAGCTATTCCATCGGTCCTACACACGGGCTTATAATGCTGCATATCGGTTGATGGGCAACGCCAGTGATGCGGAAGATCTTACGCAAGAGGCTTTTGTGCGGGTATGGGCCGCCTTTGATCGCTACGACCGCACCCGTCCCTTCGAAGGATGGCTGTTTCGGATCATTTCCAATCTGGCGATCGACCGCTGGCGCCGTGGCGCCGGTATGACGGTCTGCTCGTTGGATGCGGCGACATCTGGGGGAGGCTCCCGCACTCGGGGCGGGCGGTTTCCCGAAAGCGACGGAGGCGCATCTCTGCTCTCCTGCCTCGCCGACGAGCGTCCGAGTGTCCTGCCGGAGCAGTCGTTGATGCGTGCGGAAACAGGACGCAAAGTTCACAATGCTCTCTCCGCACTGCCGTGTGACTATCGTCAAGCAGTCGTTATGGCAGACATTAAAGGGTATAGCTACGAAGAAATCGCTCAGCATGTGGGTTGCCCGGTAGGAACGATTCGCAGTCGCCTGCATCGAGGCAGGCAACTTCTAAGACAGAATCTGATTCAACTTCAAGGGGATTAAACATATGAGCGATGGCTACGCCGAGGGGCCACAAGAAGATCCTGCACTTCCTATAGGCCAGGCCGAACGCGCTTCAGCCAACTTCGAAGCAGTTGCAGAGCGTAGCCAGCCTCTGGAGGCGTGCAAAGTGCAGGAGAAGCTGCGCGAAGCTGCGATCACTCAGGCTGCCCAGCGGGATGTTGCCGATCTGGTGAATCGCAACGATGCCTATATCCAGCAGGCGCTAGAGACGGCACAGAGCAATGCAAAGCTCCGGGCCAATCAAGCGCGGATGTTCACCCCGGAGTGGGACGAGAGTAACGTCCTGCGCGAGCATCTCTTGAGAGAACGCAAATCGGCCTCCAGTGTAACATTCGGATTGGTGATTGCTTCTATTCTGGTCCTCATTGGATTGATCGCTGGAGGGGTGTATTATTTTTCCTCGCAGAACAACGGCAACAACAACTCTGCGGGCGGAGTGACACCCGGCGTAGTCGCAGAGGGGAAAGCGCCTGTGAATTCCGACCGTTCGAAACTAGGATCGCAGGGCGTTGTCGTCCGGTCGAGCGGCGATGCTGGCGCCCTCGAGGAACGGGAAGGCAGCCCAGTGTAGTAGATTCGCCCTCCGATCTCGATGGAGAAGCAGGGTTGACAACGGGGAAAATTGCTTCCCGTATTTCTCAAACCGAGCGGAAAGGCCGACTTGTCATCGTGTTTTTTCCGCTCTCGCCAATACAGTATTCCTATAAGGATCACGACAGTGAAACTCTCTTATCATACTTCGGGTGAACGTCGTACCATAGCTTTACCGACGCTTCGCCGAATCTGCCAACTCGCTTTGGGAATGGGCGTTCTTCTGCTATTAAGCACAGGCAACAGTCTGGCCCAACGCCTCCGGGTGATCGTCGATGGATCTCCTGTACATTTTGAAGGGATGGGACCCGTCCAGGTTGAAGGACACATACTGGTTCCCGTGCGAGGGGTACTGGAAAAACTGGGCGCAGAAGTCGCCTGGATGCCCGAGTCCCAGACTGTTGTCGCCAGCACGGGCAAAATGGAGATCGTACTACACATTAGGGATACCCAGGCGAAAGTCAATGGTAAGACAGTCGAAATGGACACTCCTGCACAGGTGCTTTCTGGACACACCATGGTGCCTTTACGGTTCCTGAGCGAATCGTTGGGGGCCGATGTGCGCTGGGACGATGCCTCTCGAACCGTCATCATCGTCTCTCACAACCGCCAGAACGTGGATCACCCGGACACCGTCGATCCTGCTCATCACAACGGGACGGACCGAGATCATAATCCGGACGCCAAGCCGCCGCGCAACGGTCCCGGCCAGTAGACGGAAGCCGAAGTTTCTCCTGATGATATAAATTCAGGAGGCGTGTTTTAGCCTCTGCTCAAGACAGAGCAGGAGGGATTACAAAGGAGACGTCGCTCCCGCGTAGAGTGGAAATTGAACGGGAGGACGCGATATACAAGTTGGTCTTCCCCTTAGATTTCAAGTGAGGATAAATATCATGAAGCTATCGAACGAAAGTTTTACCGATACCCTGCATCAGACCGGATCGACTCCGGCTTTTGGCAGCCTGTATCGTTCTGTGCTCAGTATTGGCGCGCTGCTGCTTCTCACCGCCGGAAGCGTGTCGGCGCAACAGATCAGTGTGACTGTCAATGGATCTCCTGTCGTATTTTCTGGGTTGGGTCCGCTGCAGGTTCAGGGGCGTACCCTGGTACCGGTGCGAGGAGTACTGGAGAAGCTGGGCGCAGAAGTGGCCTGGGTGCCCTCGACGCGGTCGGTCGTCGCCAGCACGCCCAGCATGGATATCGAACTGCATCTGGGGGATAGACAAGCGACAGTCAACGGCAAGCAGGTTCTGCTGGACGTTCCCGCGCAGGAGATATCCGGCCACACGATGGTGCCGTTGCGGTTCCTGGGCGAAGCTCTGGGCGGCACCGTAAAGTGGGATGACGCGACCCGAACCGTAGCGATCGTCACCAATGGAGGGGCTTCCCCCATAGATTCAGGTCAGCCGCGCACGGATCGCACGGGCGTAGCTTCCTCGTTGCAGGATCGTTCGGGCGGCAATCGCGCCGCATCGGGTGCGCTGAAGATCAACAGCATCACGTTCAAGGGAGATGACTGGTACGGATGGGTGCAGGGTGGCCATGCCGTCCACGTCGAAATGACCGGCACGCCGCATAGCGAGGCGACGTTTCGGATTCCTGGCGTGACCAATGCATTGCCGATGAAGGAGACGGAACCGGGCAAGTACGTGGGGGCCTGGGCCGTTCCCCTCAAGGACGTGCAGTTGAAGGATGCGTCGGTTATCGGTGAACTGAAACAGGGGACCCGAAGCGCGCCTGCGATGCAAGCGGAAGGCAAAGTCTCACTTGATTCCAGGCCGCCGACCATTCTGGATCGCCTGCCGGAGCCGGACACGCATGTGAACTCTTCCCGCCCCAACATCTCGGCAGTGTACGAAGATGCGGGCAGCGGAATCTGGCCTCCATCGATGCGCCTGATCGTAAACGGACGCGATGTCTCCAAAGAGGCCAAAGTGACGGATCACTTTGTGAGCTATACGCCTGCTGAACCGCTTCCGCCAGGCGAAACACGGGTCGTGCTGGCTATCGACGACAAGGCAACCAATGAGGCCAGAGTCGAGTGGAAATTCGACGTGGTTTCTGGAGATGCGGGCGCGGGAATCCGCACTGTTCGAGAGAACGCAGGGAAGACACTAGAACCCGGCGATGTCCTGCATGTGGAGATGGACGGAGTGGCGGGTGGGAATGCGACCTTCAATCTGGGTAATATCCGGGGGGTGCGCCTTGCGGAGGTTAAGCCGGGCTACTACGCCACCGACTACACTATTCGCAAAGGGGACGATGTTCAGAAAGCCACCCTCTCGACCAATCTGGTATTGCCGGACGGTCAAAAGTTTACCCGGCAGGCGGAACGCCCAGTCTCGGTGGTTACCGGGAAGCCGAACGCGCCGGTGATCGTCTATCCCAATAAAAACGATGCTCTGGAGAGTCCGCTGGTGGTGCGTGGTAAGTCGACTCCCAACACGCAGGTCCGCGTCCGCGTGGAATACTCCAGCAAGCTGCTGGGCCTCCTGCCTGTTCAAGGGACGGCTTCGGATTCGATCGTGACTTCAGATCGCGATGGTAACTGGAAGACCGAGCCGATCGACGCCCGCAATCTGCTTTCGAATCGGAATGTGGACTACACGATCTCCGCAACCGCGATCAGCGCGACCGCAGAGAACTCCGAGACGACGCAGTATCGCTTCCGCATGCGCTGAAAGCGCCTGCCAGAGCTGCCTTGAGGCGGAGATTCCGCCTCAAGGACGGCCCTCTTCTGCCCTGAGTACGGTAGTGTGGTGTATTTCACGGGAAATCGGTGATCTGGAGCACAGGTTAAAACAGTCCGTGGAGCGAACAGTTCTCGCAGGCAGCAAGTCAAAGTAGATGTCTTTTATCGAAGAAGCCAGCCTTTCGGTAACTACCTCGGCGATGCGGGAGATCCGCTTCGCGGTCGGGCGCCGTATTCTCGCACCCGATCAGCGTAAAGCCGCAGTCCTTATATGGGCCTGCGGCTTTACGTTTCTTGCCCCTTTACCCTCCTCCAGCGCGGATCAGGCCAGGATCGGCTTGACGATTTCGCCGTAGACGTCGGTGAGACGGTAGTAGCGCCCGCCGTATTGGTAGGTCAGTTTCGTGTGATCGATGCCCATCAGGTGCAGGATGGTGGCATGCAGATCGTGGACATGCACTTTGTTTTCGGTGGCGTGCCAGCCGAACTCGTCGGTCGCGCCATGCACGATCCCCGGCCTGATGCCGCCTCCTGCCATCCACATCGTGAAGCCGAACGGATGGTGTTCGCGGCCATCGGAGTTTTCGGCAGTCGGCGTGCGCCCGAACTCTCCGCCCCATACCACCAGTGTGTCCTTCAAGAGCCCTCGCGCTTTCAGGTCTTTGAGCAGGCCCGCAATCGGCTTGTCGGTCGCCGCGCAGTTCTCCTTCAGGCCGTTGCGCAGATTGCCGTGCTGATCCCAGAGCTGGCAACTGCTGCGGGCGCCGGTCTGGGTGTGGTAGACCTGCACCATGCGCACGCCTCTCTCCACCATGCGCCGCGCCAGCAGACACTGCTTGCCGAAGATCTCCGTCGTCTTGTCGTCCATCCCGTAGAGCTTCTTGGTCTCCGCGCTTTCTCCGTCGGTATTGAAAGCTTCCGGGGCTTCGGTCTGCATCCGGTAGGCCAGTTCGAAGGCAGCGATACGGGCGTTCAGTTGGCTCTGTTCGGCATGCCGATGGCGGTGCAAATCGTTGAGTTGACGCAGCGTGTCGAGTTGATCGCGCTGACGGTCCGAGGAGAAGACCGGGTTTTTGAGATTGGCGATCGGGTTGCTCAGGTCGTTGACCAGGGTGCCTTGGTAGGCGGCGGGCAGGAAGGAAGAGCCCCAGAGCGGCGCTCCCTGCGCGGGCTGGGCGGGGCTGATGACCAGGAAACCGGGCAGATTCTGGTTCTCGCTGCCGAGACCGTAGAGCAGCCAGGAGCCGAGGCTGGGCCGTGAGAACGCCTGCTCTCCGGTATTCATCTGCAGGCAGGCGCCGTTGTGGTTGATATTGTCCGCGTACATGCCTCGAATCACGCAGAGATCGTCCACACAGCCGCCGACATGCGGGAAGAGTTCGCTGACCTCCGTCCCCGCCTGACCGTACTTTTTGAAGGCGAATGGCGAGCCGAGCAGGTTGCCTGTCTTGGTGCGCTCCAGCGAAGGCTTGGCGAAGGGAAGCGGCTTGCCCATCTCTGCGGTCAGGCGCGGCTTGGGATCGAAGGTATCGACATGGGAAGGCCCGCCCGACATGAAGAGGAAGATCACACGCTTCGCCCGCGCTGGGAACATTGGCGGTTTCGGCGTCAGGGGATTGGCATCGGCATGTGCCGTGTCCGCTTTCGCCTCGTCTGCCAGCAGTCCTGCCAGGCCCAGCATTCCAAAGCCGTTGGCGAAGCCTTGCAGCATCTCCCGCCGCGAATAGTAGGCCGGTATGCGATTGTGTTCCGGGTCGTTCTGTTTCATTACGCGTGACCTTTCAGTCGATATAGAGGAACTCATTGGCGCAGAGGAGGAGTTGGAAATACTCTTCCCACGGGCGCAGATCGCCCTCTGCCACACTTCTCGCGCTGCCCGACGCCGGCATCTCTTTCGCTGCCCGCGCGAGGAAGGCCAGGCCGATTTCGGTCTCCTGCGGG
>JAYUMV010000535.1:0-14893 GCA_043762265.1 Chthonomonadaceae bacterium | reverse complement strand
GCCCTTTACAATTTCTGCCGTCGAAAAACTGTTCATCGCCCTCTGATGACAGTCTGGAAACAGGTTGCCCTCGCTGGAAACACCCTGGCCCTGATCCTGCTCGGCGGCCAAAGTCTGCTCGTTCCCTTCGCGGGTTCTCCCATAGACAACTCCAATGCGTTTCTTCTGCGCGCAGCATTGACCCTGGTATGCGGTCTACAGTTCCTAATCCTATCCTTCCAGGAAAGCGAACCGTATCTCTGTTACTCCGCATGCCTCTCCGGAGGGATCGCTCTGCTCAGCGTGTTACAGGGCTTGCACACTGCCGCCGATCGATACCCACTCGCCCTGGCCGCCTACGCTGCCCTCCTCTTGCTCCTTTCAGCCCGCACGAACACCAGCACGGTTTCGCCTATCTCCCAGAACGAGACGAAACCCACCCTCTGGCACGCGGTTCGCACGACCGGGCACATCACACTTTATCTGAGCCTGATCTGGGCAGCAGGGATCTGGTTCGGACTCTGGGCGTTGGATCAAGGAGAGTACTGCCTGCATGTGGGAGCAGGCAATCTGCTGGGGGCGTGGGGCTTCACGATCTACCATACGTTGGGGGCGGAGATGAATCTCTTAGACATCTACTTGTTACCCTTTGGCCTGTATCTCCTGCTATTCGGCCACATCCTGAGCCGCAGGCTAAAACAGACGGAGGCACAGACTACCTGGGGAGCAGGACTGCTGGTATCCCTTACACCGGCCTTACTGACACGCTGGATGCCTGCGCCGAATTGGCACGCGGCCCTCCTATTGGCGGAATGTGTGGGCTTCGTTCTCTGGGGAGTCGCACAGCGCATACGGGTATTCGTCGCAGCAGGATTGGGCACGGTAACCATCTACGCGGCCTCCGTGCTGATCGGGACCCTCCCCGATACCGTCACGACCATCCTGGCATTGCTAGCGGGAGTCGGCCTGTTCGTCTTCGGCTTCTATGCGCTCACCCACTAGGAGAGAATGAAGCAGTTGGCAGCCAACCTTCAACAAAGATGGACCGTCTGGCATTCGTGGCGATAACACGGGTTGCCGGAGTAGTGTCCACGCAATCTCGAAACTCGACACGCCTGCTGACGCCGCTTGCTTACGCGTGGGCCTCCGTCAGAGAAAAAGAGGAGTTGTCGTACCCGTCCAGATGGGCATACGCGCCGTCCAGGACGGCCTGAACGGCGGCGATCGTATCGGCAGCGTGGATTGCCTCCCGGACGCGGGCGACACCGTGATAGCCCCGGAAATAGTGCGGCAATTGACCCCGCAGATGACGCACGGCCCGAATCTCACCCAGTGTCTGCGCCAGATCGGTGACGTGAGCCATCGCCGCCTCGATCCGCTCTTCGAGCGTGGGAGGCGGCAGCAGGTCACCGGTGCGTAGATAGTGGACGGTATCGCGCACGATCCAGGGGTTGCCAATGGCAGCGCGCCCGATCATCACGCCATCGCAGCCTGTCTCCGCAAACATGCGGGCGGCATCCTGAGGGCAGCGAATGTCGCCGTTGCCGACCACCGGCTTACTTACCGCCTGTTTGATCTCACGTATCAGGTTCCAGTCCGCGTTCCCCGTGTGGCCCTGTACGGCGAACCGGGCATGCAGCGCAAATGCGGCGGCTCCCACCTCTTCCAGGCGACGGGCGAGACCTGCGGTTGCCAGATGGCCGTAGTCCCAGCCAGCCCGTGTCTTCACGGTCACAGGCACGTCTACGGCCCGCACGATGGCATCTACGACCCGGCACGCCGTCGCCTCGTCCTGCATCATCGCGGCGCCACCGCCGGTTTTACAGACTTTAGGCACCCAACAGCCCATATTGATGTCGATGATGTCCGCGCCTTCGCCGACCGCTACGCGGGCCGCTTCTGCCATGATCTCGGCATCCGCGCCGAACAGTTGCACGGCGAGCGGCCGCTGCTCCTCCGTGACGTCGAACATCGTCATCGTGCGGGCGCTTTTATGATGGATCGCCATCGTGCTGATCAGTTCAGTGACGACAAGGCCCGGCCCCCCGATCCGTTTGACCAGGCGGCGGTAAGCGCCGTTCGTGACATCGGCCATCGGCGCCAGCACGACCGGCGGATCGATGGCAATCGTACCGACGTAGTAGGGTTTGAGCGTCGGCATCATGGCAACCGGGTTCTCAGGTGAGGATTGAAGAAGCGTCATGGGAAATTTAACTCGTAGGGGCCGCAGTCGGAATCCAAACCTGCATCGGTCCGGCCTCTCGATTGGCCCAGGCAAAGTAGGGAATCGCCACGATCTCGACCAGATGGGTTTCCATTTCGGAATGGCGCAGGTAAGGCGCATAGAGCGCGCCTTCCCATTCGGTTGGATCGGTGGCGACGCCTTGCGCATGAAGGACAGTGACGCCCTCCAGAAGCTCCGGCACGAACTCCGCAGTGATCTCGGCGTCGTCCGGCAAAGCGATGTCCCAGACATCCGCAGTCGGATGATCGGCCTGTTCGACGCAGTAGACGAGGGGGCCGCGCTGAATCGCGACCCGCCCTCGGTTCGCCAGCACATGCGGATGGGATTCTACACGCTGAATCGTCATCTCCAGAGAGAGCGTCACCACATCGCCCGGTTTCCATTCCCGTTCGATGACGATGTAGTCCCCTTCGACCTCCCACTCCCCCTCGGAGCGACCGTTCACCGCAAACGAAGCGCTTTCCGCCCACCAGGGCGTACGCAGATGGAGTTGCACCGGCCTTGCAGGCGCCTCGCGGATCGTGAAGGTGATCTGACCGTCCCACGGGAAGTCCGTCTCGACATCGAAGGCGAAGGCGTCGCCGGACGGCAAGGTCAACTTCGCACTGCTGTTCGCATAGAGATGGATTCCAACTCGATCTGTAGCGACCGTATAGAAATAGCCGGTGAGAGCGGCGAGCAGCCGCGCGACATTGGGCGGACAGCAGGCGCAGCCAAACCACGCCTGTCGTCGATGGCTGCCACGATCCGCGAGCGGATTCTGATAGAAGTAATGCCTTCCATCCTGTGAAAGCCCCGGCAGAACCGCATTGTAGAGCGTGGTCTCCATCAGATCGGCATACTTCGCATCGCCGGTCAGGAGCAGCATGCGCCAGTTCCACATCACACTGCCGATGGCGGCGCACGTCTCTGTATAGGCGCGGTCGTTGGGCAGTTCGTAGTCGCCGCCGAACGCTTCTCCTTCCCAGCGAGATCCTGCTCCACCCGTCACATACATGCGGCGTTGTGTCAGGTTGTCCCAGAGCGCATGAAGCGCATCTCGATAGGGAGATTCGGGCATTTCGGAGACGATGTCCGTTGCCCCGCACGCGAGATAGAGGTGACGCACCGCGTGCCCGACGAACTCGGTCTGTTCTGCAAACGGCAGATGATCCTGATGGTACTGCGTGTTCCCGAACAGACCAGGTGTTTGACCGCGCTGCTGCACCATGAAATCCGCCAGCGCCAGATACCGGCGCTCTCCCGTCACACGGTACAGTTCAACCAGCCCCATCTCCGCCTCTTCGTGCCCGCACGCGCCCGACCGCTTGCCAGGTCCGAACATATTGTCCAGGCAGTCCGCAAGGCGCTTCGCAATCTCCAGGAACGTGGTCTTTCCGGTCGCCCGATAGTGCGCCACAGCCGCCTGGAAGAGATGGCCTGCACAGTAGATCTCGTGCATATCCTTCAGGTTGGTAAAACGATCCTTCTCCCGCTCGAACATAAAATAGGTATTGAGGTAGCCGTCCGGCTGCTGGGCATCCGCGATCTCTTGGATGACGGCGTCTAGTTTGGCGTCGAGATCCGAGTTGGGATGGGCTGCTAGCGAGTTCGCGGCGGCTTCCGCCCACTTGTAGACATCCGAATCGTTGAAAAAGATGCCCTGGAACGGCCCGTCTTTTTTGCCCGACGCCCGGCGAAAATTGTCGATGCGGCCGGTCTCTTCGCACTGCGCTAATTGCGAAGGAATCGTGCTTTCCCGGTTACGCCGAACACGCGGTTCCCAGAACCGGTCCGTCAACTGCACATCATCGATTGCGACCGGTTTCCAGAGGCATTCGGGGCTCCGCGTCGTGTCCACGACAAACGCCCGAGGGGCCGATAACGGCATAGTCTCGCTCATCCTCGCTGCTCCTTACTGATAGCCACCATGCGAACGAAGTAGGAATGAACCGTGGCATCGTGAGTCAATTCCGGGTGAAAGGCGGTCGCCAACAGAGCGCCCTGCCGCACCGCAACGATCCGCTCTTGAAATCTTCCCAGCACCTCGACGCTCGAACCGGTCTCGGTGAGATAGGGCGCACGAATGAAGACTCCGCGCACGGTACTTTCCGTCTCCTCTTCCCACTGCCGAAACGGAATGTCCGCCTCGAAACTATCGACCTGTCTGCCGAAAGCGTTGCGCTCCACGGTGGCATCCAGCAGTCCCAGCGTAGGCTGCTCCGGCCGGCCGACAATACGCTTCGCCAGCAAGATCATCCCCGCACAAGTTCCGTAGATCGGCATTCCGGCCTGAAAGCGGTCCCGAATGACCGTGTCGAGCCCAATTCGATTCAGAAGTTTGATGATCGTCGTGCTTTCGCCGCCAGGCAAAATCAGGGCATCCGCCTGCGCCAGATCCTTCGCGCTCCGAACCTCCACACTGCCGACATCCAGGTCGGTTAGAATCTTCCGATGCGCCTCGAAATCGCCTTGTAAAGCGAGCACTCCAATCCTGCTATTTCGCGCTGTATTCATGCCAATAGTATACCACGCGTCGCACTTCTCAGGAGGAAACGGCGGCTATCGTGTCGAAGCGAACTCTCGCTGAATGACACAGAGCGCTGACATGCAAACCTGTTTCGGAAGCATGCGGCGGAAATGGGGAGAAGGAATGGGACGCAGCGCGTTGATCGTGTGGGGCGGTTGGGACGGCCACGAGCCGAAACCGGTCGCAGAGATCCTGGAGGGGGTTTTGAAAGGGTACGACTTCGAGGTCGAAATGTCCGATACGCTGGATGCGTTCCTGGATGTGGACAAACTCAAGTCGCTCGACCTTATCGTTCCGGTCTGGACCATGGGTAAGATCACGGGAGATCAGGTCAATGGCGTCACGGCTGCCGTTCGCGGCGGAGTGGGTATGGCGGGCTGCCATGGAGGCATGTGCGACTCGTTCCGGGACGCAACAGAATGGCACTTCATGACCGGCGGGCAGTGGGTCTCGCATCCCGGTAACTCCGGCGTGACCTATCCGGTGAATATCACTGTGCCGGACCATTTCGTTACGGAGGGAACGCACGACTTCATGGTCACCTCCGAACAGTACTATTTGCATACCGATCCGGGCAACAAAGTGCTGGCGACGACACCGTTCCCACAGCCGGGTGCGGATGGGCCGCACGTCAACAACGGCCCGGTAGCGATGCCGGTGGTATGGACGCGGATGTATGGAGAGGGTCGGGTGTTCTACAGTTCGCTCGGACACAACGCGGGAACCGTCAAAGAGCCGGATCCGCTGCGCCTCTTGACGCGAGGCATGCTCTGGGCGGCAAAGGCCGAATCCGCCGCTTGATAACAGCTTCCGAATCAAAGCGAGCGGGAGAGAATTTTTTATTCTCTCCCGCTCACATGAGAACCGGATGCCGAAGGTGGGAGTCGAACCCACATAAGGTTGCCCTTAGAGGTTTTTGAGACCACCGCGTATGCCATTCCGCCACTTCGGCGCGATTGCCTCGACATTATACGGCAGGAGAGGCCGTCTGTCAATATCTGCGCCGATGTTTCCCGCACCAAAACGGCAAGGGGATCCGCCCTGAAGCGAAGCATCGAACACAAAAGCCTGCTCTCATGCCGCAGATAGTCCGACCAGACACGTAAATTACATTATGGAAGAAGTTACCGAAGACCCTCTGATCGATCTCCCTGCCCGCCGCAAGCGTCGCCTGCTTCCCGCCACCAGGCGCGGCAAGCTGATTCTAGTTGCCGTGCTGCTCGTTCCTACGTTCGCGGTCTGGCTGGACTATTTCCATGGCACCGGCTGGAGCCAGAACGTCAATCCAATTTTGTTGTATCACAAGATGCGCGGCGACGACCTTTATCACGCCGATGAAGCCTATTTCGCTCACGGGAACCGGGATCGACCCGA
This sequence comes from Chthonomonadaceae bacterium, assembly GCA_043762265.1. GTDB lineage: Bacteria > Armatimonadota > Chthonomonadetes > Chthonomonadales > Chthonomonadaceae > JANXLO01. The sequence continues at coordinate 8,786 of JAYUMV010000535.1, read as the reverse complement.
GGTTGCACTTACCTTCGATGACGGCCCTCATCCGCAGAGTCGCCCGGAGATTCTCGCCGTTCTCAAGCGATACGGGGTGCATGCCACCTTCTTCGATGTCGGGAAGAATATGAAGGCGCATCCCGAGTTGGTGCTGCAAAGCCTTGCCGAAGGACATGAGATCGCGAACCACTCGGATACCCACCGAAGACTGGATACCTTGAGCGAGAAAGAGCGGCACCGAGAGATCAACGATGCCGACATCACGTTCGATCGCCTTACCGGCAAGCACCTCGCTCTCTTTCGTCCGCCCGGCATGCGGTACAACGCAGACGTGCTTCGCGACTTGCGGTCGATGGGCTATGTCACCGTTGGCTACACGACCGCTTCGGGAGACTTCGACGTTTCTGCTTCGCCGGAGAAGATCGCGACCAAGACGCTCCATTGGATCCAAAATGGCAGCATTCTTCTGCTCCACGATTATCCCGGCACAGCGACGGCTCTCCCCCAGATTCTGGACACGCTTAAAGCGAGAGGGTATCGTTGCGTCACGGCATCAGAATTATTGGCTCATCTCCCGGACCGCCCCGGTAACGCCGCCAAGGAGTTCCTGCAAGCCCAGGCGAAAGAAGGCACCGAGTAAAACGCGATTTTCTCAGCGCAGAGGATTTCGTTATCACGGGAACTTCCCGGTTCGATACGACCGTATGTCGAGACAGGAGGCTCGTTGGTATGGACATCGCGAGACTATTTACCGGTACCATTCAAAAAGATCGGCGGGAGTTCGACCAGTTGGTGAATCGGTGTCACCGACAGGCTTACAATGTCGCCTACCGAATGACCGGAAACAGCAGCGACGCCGAAGATCTTACCCAGGAGTCGTTTCTACGCGCTTACCGATTTTTCGACCGATACGATCGCAGTCTGCCGTTCGAAAACTGGCTTTTTCGGATCATGTCGCGGGTCTTTATCGACGAATTGCGGAAGCGTCCAAAACTGAAAACACAGTCTCTGGACCAGCCCCTGTGCGGAGGAGACGGCGATTCGGAATTTCTCCTGGAAATTCCTGATTTCGCCTCCAATCCAGAGCAGATGGCGCTCTCGAATTCCCTGGAGGAGTCCCTCCAGACGGCGCTCAATGCGCTCCCGGAAGAGTTCCGGGTCGCGGTCATCCTCGCAGATATGGAAGGCCTTTCCTACGAGGAGATCGCCGATATGATGAACTGTTCCCTGGGGACGGTGCGGTCCCGACTGCATCGAGGACGCAAAATGCTCCGATTGAAAATTCAGACCGCCCGACAACAGCAAAATCAGAAAACAGGAGAGTTGCGGTGAACTGTCGAAAAGTGACCCAGCTTCTGTCCGCCTATATGGACGGCGAACTACGCGGAATTGAGCAGCGCCAGGTCTTTGAACATCTGGCCCGCTGCTCGGAGTGCAATCAGGAATACGAATCGTTTTTGCAAATGAAGCGGATGCTCGGCTGCATGCGGGTCCAGCAGCCTTCCCCGGACCTTCAGGCGCGGATCTCCTATGCGGTCTCCTGGGAAGAAGCGCAATCTGCTGGCCGCACCCCTGCTATGCTTCTCCTACGGATGCGGATGCAGGTTCAGGATCTCTTTGCTTCCCCACAGGGCTGGGGTCTCAGCGCAATCGCGATCCTGGGGCTTTATACCATCGCCCATCACCTGCCAACGGCGAACGAAACGGGCTCTACCTCCACTATCGTCTGGCAGCGTACTCCGAACTCGATAATCGAATTGACGGCGGGCCTTGCTCCCTCTGCCTCAGAACGGTTTATCGGGCCGCCAGAGCAACAATCCGGTCGCGTCGGTTCGCGATCCAGCTTTTCTCCCGTAAACTTAACTTTCGAGCCCTCGCAAGCCGACCACAGTGCGTATCGAATCGATGTATTTCAGCCGCGCTGACCACGGCGTCAGGTTTACTTCGGCGCGAGCAGATCCTTGAATGACCCGGTGTGGAATACGCCGGGTCACTTCGTTTCCAGAACGATCGTGTCGCCTGGTGAACCGCTCACGCTTTTTCTCCGTCTACATCAAACAAGAGACCTTTCCCTGTAACCTGAGTCGTTCTGAATCGTCCTAATAACAACCGCGTCGTACCAGAGAGCGGTACCCATCCGCAGTAAATCAGGAGATAGCCAGTATGCGTAACAAGTTGACCGAATCGCCAGGTTTGCGTGTGCAGCCATCCGCTGCGGACATCGATTCTGCGCTTCGAGCGGCGACCGTCCGGAGGCTCGGAGCCGGGTCTTTCGCTGTTGCGCTCGGTTGCCTCGCCCTCTTCGGCACCGCGACTGTGCAAGCCCAGGAGAGCGCGCACCCCCCGAAGGCGGGGGTCATTGCTCTCGCCAGCCTGCAGGACGCTTTCGCCAGCGTTGCGGATGCTATCGAACCGGCCGTCGTCACGGTTTCCAGCGTCAAGACGATGCGCGGTTCTGAAGAGCTCCCGCAGGGGCTGAACCCACTGGAACGCGGGCTTCGTCGCTCGACGGGGACCGGCAGCGGCGTCATCATCCGCAAAGACGGATGGATACTGACAAACGATCACGTCGTCGGTGGCGCGGACAAGGTCTCGGTGAAACTTCACGATGGCCGCGAATTCAACGGCACGGTCATTCGCGATATTCGCAGCGACTTGGCCCTCATCAAGATCAACGCGCCTGGCGACGTGCCGTTCGCGCGGCTCGGCGATTCGGACAAAGTGAAGATCGGCCACTGGGCGATTGCGGTGGGAAGTCCTTACCGTTTTGAAGGCTCGTTTTCGGTCGGGGTGATCAGCAGCCTGAATCGGCTTCAGAGGATTGCAGACGGGTCCGGAGGCCGAGAAAGGCTCTACCCGAATATGATGCAGACGGACGCTGCGATCAATCCCGGTAACTCCGGCGGTCCGCTATGCGACATCAACGGCGATGTGATCGCCATCAATACTGCGATCGAGAGCGACCATACGGGCATGGGTGGCGGCAGCATCGGCATCGGCTTCGCTATCCCGATCAACGCCGCGAAGTTCGTCATCGACCAGCTCCTGGCAAAAGGCCATGTCAGCTACGGCTATCTCGGCGTTGCGCCAAGAACGCTCTCGCCGCGAAAGGCTTCCAGCCTCAACGTCGCCTACGGTGCGCTGATCGACACCGATCCTACCAACAATAGCCCTGCGGATAAAGCCGGACTAAAGCTAGGAGACGTGGTCACTGCGGTAGATAGTAAACCGGTCCATAATGAAGCCGACCTCCGGACGATCATCGCCCAGACGACTCCCGATACCAAGGTTCAGTTGACAGTCGTCCGGGATGGAAAGCCCCTCAGCCTCACCGCCACCGTAACGGAAGCGATACCGCTGGCGCTCGAATCTGAAAAAACGCGTCCTACGACCAAAGCGAAGCTTGGCATCGAGGTTCAGGCCGTCAGCAAGCGACAATCTGAGCAGACTGGCTTCCCCATCGATCAGGGCGTTCTCATCAAGGCCATCGACACAAGTTCGGCTGCCTCGGACAATGAGGAGCTTTCCGAGGGCTTCCTGATCCTCAAGGTCAACAGCGTCGATACCCCCACGGTCACGGCATTTCAGAACGCCATCAAAAGCCTGAAATCGGGTGATCTGGTCAAGATCATCTATCTAAAACCGACCACCGAACGGGACCCCGGCAAACACTTCACCATCGTCGAAGTGGACTAATGTACCTTTCCGTCGTCCTGTCGCAGGGACGGGAGAAATTCCACCGCCCGCTTCGCTAGAGACACGGAGCCACGGAGGTTCACAGAGGAAATACAGAGTTGAAATCAGAGAGGAAAGAGTAGTTGAGAAACTCTCGTCCCTTCTTCTCTCCTGCATTTCTCTATGCCTCCGTGTCTCTAGCGAAGCGGGTGGTGAAGATGCCCTCCCTGTGCCCTCACACCGCTTCCAGAATACGAAGATAAGCCTCTTCCAGGGTTTCGCGTTTGGGGATGAGGGCTTTGAGGCGAACGCCATTCCGGACCAGCGCCGCTGCCAACTCCGGGATGGCGCTTTCGGAGGAGAGAGTAGCGGTAAATCGCGTTATCGGAACACGTTCTAACCGGAGCTTCTGTACCACCGTACGCACGGCTTGAAGCGCGGCGTCGTTCATACCATCTACCTCTACCTCGACGACATGCGCAAAGGCCGTCAGTTCCCCTGGAGGTCCCTCTGCAACCACCGTCCCCTCTTTCAGGATGGCAACACGATCACAGGTCGCCTCGATCTCGGAGAGAATGTGCGAGTTCAGCAGGACGGTCTTTCCCTGTTCGCGCAGTCTCTCGATGATCTGTCGCACGTCGCGTCGTCCAACAGGGTCCAGGGCGGAAGTTGGTTCGTCGAGAATGAGGAGGGCGGGATCGTGGAGGATCGCCTGAGCGATCCCGATCCGCTGCAGCATGCCGCGTGAGAACGCCCCGATTTTCGAAGTCATACGCTTCTCAAGACCGACCTGTGCCAACACGACGGCGACTCGCTTTTCCAGGTCCTGGCCAGACATACCGGTCAGTCTTCCCTGAAGGCGCAAGAATTCTGTGGCCGTCAGAAACTCCTGGAACAGAAACGTCTCTGGAAGGAAGCCTATCTGTCGGCGGGTCGCCTTATGGCCAATCGGCTGCCCTAACAAAGTGGCCCGACCGTTGGTCGGGCGCACACTGCCTAACAGGAGATGAATGGTCGTTGACTTGCCCGCTCCATTAGGCCCAAGGAGTCCATACACGCTCCCGGTCCGAACTGCTAAATTCAGGCGGTTGACGGCACAAACCGCTCCATACCGTTTCGTCAAATCAGCCGTTTCAATGGCGTTTTCCACCGCTATGCCTCGTCGAGTACGCGCCTATTTGGGCGGCGCGGGCGCGTCTGTTCGGATCACTTTAACGACCTGGCGCGCATGCCATGTCTGTCCCTTCCAGGTGACGATGGTCTCGACTGGATAGTCGCCCGCAACGGTAGTGGAGGGCAGTTTCAGGGTGAAACGCGCGACCCGATGTGCATCTTCCCGGTCGATATATAGACTGCGCTTGTTTGCACCGTCCATCTGCCAACCAGCAGGAACGACGTTGAGTTCGACATCGCCACGGAAATGGTCTGGGACGGCGCTGGTGACATCGACATCGACAAACAGCTTGGTCTGACCAGAAACCACGACCGGTTGCGGATCGCTCGAAATCTGCACCTGAATGGGGTCTACCACCGTAAACGCGGCCGCCGACTGGATCGATTTGCCGCCGTCGAGTTCAACAGTGACCGTGAGCAGATAAGAGCCAACCGATATATTCGCAGGCAAAACCGTCTGGTAGGTCAATTTCTCTTTCTTCAGTCCCAGCACAGGTTTGACGTTGACCTCCCGGAGCGTGTTCACCACATTGGCGCTCAACCCCGTTCCCGTCCACAAGACGCTCTTGATCACTACATTCTGATCGGTCTGGTTGGTGAGTTCGAGGGTCGCGAACAGCTTTTGTCCGGAAATACATTTCAGATCGGAGAGCGTCAGTCGAGGATTGATACCTGCGACACCCGTTACACGCGCCACCGCCAGCGTTGCATCGAGGAGCAGATGAGGCTCGAAAGGAGCGGTGCCGGTAAACGCGGCAATTGGCCCTGCAGGCAGAAACTCCGCACGCAGCCCGAAGTTTTGACCGACTTTCGGCTGCAGACTGGCCGTGGTCTTCGGAATAGCGATCTCCAAAATCTGGGTGCCATTCACGAACTTTTCTGCAACGATGATCGATTTCGGATCGATCGCCGTTTCGTTCCAGACCGGCGTGTCTTTGCTGTTCGAAGCGTCCAGCAAGCGAACGGAGACGACCGGAGTGCCGCCATTGGCGACGCTGCCGATGATGATTTCGACATTGTCGGCGCCGCGCAGCCAGCCATCGCCGTTTAAATCAAGATCGAAGAGGACATTCGCCGCGCCTTCGGTGCGGGTCGCCAGGTAGAGAAAATTATCGTCCCAGTTACAGTAGACGGTCCCTTTCGTGAGACCTTCCGTGATCGTATAGAAGGGATCCCACTCGCCGTCACCCAGCACACCGTCGATCAGAGGGGTGCGCTTCAATCTCTGAGGATCGGCAGGATAGCGCGGGCGCTCCCTAAATTTTATCTGAGGCGCTTCTACCGGCGGAGCCTGCGCGAGCGCGGCGACGGGGGTTTCCTTCGGTGCGGAAGCGTCCTGAGCCAAACAGCCTCCCGGCATCCACGTCATCGCAAGCAGAACGAACAACACTGGTGTGAGCAAAACGGAGCCGATGCTCCGAGGGAGATGATGCCGTTCTCCTCGTTGAAACCATAGATGTAGCGGTGCCGACATGCTTTCCTCCCTGTATCTGGTGTTTCCTCTATGTTACACGTTTGTGTCGGTCGCTGTCAAGACGCCAACTGTCTTCGCGACAGACGAAGTGCCACCAACGAACCTGGAAACTCTGGAGCCGGGACAAGGGTATACTATAGTATGTCTCCAGGCGAGGTTTTTAAGGAAAGAGTCTGACTTTCTATGCCGCTCATCGACAGCTACCATCGAACCATAGATTATCTCCGGGTCAGTGTCACGGACCGGTGCAATTTTCGCTGCGTCTACTGTATGCCGGAAGAGGGCGCTCCCGTCTCCCCTAAATCCGAGATCCTCTCGTTCGAGGAGATCGAGCGCCTGGTTAGAATCGCCGTTAACCTGGGGATGACGAAGATTCGATTGACCGGCGGTGAGCCCCTCGTTCGGAAAGACATCGACGAACTCGTCGCCCGCATCGGCGCGATTCCCGGCCTGCGGGATCTTTCCATGACAACCAACGGCTCCGTCCTGGCGCGGCACGCGGCAAGTTTTGCGGCATCAGGCCTGAACCGAATCAATATCAGCCTCGACACGTTGCGTGCGGACCGCTTCGCTCGGATCGCACGGAGAGGCAGCCTGGACTCCGTACTGGAAGGCATCGCCGCCGCGCAAGCGGCCGGCTTGACGCCACTCAAGTTAAACTGCGTGGTCATGCGGGACTGGAACGACGACGAGGTCGTGGACTTCGCGCGCCTGACCCTAACGCAGCCGTTCGACGTACGATTCATCGAATTGATGCCGATCAACTGGTCGCAGGGCGACGATGGCGGCGTTGGGATGGAGACGTTTTTTGCACTCTCCGCGCCGTTGCCCACCTACCAGCGGAACGGCAATATCACGCTCTATGCCCGCCCGGAACTCGGAAATCTGGCGCAGAGTCTCCAGCTGCAAAACAGAGAGGTTGCCGGGCAACTGGATGCCAACCAGATGCGGCGCGCCTTTGTGCCTACGCACGAAATGCAGCAGCGCATCGAGGCGGCGCTTGGCCCTCTGGTTCCTGCTGAAGTGCAGGTCAATGGCCCGGCGCGCTCCTATCGCCTGGCGGGAGCTCCCGGAACAGTCGGTTTCATCAGTCAGATTACCAACGACCTCTGTCTCAATTGCAACCGCCTGCGTCTAACGGCAGACGGGCAGCTACGCCCGTGCTTGATGGCGGATGGAGAGGTCGATCTCCGATCGCCTCTCCGAGAGGGCGCTTCCGATAGCGAGATCGCCGAACTCTTCCGTACAACGGTCCTGCACAAACCCCGTGAACATCGCCTGGAGGACGGGATGGCGCCTGTCCATCGTAACATGAGTCAACTAGGAGGTTGAGGCAGCTTCCATGCGTAAGGTCCGCTATGCAGTGGCACAGGTCGGGGACGTTTTTCCCGACACCGGCAAGGTCGTTCCATTAGGTCCGGAGGGAGCGTGTACGCTCTTTCACCACGCCGGAAAGTGGAGTGCAGTAGGGAGCCTCTGTCCGCACCAGAACGCCTCGCTCGACGGCGCGCCCGCAGAGGGTGGCTCCGTCACCTGTCGCCGACACGGCTACCGCTTCGATCTCAAATCCGGTGACTGCCTCACCGTGGGTGGCTACGGTATCCCAGTTTTCGATGTCTCCATAGACGCAGACACCGTCTATGTCAGTGTGCGGGAGTTCGAATGATTCCACCTCATGCGGACGACAGGTAACACCCCATGTTAAAATATTCGGACAACGCGCGGAGCCGTATTCAAGACGGCCTCAAGAAGTATAGTCGCATTGTTGGCCAGGCACGTCAGCGCGGCCTGAACGAACGCGACACGGCCGACATCGTCAAAGCCATGCTCGGCGATATGCTGGGCTATGACCCCTTTCTGGATGTGACGACCGAGGTAAGTTTCCGCGGTCAGAACGCCGACTACGCGGTGTTGATCGAACGGCAGGTGCAGTTTCTCGTCAATGTGAAGAGCCTCGCGGTTGTTCCGAACGCCGCGCACCTCTTGAGACTGAGCGGCTCCTCCACCCCTCCCTACACCGTGTGGGCGCTTCTTTCCAACTCCGATGTCTGGAGCTGTTACCGCCTCGGCGTAGGGCACGACCGACACGCGGAACTGGTCTTTCGAGTCTCCCTCCTTGATGGGAGTTCGCCTGAGGAGAAAACCCAACTCTTCTACCTTATCTGTAAGGAAGGCGTTCAGGACGGCGCACTGCAGGAGTACTGGGAGCGGGTACGGATTCTCAACCCCGGACGGATCGCAGCGATGCTGCTTTCGGACGACGTGCTGAATCTGCTGCGGCGTGAGCTGCATCGCACGGCCAACTATCGAATCGATTCCCAGAGTCTCTATGCCCTTCTCACGCGCGACATCCTACGTCCGGATGCGTTGGCGGCCCGCAGTGGTCAAGAGAGCGAACTGCTCAAACAACCCAAGTGCTTCGCCTACGTTCGGGATCCGCACGATTCGAATACGTGGCGTCTGCTCTACCGCAATCTCGATA
>JAYUMV010000534.1:0-6731 GCA_043762265.1 Chthonomonadaceae bacterium | reverse complement strand
TTTGCCAACTTCCTGCGCTCGGATGTCCTCACCTTCGACTACAAATGGCTGCGCGTGGTCGCCCCTGGCGACTTCACTGGCGCCCACTACGACATCGTCTACATGGGGCGCGGCACCCACAGCCTCTACACCTGCTGGACCCCTATTACCGACGTTAGCTACGATATGGGTCCCCTGGCTATCCTCGTCGGCTCGCATCATGGCGCGGGCTACGACCGCGTCCGCGCGACCTACGGGCAGATGGACGTGGACCGCGATCACGTGACCGGCGCCTTCTCAAACGACCCGGTGGAGATGGTGGAGAAGTTCGGCGGACAGTGGCAGACCACCGAATTTCAACGCGGCGATGTGATTATCTTCGGCATGTACACGATGCACGGTTCGATCACCAATACCAGCAACCGCTTCCGCCTCTCCACCGATACCCGTTACCAGCGCGCAGACGACCCGGTGGACGAACGTTGGATCGGCGAAAACCCGCCCGCTCACTACGCCTGGACGGTCGGCGAAACCGTCCCCATGGAAGAGGCCCGCAAAACCTGGAATATCTAGCCGCTCCCCACAAAAACTAATCCTGTCCTTCCTGTTAATCCTGTCCCAAAGAAGAGGCTTTAGACAGGATTAACAAGATTTACAGGATTAGGGATGCATGTTGATGCAGGAATGCTGTTGTGGTCGATTAGCTTTTGGTTTCGACTTGCAGGTTGTGGAGCAGGAAAGCCCACTGGTCGGCTTGCTCTTCGAGGATTTTGGTCATCGGTTTGCCTGCGCCGTGCCCTGCCTTGGTCTGAATACGGATGAGCGTCGGTGCGGGGCCAGCCTGGGCGACCTGGAGAGCCGCAGCGTATTTGTAGGAGTGTGCGGGCACCACACGGTCGTCGTGGTCACCGGTCGTAACGAGTACCGCCGGATAATGCGTGCCGGGCTTGAGGTTGTGCAGAGGCGAATAGGCATAGATCGCCGCGAACTGCTCGGCATCCTCGCTGCTGCCATAGTCGGCTTTCCAGGCCCACCCGATGGTGAACAGGTGGAAACGCAGCATATCCATGACGCCGACCGCAGGCAGCGCCGCTCCAAACAGATCCGGGCGCTGGTTGAGCGTCGCGCCGACAAGCAGGCCTCCGTTCGAACCGCCCGCGATGCCGATCTTGCCGGGGCAGGTGATCTTCTCGGTGATCAGATACTCCGCCGCCGCAATAAAGTCGTCGAACACGTTCTGCTTGTTCAGTTTCGTGCCGCCCTGATGCCACTCCTCCCCATACTCTCCGCCGCCGCGCAGATTGGCGATGGCGACCACTCCCCCCCGTTCCAGCCAGACCAGCGCCGAGGGATCGAAACTCGGCGTGAGCGACACTCCGAAGCCGCCGTAGCCGTAGAGATAGACCGCGTTCGAGCCGTCCCGCTTCAGGTCTTTGCGGTGTGTCACGAACATCGACACCTGCGTGCCGTCTTTGCTTTTATAAAAGACCTGCCGGGTCTCGTAGGGCGAGGGATCGAACTGAATCTCCGGTTCGCGGAAGACTGTGCTCTTGCCGGTCGCCATGTCGTAGCGATAAAGCGTGGTGGGATAGAGATAGGAAGTGAAGGCATAGAAGCATTCGGTATCGGTGCGTTTGCCGGAGAAGCCGCCGATCGAACCCACCGTCGGCGGATCCAGTCGCTTCAGGAACGTGCCTTCCAGATCGTAGAAACGAACGTCGGTGTAGGCGTTGTGCAGATAACTGGCGATAAACTGGTCGCTTAGCATCGAGATGCCGCGCAAAACATCCGCATCTTCCGGGATCAGCGTCTTCCACTGGGAAGGGTCCGGATGCGCTAGATCTACCGAAATCACCTTGCTGCGGGGGGCGTCTTTATCCGTCAATACATAAAAGGTGCGCTCGTCATGGCCCAGATAGGAGTAGGAGGCGTCGAAGGCATCGAAGAGCGGAAGGACCGGCGCCGCCAGGTCGGGACTGCCGGGATCGCCCAGGTCTTTGTAGTAGAGACGGTTGCGCCTGTCCGTGCCTTCCGTCAGGATCAACAGCAGGTAGCGCCCGTCGTCGCTGATAGAAGAGTAGATGCCCCAGTCGGGCTGATCGGGGCGCTCATAGATCAGCACGTCCTCGGCCTGCGGCGTTCCGATCCGATGATAGAAAAGTTTTTTGTCGCGATTGGCCTGCTGCAAAGCGGCCCCGTCGGCAGGCGCGGGGAAGCGGGAGTAGAAGAAGCCTGCGTTGTCGTGCGTCCAGGAGAAGCCGGAGAACTTCACCCACTGCAGCGTATCCTCCCGATCCTCTGCGGTCTCAACGTCCCGCAGATGCACTTCCTGCCAGTCGGAGCCACCCTGTGAAAGGGAGTAGACGAGGAGTTTGCCGTCGTCGGAGATACTGAGGCCGTTGAGAGAGACCGTGCCGTCTGCCGAGAGCGCGTTGGGATCGAGCAGCACACGGGGTTCGCTTTCCAGTGTATCCTGCACATAGAGCACCGACTGGTTTTGCAGGCCGTTGTTGCGAGAGAAGAAAGTGCGCCCGCCTTCTTGAAAGGGCAGACTGTAGCGGGGATAGTCGTAGAGTTCGGTCAGACGGGCCAGCAGAGCAGCGCGGTCGGAAAGTTGGTTCAGGTAGGCGTAGGTGACCTCGTTCTGACGCGCGACCCACTGCGCGGTCTCTTCGGCGTTGGCATCTTCCAGCCAGCGGTACGGGTCCGCGACAGCGGTTCCAAAGTAGTCGTCGGTCACGTCTTCTTTGCGCGTTTCCGGGTAAGAGAGCGGTTCCTGCCGAAGATTGGCAGCGATCGCAACGCCGATCAAGGAGAGGAGAGCGGGAAAGAGCAGATGTAAGCAGTCCATACGGGTCGTGGACTCCGTTCGTAAAGACTCCTGCCCACGATACCGTGGCGCGGGCAGGGTACGGGTCGATTCACCGCAGAGGGCCTACACTCCTCTTTTTGGAATCACTTCTTGGCATCTCCCGTCGCGTTGCGGGAATGAGAGAGGAACCAGGTGTAGAGTTCGGGATTGTTGTAGGTCTCGGTCCAGGAGTCGTGGCCAGCCTCGGGATAGAGGGTCAGCTTCACATCGCCGCCTGCCGCCTTCATAGCATCCACCATGATGTGCGCCTGATTGACGGGCACGGTAGGGTCTTTTTCGCCGTGAAACACCCAGGCGGGCACGTTCTTCAGACGACGGGTCGTCAGCGGAGAGCCGAAGCCGCAGATGGGCGCAATCGCGGCGAATCGATCAGGATTGGAGGTCGCCCAGTTCCAGGTACCGCCGCCGCCCATGCTCAGCCCCGTCAGGTAGACGCGATCCGCATCGACATGGTACTGCTTCATTACCTCGTCCAGCATGCCGTTCAACGTCTCGACCTCCCAGCCCTTGCCGTCCAGAGACGCCTGCGGCGACACGACCAGGAAAGGAAACTCCTTCCCGGCTGCGATGAGCTTGGGCGGGCCATGGGCCTTTACCTTCTCCAGGTCGTTTCCCCGCTCTCCAGAGCCGTGTAGGAAGACCATCAAGGGCCACTTCTTATCGGCCTCTTTGCCATACTCCTTGGGCACATAGAGCAGATACTTGATGGTGAGGGTCTTGACGACCTGTTTTTCGAACGCCTGCCCCTGCTGGGTTCCGGGCGGCACCGCCTGCTGTCCTTGTGCGACCAGCCCCTGGGCCAGCGTCAGCGCGACCAGAAAAGCCGTTTCCAGCCTGAACCACCGTTTGCACTGCATGTTCTTCTCCTTGTACCGAATATCGGGACTATCGAGGGTCGAAGTTGCTGCGGGCGCCGTGGGGCACCTGCAAGATGCGGGGCGCGGGCGGGCGACGGCCCGCATTGGGGTACACCGCGACGGCTGTCAAAGGGCCGCCGAAAACCGCGCCGGTGTCGATACTGATTTTGTTGCGCTCGACCAGCACACGCTGCGTGGGCGTGTGCCCGAAGACGACGATCCTGCCGTCGAAATCATCTCTGCTGGAGAGAAACGGCTCCCGAATCCAGAGCCGCAAATCCCGGCCATCTCCCTGACCTTCCCAGGTCTTGCCTTTGGGCAGCAGACCGGCATGGACGAAGAAGTAGCGCGGGGTGATGTACTCCAACTGCGTGGCCCGCAGAAACTCCCAATGCGCGTCCGGGATCGCTTCCCACCACTTCAAAAACTGCGCATCGTCCATCTCATCCTGGTAGGAGAAGAGAGTGTCTTCGCCGCCGTTGTGAAACCAGAGACGGGTGTCGTCGGAGAGCAGAAAGGAATCGGGCGTCGAGCCCCGATGCGGCGGTTCGCTGTCGCGGGCGTCGAGCATCAGTTGTTCGTGGTTGCCGCGCAGAAAAATTGTATTGGGGCGCTCCTGCTGGAGCGCGATGAGAGCATCGAGGGTGGCTTTAGCGTCCTCCCCACGATCGATGTAGTCGCCCAGGAAAACCAGAATGTCCTGTTCGCGGAGAGGCTGTTCTTTCAACAGCGCCAGCATCGCGCGCAGCATCGTGATCTGACCGTGAACATCGCCAATCGCATAGATCAGGGGTTCGTCCCCCTCCGGCGTCTCCTCACGCGGTGAACCAAACAGGCGCATCAGCGCATTCCTCTCTTACAGGTCTTACAGGGCAAGGGACTAAAGGTCACGCACGAATCGGTTCTGCTCGTCTACCAGAATGGCGCGGGCCGTCTCCGGTTGATCGGACAGACAGAAAGCGGTGATGATGACACGGTGCCCGACCTTCACGCGATGAGCCGCCGCGCCGTTGACGATGATGACCCCGGAGCCCCGTTCGCCTTCCAGCACATAGGTCTCGAATCGCTCGCCGTTATCGACGTTCCAGACATGGACCAGTTCGCCGGGGGTCAGATCGACGCGGTCGATCAGGTCGCGGTCGATGGTGATACTGCCAATATAGTTCACGTCGGCTTCGGTGACGGTGGCACGATGGATTTTACTTTTCAGTAGGGTAAGGAGTCTCATAGCACCGACATTGTACCAGAAAACGGGCGCAAGACGTTAGACAGGATCTGGCCCAGTGGGAGCAAATCCTCTAAATGAGGCGATCTAAGAGAAATCTCGTCGCGACAAAGCTCCCTCGACGAGACTACTTTGCCCTATTCAGAGGGTTTCGGACCGTACAGACTTTTCAGCCACGCATCCGCCAACTGTTTCGTATACGAGTCGCGTAAGCTCCGATGCAGGTGCCACGCGTCCGGAAAGTCGTCATCGGTATAGGAGAAGTCCGGCTTCAAGAGAGGGACATGCCACTGTACGAGGGCTGCGGCTAACATGGTGGCGTCCCGTTGGCGGACAGCAGTCTTATAAGGAGGCGCGAACATGGAGTGCTTCGGCATTTTGAACAGCACCAGTTGTACACCGTTCCGGAGCGCAAGACGGTGGAGATCCGCCAGGACCGTCGCATTCCAGTCCTGGACCGGTTTCTGGTCGGCCAACTCACCTGCCACCGCTTGGATGGCGGTATCGTGTCCAATCTTGATCGCCAGCGCATCGGTTCTCATCGTGCCGCCGGCCTGAACGTCCGGGCCACTCTCCGCCTCTTGCTGAAATAGGCGCGTCTTTTGGGCGGCTCGGAGAGTGCTGAGTTCGCACATACTCACGAACCGTGCGCGCAGAATTTTCCGATAGGACACAAAACTGGAATGGTTTTCCATCCACAATCCGTAGATCAACATTTTGCGCGAGAGGCCAGACTCATTCGCCAGCATGCGCGATAAGTCTTCCTCATGCAGGACACGGATGACATTCATCTCAGCATTCGGATAGTACCAGGGATCATGCCATGTATGCTTGTCCGGCATATCGAAAGGCGCTTCCAGAAAGACGGTACATCCCCTGAACTTTTCCGGGTACCTCTGAAACAGGTTCCGAAGGCCCAAGTAGTGCATCGCCAACGAGCGCTGGCCACCACCCATATTGAGGCTCGAAAAGGGATGGCCGGACGCCTTGCTGACCTGCGCATCGAACACACCGCTGTCGATCGCCGCCCACACATGGGAGATACCGATGAAAACGGCATCCACATGACCGTGTGGTGGCGCATCCATCGCCGTGACATACCCTTGTTCCCGAGCGATCGTCCAGTGTTTGAACCGTTTTTCCATTCCCAGAAACAGCAGCGCCGGGATTACCAACCACTGTCCATAACGGAACAGGCGGGACCGGGGAATGCGATACATCCAGGAGGGAACGGGAGTCGTTTCGATTACCAGAGACATTGGATCCGCTCTCCTCAGAACTGAAAATAGAGAAACGCCGTGCCGGTTTCCGGCATCAGGATCAGAAGCAAGAGGAACAGCGCCGAGACGACGAGAGGGCCAGCGCCCCAGTTCCACAACGGGCGTTTACGCGGGTCATCGGCATTCTGGATCCAGGCTTCCAGGAGGCAGAGCATCCCGACATAGATGGCTACGGACGCGATCGTCTTCGTCGCCGCCGTGTCGAGGACAAAATCGGTGAAGATATGGACGAGAATCGTCTTCACCTGGACCAGGCTGGCAGCGCGGAAGAACAGCCAGCCCAGACAGGTCGCATGGAACATCAAAACCACATTCATTATCCGGAGGAACGGATTCGGTTTGCGCGCTCGTTCGGGCTTGCGACCGTCCCCGAAAAGCAGACGATGGCCGGACAGCAGCAGCCCATGATAGCCGCCCCAGAGCACGAAATGCCAGGCCGCCCCATGCCACAAGCCGCCAATCAGCATCGTCAGCATCAAGTTTCGGTAGGTCTTGGCGGTGCCATGACGGTTGCCGCC
>JAYUMV010000533.1:0-2488 GCA_043762265.1 Chthonomonadaceae bacterium | reverse complement strand
ACCGCGTCGAGCAGGGGCTGAACGCCCTTATTCTTATAGGCCGAGCCACAGAGAACCGGAACCACATGACCGGAGATGGTTCCCTGGCGGAGCGCGCTGCGGATCTC
This sequence comes from Chthonomonadaceae bacterium, assembly GCA_043762265.1. Lineage (GTDB taxonomy): Bacteria > Armatimonadota > Chthonomonadetes > Chthonomonadales > Chthonomonadaceae > JANXLO01. The sequence goes on along the minus strand of JAYUMV010000533.1, from coordinate 2,381 downwards.
TTCGACCGTGATCGGCTGGCCTTCCAGGTACTTCTCAATCAGGGTCTCATCGGATTCGGCGACGGCTTCGAGCAGTTTGGCATGGTACTCGTTCGCGAGTTCCTGGAGTTCTTCCGGGATGGGGCCGGTTTCGAACTGCTGGCCCATTTCGTCCAGATAGTGCGTCGCCTTCATCTCGACCAGATCGATCACGCCTTTGAAGTCGTTTTCGGCGCCGATCGGAAGCTGGATCGGGATGGCATTGGCGCCAAGGCGCTCGACCATCTTCTCGACCACACTCAGGAAGTTCGCGCCCATGCGGTCCATCTTATTGACGAACGCGATGCGCGGGACCTTATATTTATTGGCCTGTCGCCAGACCGTCTCCGACTGGGGCTGTACGCCGCCAACGGCACAGAAGATCGCGACAGCGCCATCGAGAACGCGCATGGAACGCTCGACTTCAACGGTAAAGTCGACGTGGCCCGGCGTATCGATGATATTGATGCGGTGCGTACGCTTGCGCAGACTGGTTTCCGGATCGGTCTCCAGCCCCCAGAAACAGGTGGTTGCTGCGGAGGTGATGGTGATCCCGCGCTCCTGCTCCTGAACCATCCAGTCCATGGTCGCAGCCCCCGTGTGTACTTCGCCGATCTTGTGGGTTCGGCCCGTATAGAAGAGGATGCGCTCGGTGCAGGTAGTCTTGCCCGCATCGATGTGGGCGGCGATGCCGATATTGCGTGTTCTGTCTAAACCGTATTCTCGTGCCATGTGCGTAACTTATTAGCCTCCAGAGAGCGCTGTGTTCAATAAGGAGGAAAGCAGAGGTCGAGCGGAGGCTCCTGTCTGCTTTCCGGTTGGTGTTACGGAGGGAATTCGCCTGGTTGACGAGGCGCCCCTCCTTGCGCGCACTCACTCTCTCTGGCGATCCCGGTTTACCACCGGTAGTGGGCGAACGCCTTGTTGGCGTCGGCCATGCGGTGGGCTTCTTCTTTGCGCTTCACCGAAGCGCCGGTGTTATTGACGGCGTCCAGCAGTTCGCCAGCCAGTTTCTCCGACATCGAACGTCCGGCGCGTTTGCGTGCATTGATCACGCACCAGCGCAGGGCGAGGGCGACACGGCGCTCCTGGCGCACTTCGACGGGCACCTGATAGGTGGATCCACCGACGCGGCGCGGGCGGACTTCGATGACCGGCATGATGTTGCGCACAGCGGTCTCGAACAGTTCCAGCGGCGGGCGCTTGGCGCGGGCTTCCATAATCTCCATCGCTCCGTAGAAGATGCGCTCGGCGACACTCTTCTTGCCATCCAGCATCAGGCGGTTGATGAACCGCTGCGCCAGGACGCTTCCGTAGACGGGATCCGGGGTGATCGGGCGAGGGCGCAGGCCGCCCTCGGGCGTATTTCTCGGCATCTCTTACGGTCTCCTATTTCTTCTTACCGGCGGCGACGACAACGTTCTTCTTGGTGCCGTACTTGGAGCGGCTGGACTTGCGGTCGCGGGTACCGGAGGTGTCGAGGGTGCCGCGCACGATGTGGTACCGGACGCCAGGCAGATCCTTGACGCGGCCACCACGGATCATGACCACGGAGTGCTCCTGCAGGTTGTGTCCGATGCCAGGAATATAGGCCGTGACTTCCGTCTTGTTGGTCAAGCGAACACGAGCGATCTTCCGCAGAGCGGAGTTAGGCTTTTTGGGCGAAATGGTACGCACAAGCAGGCAGACGCCGCGAAGCTGCGGGTTGCCTTTGAGCGCCGGTGCCTTGGTCTTCTTGATAACGCGTTTTCGGCCCTTTCGGACCAACTGGTTAATGGTGGGCATACAGGCCGATCCCCTTCAGGTGCAGATGCGATGCGTCCACGCCTGCATGGCGCGACGATATCGTGAATGAGTTCAGAAACAGAACAAAACGAGTGCGGACAACAGGGCGGTCGGGGCATAAAAAAGCCCGTCGGACACGGGTGGAGGGACGGGACGGGGAAATACCTGTAAGCTAAAAAGGTACTGAGCGTCACACCTGGGAAAAGGGCCTAGCCTTTCACGGTCGCCTCCTAAACGTATTCTTCTAAACCTGCCGCACGCATTCAACCTCCGCAAACCTGTCTAGTGTACTGCATTTTGCTCTATCTGTCAACGGTGGCTCCGCAGATTCTCGCCGCGTCGGCGCAAAAAAGGCACTCAAAGGCGACTCACCGGGCTTTCCCTGTCCGTTTTGTCGGCAAACGAAACTTTCCCTGCGCGGCTTCGTCCGTGAAACTGAGGCAGGAACCTGCCGGTTCTATGAGGAACTGAAGAGAAATCAGGATTTTGTTTGTCAGGGAGTTTAGGGCAATGGATGACTGGAAGGATTCGGCGCGTCTGGAAAAATTTCGGAAGTTGGTGCGCAAAGAGTTCGGTCA
>JAYUMV010000532.1:0-10557 GCA_043762265.1 Chthonomonadaceae bacterium | reverse complement strand
ACGTAGAAAACCCCTTGTAAAATACTTATGTCTACCTATTATACTATTTTGTCTACTGGTTTTGCCTGTTCGGAGAGAAAGGAAGGAATCTCTCTTTCTCTCTTTCTTCACTCCGGAAAACAGCCTTCAAGAGGAAGCAAAAAGGGAGGTCAGAACCCCCGTGTCAGAAATTTTTTATCGGCGGAGAGGTGTAGATCCGGACGGCTATGCCATTCATGATCGATGTCCCGCATGAGCAGCGCGCAGTCCAGTTCGACGGAGCCGGGAGGAAAGCGGGAGGTGTCTCCGAAGAAACACGACCGCGCGTATTCGATCTCCAGCGGCGCGATGCTCCAGGTCAGACACTCCAGATCCATGCCATGGTAGTGGTCGGCCTGATGCGTGGCGGAGTACCCGGTTGCGCCCAGAGAGAAGAACCCGGCGGCCGCGTCGAGAGACGGAAACAGGCTGGAGGAAGGAAGGCGCTCGGCCCGCCGCCCGGAGAACGCCACCTCCTCACCCCCGTCGGCTCGCACGATCCGTACCGCCACGGCTTCCTCGGATTCCTGGACCTCGAAGTGGCTCTGGTGGAAGATGCCGGGAAAGACCCGTCCGCCCAGTGTCTGGTTGAACCAGGAGTTCGTGTCACGGCGCGGGATGAACACCCCCTCGCGATACTCCCCGTCTTCGTCCCACTCGACCGCGATCCGGTGCGCGGCGTTCTCCGACCCCATGCCGAGCCATGCGGGCAAGTGGCGCGGCCGCAACTCTTTGAATCGAATCATGCAGACGCCGCCGATCCCGAAGCCCTCGTATAGCTTGGGCCGGAACGGCGGCGGCAACGCTTGCTGGAGCGCTTCGGGATCGATGCGGTAGTTGAGCAGCACACGCCGGGATATGACTCCCTGAATGGTATCCAGAAAACTCATCGCTCATTTCTCCTCGCCGTGCCGCGTTCCCGCGCACACGGTCTTCTCAAGGATTCTACGGCACGCCGCAGAGATTGCTTAGCAGGCAGGCCGGAAATAAAGAGGCAGGGAAGGTTAGGGTGAATCAGGGGTTGTGGGGTATATTGGGCTATCTTATTTTTTGGGGAGCTTTCATGAGTGATAGTTTGCAACAGTTCAAGGCCCAGATCGAGCTGATTTCACGGCTGGGGCAGGCCGCCGGACTACTGGGCTGGGACCAACAGACCTATATGCCCTCCGGTTCGGCGATGGCGCGCTCCGAACAGATGGCCGCTCTCGGCCAGGTACTCCATGAGTTCTCCACTTCGGACAAGACCCGTGCGCTGCTCGCCGCCTCCGAAGCGGAAGTCGCCGGACAGCCCGACGACAGCGACGATGTCCGAATGCTGCGCGTGGCCCGCCGGGAGTTCGACAAGGCGACGAAACTGCCGGTGGAGTTGGTGACAGAGATCGCCCGCCACACCGCGATTGGGCAGGATGTCTGGGCGCGAGCGCGACACGCCAACGACTTCGCCATGTTCGCGCCCATTCTGGAGAAGATGCTCGACCTCACGCGCCAGTCGGCGGAGTGTCTGGGCTACACCGACCATCTCTACGACGCCCTGATCGAAAACTACGAGCCCGGCACCACCACCGCCGATGTCGCTGCGATGTTCGCGGAGTTGAAGCCGGATCTCGTCGCGCTCACCCACGCCATCGCCCACAGCAAGCATCCGGTAGACGACAGGGTCCTCCACGGCGACTTCCCTACCGACCCGCAGAAGACATTGACCCTCTCAATCGTCGCCGCCATCGGCTACGATCTGACACGCGGTCGCCAGGACATCGCCGAGCATCCGTTCTGCGCCAACTTCTCCCGCGACGATGTCCGGATCACCACGCGCTTCGATCCGAAATTCCTCAATCAGGCGCTCTATGCCTCCCTGCACGAGGCCGGCCACGCGATGTACGAGCAGGGCTCCCCCGCTGCCTACGAGGGAACCACTCTGGCGGGCGGCGCCTCATTGGGCGTACACGAGAGCCAGTCCCGCCTCTGGGAGAACCTGGTCGGGCGCAGTCGCGGCTTCTGTCGCTGGGTCTTTCCGCAGCTACAGTCCCACTTCCCCGACGCGCTGGCGCACGCCGATGCCGAGTCGTTCTATCGGGCCGCCAACAAGGTGGTTCCGTCGCTCATCCGCGTCGAGGCCGACGAAGTGACCTACAATCTGCACACCCTGCTGCGATTCGAATTGGAGTGCGATCTGCTGACCGGATCGCTCGCCGTCGCGGATCTGCCCGCCGCCTGGAACGCCAAGATGGAGGCCTATCTCGGCGTCACTCCTCCCAACGATACGGAGGGCGTCCTGCAGGATGTCCACTGGTCCTGCGGCCTTATCGGCTACTTCCCAACCTACTCCGTCGGCAACCTGCTCTCCGCTCAGCTCTGGGAAGCCGCGAAAGCGACGCTGCCCGACCTCGACGCGCAGATCGAGCGCGGCGAGTTCACGCCTCTGCTCGACTGGCTGCGCACGAACGTCCATGCCTACGGCTCGAAATACCTGCCGAAAGAGCTCGTCCTCAAAGCCACCGGCAAACCGCTCTCCTCCCGCGACTACATGGCCTACCTTACCGCCAAATACCGCGACATCTATGCTCTTTGACGGTGCGTCTGCTTTGGAGAAAGGTTCACAAAAAACTTCCCGTTTACCCTTTGCAACCATCGGTTGCAAAGGGTAAACGGGAAGTTGCTGCATCGCCTGTAGAAAGGCAGTTTTCGGAACAAATTATTTCCCGTTGCCGTTTGTTCCATTCGCCTTGTCGCCTACGAGGCTGTAGACCACCTCTACCGTCATCTTACCCTCTCCGGTCGAGGAGACGGTACGAGAGGTCATCTTGAGCGTCTTACCGGTCCGGGCGTCCGCCCACACGGTCGCCTCGTCATGGCTCCGGGCGGCTCCCGCGCCGCTTCCGGAGAGATCAGCTAGGTATTTCAACTTTAGCGCTTTCACCCCGCTCAGGCTCTCCTGCGAAAGCAGACTGATGCTCCCGGTCGTCTTCGTATCTTCTACGGCGCCACTTACGAAATTCCAGACGCCGCCGACTTTCAGCGGCTTCGTCGGTACGCTGTTGCTCTGCGCCCGAACGACCTGCGCCAGCATCGGTAAGATAAGGTTCGACAGTTGGGCATCCCCGCCCTCCGTCTTGATCTGGAAGCCTCCCTGCGCATTGCGGAGTTGGGTTACCGTCGGCATCATCGCGGTGACATCCAGATCCTTGTTGTCGAAGGAGAGGCCGGCTTTCTCCACCTCGTCCACCAGCGTCGCCGCCCCGTCCGCTGCGACTGCTTTTACGGTCTCTCGGACGAGCAGCGTATACTTGACGATGCGGTCGTTACCGCCCGCCTGCGGGTCGTTCATGGTCGAGACAACGTCGAACTGATAGTGGTCCATCTCCCCGACCCGATAGACACGCCGTACTACAGAGACGGGAGCGTTCGGGTCGTCCAGGTGGTTGTACTGGATGTCTACCGTGGTCTTGTTCTGTCCCACCTGGGCGTTCGTTCGCAGCGCCAGTTTGATCGTCTTGCCGGTCAGGACATCGATCAGCATCGTCGCCCCCGTATGCGTGCTGCTGACCGGCGCGTCTGCGCTGGACGTATCGGTCCGGTAGTTCACCTTCAGCGTCTGTGCGCCGTTGAGACTCTCTACCGACTCCAGCCCGGCGGTTCCGGACCACTTCACCCTGGGATCGGGCGCGTCGAGTTTCCAGGTATCTCCCACCTTCACCGGCTTGTCCGGCATTCCCCCGACCGCCGCCTCATCGGCCTTCGCCACCATCAAAATCATCATCTGACCCCAAACAGGGGTCGCGCATCGCGTGCCAGATCTGCTCGATAAATATTCGATAGCAGAGTCCTGAAAATGCCATCGTGGGCAGTTCCAGAAGATCGTCTGCCATCTGCAGATCGCGCCAAACCTCGTCGTAGATAAACTCTACCTCATCCTCTTGCTCCACGAACGAACCTATTCCGTCCTGCCGAAAATAGAACATGAGCAGATCGTTCGCAGGCTCCGGGCAATCGTAGAATATCACGCGACCGTACGTCCCTGCCTCGATTTCGGTGGCAAAAGACGCTTCCGCCGACACTGCCCAAATCGCCTCGTCGAACTGGCGGTAGAGAAAATAGGTCCATTCGACCTCATTCCGAGCCACAGTGCGAAACAGGATTCTGTCCTCGACCCGACTGACAAAATATACGGTCGTTAGGTCGGACCAAAGACATATCTCTCCGCCAGAAAAATCCCAAATGTGCTGTGTAGCAACGCCCGATGCCGCCAATCGGGCAAGAACAGCTTCGACGAATCGATGAATTCATGGATACGATAGTAGTCTTCCGGAACACCACCCAGTTTTGCCGCAGACGATTTTGCGTGATCGAGCAGATTACCCACCCTTGTCTCCCCTTCCAAATCACTTGAGTTTACAGTAGGCACTTTCCCGCCCCTACGATCTTGCACAACTTCGCCCTTTGCTTCAGGAGGAAGAGACATAGACACCTCCTGGTTTGCACGTACGTGGGTTTTCCGGGGCGAGTTCCTTGCTCGTTGAGAAGGATTTAGGACGGCGAAAGCGAATAGAGTTCTATTCTACCGGCCGGTAGTGTGCTTCCACACAACATGTTGGGTAGTAGACCCTGTGCCCGCGAAGGCGGTCACTTGGCGCGAAGCGCCCCTAGCGAAGGACTTCAGTCCATTGCGAACGTAACGTTTGCAAAAACTTCCTGGGGAGATGCATATAGGAAACATGGTATGGAACGTGATTTGAATGACATTAAGGAGGAGGTGCGGGCGCGGATCGACATTGTCGAGGTCATCAGCGGCTATACGCGGCTGAAGCGCTCGGGCAAAAACTGGACCGGCCTCTGCCCGTTTCACGCCGACAAGAATCCGTCGTTCAGCGTCAGTCCGAGTACGCAGAGCTATCGCTGCTGGTCGTGCGGGGAGAAAGGCGACGTCTTTACATTCGTTCAGAAGAAGCAGAATATCGACTTTATGGAGGCGCTGGAAGATCTGGCGAAGCGGGCAGGCATCGCGTTTGAACGCCGAGGCGTCAATCCGCAGGTTGCCAGCGAGCGGGAGCAGATGCGGGAACTCAACCGGCTTGCCGTCGAGTTCTACCAGGATCGCCTCAGCCTGAGCGACGAAGCGCGGGACTATCTTGCGAATCGCTCCATTCTCAAGCAGACCCAGGACCAGTTCGAGATCGGGTTCGCAGCGAACGAGTGGGAAGGGCTGACCTTCTTCCTGCAACGCCGCCGCGCCGACATGATGCTCGCGGCGAAGCTGGGGCTCATCAAGACACGCGAGAAGGAGCGAGGCGGCGGCTACTACGACACCTATCGAAACCGTGTCATGTTCCCGATCCACGATCTTCAGGGCGATGTGATCGGCTTCGGCGGGCGGGCGATGGACCCGAATGAGAAGGCGAAGTATATCAACTCCGAACAGTCCGCGCTCTTCGACAAGTCCAGCACGCTCTACGGGCTCTTCTTCGCCAAAAAAAGCAAACTGAGCGAGGAGCGGCCCCCCGTCTTTGTCGAAGGCTATGTGGATGTTATCACCGCGCATCAGGCCGGATTCACGCAGTGCGTCGCGACGCTCGGAACTTCTATGACGGAGGAGCACGCCCGCATTCTGGCGCGTTACAGCAGGCGTGTGCTGATCTGCTACGACGCGGACAATGCGGGCATCAGCGCGACCCTGCGGGGCGCCACCGTGTGGGAGAGCATGGGAATCGAAGGCGCGGAGGTGCGGGTGGCGCGTCTGCCGTCTGGCGAGGATCCCGATTCGCTCCTGAAGCGCGGCGACACGGCGGCGTTTCAGGCCGCCCTCGACAACGCTGTGCCGCGCGTCGATTTCCAACTGGAAATCGCGCTACGCCGCCACAATCTCCAGACCGACACCGGCAAAGAGAACGCGCTCGCCGAAGTCATCCCGATTCTGGCCTCGATCCGTTCCCTCACGCAGCGGGACCGGAAGGCGCAGGGCCTCGCCTATCTCCATCCCTCCTCCCAGTACAACCTTTCCCGCGCCATCGAGGCGATCCTGACCGATGTCGCCACGTACGCCCGACAGTCCAGCGGCGCGAACTCCCCACGGGATCGTGGCTACCCCCGCACGGGAGAGGCCAACGGCGCGCCCCTCAACGAGCAGCCTCCGCCGCCCAGCTATCGCCCGCCCTCCCGCGAAAGCTGGGGGCAGTTCGAGCCCGGCACCCGCAACATCGTTCGCAAAGGCGATGGCAACGGGAACGGCTACGGGAACAGCAGTGGGCAGGGTGGGGGCTACCCACGCAACGGAGGCGACTACGGCGGCAAATCGGGCGGCGGCTATGGGAAGTGGAAAGACCGCAATCCGCCTCGCCCTCAGAGCGATCCGACCCCACCGGACCTGCAGACTCCGGCTCTGAGCGGCGCGCATAAGGCGGAGCGAACGCTGTTGCGCGCCTTGCTGGCCCCGGAGACCCGCGCCAATCTGCTCGCACAACTCGATCCAAAACTGCTGTTGACAGCACGCGGACAAGGCCTTTTCCACTATATCTCCCGGACACCCGCCAATACCGAAGGGGGCATCGACCCGCTCCCTCTGCTGCGACGCATCGAGATGGACGAAGAGGAGGGAGAGACAAAGGAGGATTCTTTAGAAAGTAAAGGGAATAGCGAGTCGGAGGGTGAACCTGCATGGCGAGAGTCATGGGCACAGAGGCGCTCTACAAAAATCTCAGAATATCTTCGTGATCTCTTAGAGGATTCTCGCTCCGTGATGTCGAACGAACCGCTCAATGAAGCCGTCGTTGCCGACTGCATCCGGAGACTTCAGAAATATCGGGCGGACCAGGTTCATCGGGACCTGGCCGAGCTGCTAAACCGCCCGGATCTTACACCAGAACAACAAACAGCATTCATCGAACAGTATCACCAGACAATGCGCCAGATGCGGGGAACGCCCCCCGCCGAGAACGATGCACCCGACGGAGGGTCGCGGTAGGTTTCACGTACCAACAGCGCCGAAGGAGAGTGATAAGAGTGGTAATGACCAGCGTAACCGCAGACGCGGCTCGGGGAGCGAACGAACTCCAGCGTCTGCTCGATCAGGGCAAGGATCGCGGGTTCCTCACCTACGATGAGATTCACGAGAGCCTCTGTCGTGACGAGGCCGAGACCGGTGGCACCGATGATCTCATGGAGCTTTTTGCGCATGAGGGCATAGAAGTCATCCACAAGGTCGTCCCCGGTAAAGATTTTGCGGTGCCGCTCCATGTCGAAGAACTGGTCACCGAAGTGGCGGCGCGGGAAGTCGAAGAGGAAGACATCAGCGTGCTGGAAGGCGTCGTCCTGGACGATTCCGTCCGGGCCTGGCTGCGCGAAATCGGCAAGACCCCGCTGCTCACGCTGGACGAAGAGATCACCCTCGCCCGACGGATCGAGCGCGAAAACGAGAATCCCTATCTCGCCAAACGCGCCAAAGACACGCTGACCAAGGCCAATCTGCGCCTCGTCGTCTCCATCGCCAAACGCTACAGCGGACGCGGCATGTCGTTCCCGGACCTGATTCAGGAAGGCAACATCGGCCTGATCCGCGCCGTTGAAAAGTTCGACCATCGCAAAGGCAACAAGTTCAGCACCTATGCCACCTGGTGGATCCGACAGGCCATCACCCGCGCCATCGCCGACCAGGGCCGCACCATCCGCATCCCCGTCCACATGGTCGAAACCATCAACCGCCTCGTTAAGACTTCCTCCCAACTCCTTCAGGAAAACGGCCGCGAACCCACCCTCGATGAGTTGGCACGCGCCCTCGATCTCCCGGTCGAGCGTGTCTCCGAAATCATCCGCGTCGCTCCCGAACCGCTCTCTCTGGAAACCCCCATTGGGGAAGAGGAAGACAGCCATCTTGCCGACTTTGTCGAAGATCAGGATGCCCTCTCCCCAGCAGAAGCCGCCTCGCATCTGATACTGCGCGAAAAGATCCACGATGCCCTGAACTATCTCACCCTTCGCGAACGCGAGGTGCTAATGATGCGTTTTGGCCTGGAAGACGGCTGCCAGAAGACCCTCGAAGAGGTCGGCAGACACTTCCGCGTCACCCGCGAACGCATCCGCCAGATCGAAGCCAAAGCTCTCAAAAAGCTGCGCACCCCGCGCTGCAGCCGCCATCTGCGCGCCTGCCTCGAATGGCAGTGAAGCCCCCAATCTCTCTTTAGTTTATTGTGCAAAATCGCCTCCTGCCAAAACAGGAGGCGACTTACGTTTGTATGCGCTCTTCGGCGTTACTTGTCAGGGCGCCCAGCCCGTCTCAGGTTCGGGTGGCGTTGCGGCGGGCTTCAAGTTCTTCCCAGCGCGCATAGAGGCCGGAGACATGCTCCAGCGCATCGTGGTAGGCGTCGGTAGCGGCCTGGAGTTTCTTATGATCGGCGGCGACGGCAGGATCGGAAAAAATTAACTGCTGCACCTCGGCGGCGGCTTCCGCCTTCAGAATCGTCTCTTCCATCTCATTGAGTTCGCGCATCTCGGCGGTGGAGAGACGCCGAGGGGCAGCAGCGACCGATTTGACAGCCGATTTGGGCTCGGCTTTGCGATTGGGCGCTTCTACCGCCTGCCGTTCGCGCTCGGTGCGCTCCCACTGCGAGTAGTCGGCGTAGTATTCGCCATGCCCTTTTCCGTCCAGAGCCAACAGGATGTCGGAGATCGAGTCGAGCAGGTAGCGGTCGTGGGTGACCAGAACCAGAGCGCCTGGAAATTCGTTCAGGCTCTCTTCCAGCACCGACATCGTGGGGATGTCGAGGTCGTTGGTAGGTTCGTCGAGGATCAGGATATCCGCAGGCTGCAGCATCAGGTTGGCGATCAAGATGCGTGCCTGCTCTCCTCCGGAGAGCGACCCAACAGGCATCTCTAGCCGCTCGGCCGAGAAGAGAAACCGACGCGCCCAGGCCGCGACATGCATGGTGCCGCCCTGAAAACGCACGGTATCCCCGTTCGGGCAGAGCGCCATGCGCAGGGAGATCGACTTATCGAGCTGCGCACGATTCTGATCGAAATAGACCACACGCAGGCCGTCGGCGCGACGGATCGTGCCCGCATCCGGTTCGATGCCTCCCGTCAAGAGGCGCAGCAGAGTAGTCTTGCCGCTGCCATTCCCGCCGAGCAGACCGAGCCGCGATCCCGGCGAGAGCGAAAGATTCAGATGCTGAAAGAGCGTGCGCCCACCCAACGTTTTAGCCACATCTCGCGCCACGAGCAGTTCTTTGGTCCTGCGCTCCGTGCCGGTGAAGTCGATGGCGGCGGTGCGATCGGTAGAGTTACGACCTTTCACATCCGACAGTTCGCCGATCAGTTTGTGCGCGGCCTGGATCCGGTAGTCGGCTTTGGTGGTGCGGGCCTGGGGGCCGCGACGCAGCCATTCGACTTCGCGCTTGACCTGAAACTCCAGCGCGTGCTGTTTATTGGCCTGCGCGATCAGGAACTCCTCGCGCTTGGTCAGAAAGTCACTGTAGTTGCCGTTGACGCTTAGATAGCCTTCGGGGTAGGAACGGTCCAGCTCGATGATACGGGTGGTGACATTTTCGAGGAAGTAACGGTCGTGGCTGACGAGAACAAAACCGAAATCAGCGCGTTTGAGGAGCGCTTCCAGCCAGAGTACGCCTTCGAGGTCCAGGTGGTTGGTCGGCTCATCGAGCAGCAGCAGGTCGGGCTTCTGTACGAGCGCGCGTGCGATCGCAAGCCGTTTGCGCCATCCGCCGGAGAGGGTGTCTACGCGCTGCGTCTCGTCCGCAAAACCGACGTTTTCCAGCACCCTCGTCTTCTGCGCGGAGCGTTCGTAGTCTTCCAGAGGCAGCTTGGCGAGAGTCGCGTCCAGGACCTCACCAACCGTCAATCCTGACGGAAAGATCTCCTCCTGCGCGAGAAAGACCATGCGGAGATCCCGACGACGCGACACCTGGCCGCTGTCGGGGCGATCTTCGCCCGCCAGAATGCGCAACAGGGTGGACTTCCCGGAACCGTTCGGCCCGATCAACCCCAACCGTTCTCCCTCTTCGATACCGAGCGTGATGTCCGTAAAAAGCGGGCGGTGACTGTACGATTTTCCAATCGATTGACTACTAAGAAGCAATGACATACTACAAGTTTACCCTATTACTGCGCCTGTGTGTATGGTCGGCACGTTCTCGCTTGCGAATAACTCTCTGTCACCCGCTTAAAGTCTCTGCAATTTCCGCTCTGTCAACCAAAACCGGAGAGTTCGGGCAAACCAGAGCGACACGACAGGGCGGAAGCAAAATGCTTCCGCCCTGCGTGACAACCCTCGGAGTTTCGCCAACACGACGGCTCCTACGAAAAGAACGACTTCAAGAACTACTTTTTGTTCTTCCCGCCATCCTTGGCGACTTTGTGGACCACCATACCGGTGGCGATCCCCGTCATGACAGGATGCCGTTGCGCGAAGTTCTTCTTGCCGCCGTTGGCCACGCGATTTTTGCCTGTTTTCTTGGCGACCTTATAGGCCGTCACGCCCGCCGCGACCCCGGTCAGCGTCGGATGCTTCTGCGCGAAGTTCTTTTTCTTGACGACGGT
>JAYUMV010000531.1:0-6170 GCA_043762265.1 Chthonomonadaceae bacterium | reverse complement strand
ACGCCGAGGCTGAAGAAGACCGCAGTCAAGACGACTCTGTCGTACGTATAGAATCAGTGGAGAATGTTTCCGGCGAAACCGTCTCTCATGGTACGGAACCAGGTTCGGAATGAGACGCCGGAACGAATCGAAATTTCGAAGTGACTGGAGACTGTCGGGACCGGCCTGTGGCCTGCAACCTGCCTTCTCCATGAGGAATAACTCGGTTGAAAAGACAGTGAGAACGATTGGAATAGAGATGTGTGGTTGCAGGATCGGCGCTTCGTGCGTGCGGACTGCAGCCCTCGGGAGACAGCCGATGAACTAGGCGATTTTTCGTGCGCAGGCGATTTCTTTCGTCTGGGTTGGTCGCAATTTCTCGCTGTCCCGTCGCATTCGTGCGTCGGACGGAGTTCGCTCCTGCCAGCCTGGTGTGGCGCGTCTTCTCTCCCCCTCCTCGTTCCTTCCGCTGTTTCCCGAGTTCTGGTACACCAACTATGGGCAAACGCAAACACATTCCGATCCGTACCTGTGTCGCCTGCCGTGAAACCGACGAAAAACGTGATCTGATGCGCGTTGTACGTCAACCCGAAGGCACCGTCGTCTACGACCCGAAAGGCAAAATATCGGGGAGAGGCGCGTATGTGTGCGCTCGTTCCGAGTGTGTAGCTTTGGCTCAGAAGCGCAAACAACTCGAACGCTCCTTGAAAGTGTCCGGAATTCCGCCCGTATTCTATGAGGAACTGGTCGCGCATGCGATAACTCGTGCGAATGCGACGGAGGCCGGGAACGGCGAACCAGGTTCGGAACCCACGACCGTTGGGTCCGATCCTTCTACGATGAGTATCACGATCCCGCCTGCGGCACCATGAAACAGGCGACCGGGAGGGCAGAGATGCCGCCCGATATGTTGAAAGAGAGCAAGGGAGAGACTATATGACAGCGATTGCGGGCATTCGCCTGACGGATCTTGCGAAAGAACTGAAGATGACCACCCCGGAGATGGTCACCACACTGAAGGATCTCGGCGTTGCCGTGGCGAGTGGGACGGCGCTGCTCGACCATGACACTGCAAACACGGTGCGTGGACTGCTGGGCAAAACCGCGCCTACCGAAAAGATCGCGGAGATCGCAGTAGACGCGACGCTCAAAGATCTGGCGGAGGCGATGGGCATCCAGGCCAATGCAGCGGCGAAGAAGATGATGGATCTGGGAGAACTGGTCGGTCCGCATCAGCGCCTTGCACGGCCACTCGCCGAGCGTCTGGCAGCAGCTTATGGCTATACGCTGCGTATCAAAGTAGAACCGAAGCCGACGGTCGCGGCGGTTCTCGCCAAACATAAAGCGCCGGGAGGCGCGCTCGCCACCCGTCCACCGATTGTTACGATCATGGGCCATGTCGATCATGGTAAGACAACTCTGCTAGACGCGATCCGCAAAACGAATGTCGTCGAAGGCGAGTTCGGCGGAATCACCCAGCATATCGGAGCCTACCAGGTCGAGGTGGATCACGAAGGCGAAAAGCGCAAAATCACGTTCCTCGATACTCCTGGCCACGCCGCCTTTACCGCAATGCGGCAGCGCGGCGCGAGCGTGACCGACATCGTAATCCTGGTCGTAGCCGCCGACGATGGTATCATGCCGCAGACGGTGGAGGCGATCCAGCACGCGCAGGAGGCCAAAGTGCCGATCATCGTAGCCGTCAACAAAATGGACAAGCCGGATACGACTCCGGAACGTGTTAAGCTCCAGTTGACCGAACACAACCTGGTCGTCGAAGAGTATGGCGGCGATGTCATCGCCGTTCCGATCTCCGCGAAGACCGGGCTGGGCCTCCCCGACTTGCTGAACTATGTGTTGCTGCTGGCCGATCTGGCGGAACTGAAGGCGGATCCCAGTGGCCACGCGGTCGGTGCGATCGTCGAAGCCAAAGTCGCGCCGGGCCGTGGCCCTGTTGCAACGATGCTGGTCCAGAGCGGTACGCTGCGGGCAGGCGATGCCGTAGTGGCAGGCGTGGCCTACGGCAAGGTGCGCGCGATGACCAACGACAAGGGTGAAAAGCTGGTCAAGGCTCCGCCCTCCACCCCCGTCGAGATCATCGGTCTGAATGCCGCCCCCTCTGCGGGAGATGTGGTCGAAGTCGTCAAATCCGACAAAGAGGCCCGCGCCATCGCCGAGCGCCGCATGCAGCGGGATCGTGTCGTACGCATGGGGAACACCGGCAAGAAGGTAACTCTTGCCGATCTCTCGAAGCAGGTCGGGCCGACCAAAGACTTCAATGTCATTGTCAAGGGCGATGTCCAGGGCAGTGTCGAAGCGGTCGTCGGACAGCTCGTCAAAGTCGAAGAGAACAAGAAATACGACGAAGTGCGGCTGGTCATCAAAGCCAGCGGAGTCGGCACGATCAACGAGTCCGACATCCAACTCGCCGAAGCCACCGACAGCACCGTCATCGGATTCAATGTGCGCTCCGAACCTGCGGTTCAGCGTGCCGCTGAGCGCGATGACGTTGCCGTGTGGACCTTCAACATCATCTACGACCTGGTCGAAGCGGTCGAAAAGCAGATGAAGAAGCTGCTGACACCGATCTACGAAGAGGTTCCGATGGGCAAGGCGGAAGTACTGGCACCGTTCCATACCTCGACAGGCATCAAAATCGCGGGAAGCCGCGTGACGGAAGGCAAGATCGTTCGCGGCGCTTATGTGCGGCTCCGACGCGGCAAGGACATCCTCAGCTCCACCGGCCGCATCGCGTCGTTGAAGCGTGTCAAAGACGATGTGCGCGAAGTGACCACAGGAATCGAATGCGGTATCACGATCGGTGACTGGAAGGAAGAGTACCAGACCGGCGACATCCTGGAAGTGTTCGAGATGCGCGAAATCGAACGCGACTAATCCCAACCGGTCCGAGCCCTGATCGTGAAACCCCGTTTACCGGGGAGGGGCAGACGCACATGACAATGCATATCGGAACCCTCACCGTCGTCCTCTACCTGCATGCGGCGGAGTCGTTGAAGGACAAGCGCCAGGTCGTCAAGAGTCTTATCGAGACGACCCGGCAGAAGTTCAACATCTCGATCGCCGAGGTGGACGATCTCGACAAATGGCGTAAGGCTACCCTCGGGATCGCCTTTGTCTCCAACGACAAATCGTACGTCAATCAGGTATTGGACAAAGTGGTGAATACGCTGGAGAGCAATCCGGCGGTGGAAGTCGGGGAGGTGGAGTTGGAACTGTTCTGACTCCGCATGGACCCCGCAAAGATCGAGGGAAGAGTATGAGTGTTCGACAGGAACGGATTCAAGAACAGCTTGTTCAGGAGCTGAGCGAGATGATTCGGCGCGATCTGCGCGATCCCCGCATCGGCTTTCTGACCCTGACAGGTGCGGAGATCACGCGCGACCTCCGCCATGCCAAAGTCTTCGTGAGCATTTATGGCACGGAAGAGGAACAGAAGCAGACACTCAAGGCGCTGAACAACGCTACAGGCATCTTGCGGGGTGAGTTTGCGCGCCGCGTACACCTGCGGCTCGCGCCGGATATCGAGTTCCGACTCGATGAAGGCATTGCGCGTGGGCAACGGATCTTCGAGCTCCTGCACTCGGTCGAAGGGGATCTGAAGCCGCAAGCGGATCTCGTTGAGCCGGTGGCAGAGGCGGAAGGCACCCACGAAGTCTCATGAGCAAGCAGGTAAATGCCGCAGTAACGGCTATCAGCGCAGCCCAAAATATCGTCCTGGCGGGTCATGTTAACCCGGACGGCGATACGTTGGGTTGTGTGTTGGCTCTGGCGCATGTGCTGCGTCAGGCAGGCAAAGATGTCGTCGCGATCAGCTCGGACGGTGTTCCGGACATCTATCGCTGGATGCCGGGAACGGATCACATCGTTCGGGGAACCGAGCGGCGGGATTTCGATCTTGCGATCGTCTGCGATGCCGGGGCGTTGGAGCGCATCGGGCGCAGTGTCGTCCCTGCCATCGAGTCCGCGCCGAAAATGATCGACATCGATCACCATGTCGCGGATGGCGTCTTCGGCGATATTCGTATTCTCGATGTGACCGCTGCGGCGACAGCAGAATTGATCTGGTTGCTGATCCAGGCCTTGAGCAGAGCCTGGGGACGTGAACTCGCCGACAAGGCGGTCGCAGAGTGTTTGATGACGGGCCTCATTACGGATACCGGCTCCTTTCGCTTTTTGAACGTGACTCCCCGCACGTTTCTTCTGGCCGCCCGCCTTCAAAAACTGGGGGCGATCCCGGCTCCGATCACCGAGCTTGTGTTCGAGAACAAGTCGTTTGCCAGCATCAAACTCCTGGGCCGCGCACTCGACTCGGTGCAGCGCACAGCAGACGGGCGCGTGGCCTGGGCGCATGTACGAGCTGAGGATTTCGCGGCTCTGGACGCTACCGACGCCGACACCGAAGGCATCGTCAATCATGTTCGTGCGATCAATGGCGTGCAGGTGGGCATTCTGTTTCGCGAAGTGCCGGGCATGAAGGTGCGCATCAGCCTGCGAGCCCGCGACGGCGCGGATGTCAATCGCATCGCGAACGCCTTCGGCGGCGGCGGGCATAAACTGGCCGCCGGCTGCTCTGTCGCGCCTCCGCTCGCGGATGTGGAACAGGCGGTCGTTACCGAGACGGTTCGGCAGTTATGTTGAGGAGAAGAGACGTTTAGACTCAACGGCGACAATGCGTGAGCAACCGCAGGCGAGCGATGGAATGAATTCTTTCGCTAGGGACGCTTCGCGCCGAATGTCCGCCTTCGCGGACAACTTGCCTGGAACTCGCCTTACTTCGCGTGAATTGGTTGCGATAGATAGGAAGATGAAAGTGACGGTGGCGTCGGTGAGCGGAGTCGTCGTGGTGAACAAACCGGCAGGGATGACTTCGCACGATGTGGTGGATTTGCTGCGGCGACTATTTCGTACCAAGCGGGTCGGGCATACCGGTACGTTGGATCCGGATGCGACAGGGGTGCTGGTGTTATGCATCGGGAACGGGACACGCTTGGTGGAGTATCTGACTGCTGCCCGTAAGCATTATGTGACCCAGATCGTCCTGGGAGTCGAAACGGATACGCAGGACGCTTCGGGCAACATTCTTGTGGAACGGCCTGCGGAGCATATTACGGAAGCCGCTCTCCTGGCGTTGCTGCCGCAGTTTCGGGGTACAATAGAGCAGATTCCGCCCATGGTCTCCGCCCGTCATCATGAGGGTAAACGGCTTTACGAACTGGCGCGGGAGGGGATTACCGTGGAGCGCGAGGCCCGCCCCGTGCAGATCGATGCCCTGGAACTCACCCAATTTATCGCTGGCCTATGCGCGCAGGCGACCCTGGAAGTCACCTGTTCGACGGGGACCTACATTCGTACGCTGGCAGCGGATATAGGTTCGGCAGCGGGCACCGGCGGTATGATGCAGACGCTGCTCCGTACCTGGGTCGGAACCGCCAACGGAGCGTTTACCCTGGAGGCAGCGCACACTCTGGAAGAGTTGCGAGCCCATGCAGAAGCCCAGACGCTGGCCGAAGTCCTTCTGCCGTTAGAGAAGGTTGTTGCGGACTGGACTATCTTCCGGTTGACCGATGAGCAGATCGTTCGCTTTCGGATGGGGCAGGCGATTCCGAGAAGTGAATCTGGCTTCGATGCTGAAACGCCACTGTCAGCAGCTTTAGTCGCGGTCCTGGATAGCGCGGGAGCGATGTGCGGTATCGCGAAATTAGATGCGGAGTCGCTGCATCCTGTGAAAGTCTTCCCTTCGGACCCTGCGGAGTCGCGCTGACCTATTTCGGTAGGGCCTGGAAGAGAAGTGAACCACTCACAATGAATGTTTTTGAGGGACTGGAAACGCTCCCACAACCCTATAATGCGTCTTCGCTGGCGATTGGAACCTTCGATGGTGTCCATATCGGCCATCAGGCGATCATACGTGCCGCCGTCGAAGACGCGCGTGCGCACGGTCGGCCCGCGCTCGTTTTGACGTTCGACCGCCACCCCTCCGAACTCCTCGTACCCGACAGAGTGCCGGGTCTGCTGACTACCCCAGACCAACGCAATCGTTACCTCGCGGAACTGGACGCAGACGGCCTAATTGTCTTGCGTTTCGATCAAACCTTGGCCCAACTCACCCCCGATCTCTTTCTGCAATCCATCGTCAAAGACCGCCTAGGGGCACAGGCGATTGTTGTCGG
>JAYUMV010000530.1:0-3719 GCA_043762265.1 Chthonomonadaceae bacterium | reverse complement strand
CCGCCTTCGGTAGAGTCGTTGATCAGCTTGATCGAGTTCTCGCGTCCGACGCCCAGAGGAGCCACGAGAGACGGTACAATGACGACTTCCCGCAACGGCAAAAGGTTCAACTCATCGGGAATGCGCTGGTTCGAATCGTTCTCGCCGTCCGCCTCGACTGTTTCGGAACTCTCCGACTCTTCGCGGCCTTCATTTTCGACCTCGGCGGCGCTTGCCAGTTCTTTAAGTATGTCTGAAAGATTCTTGGGATCCATTAATTTCTCACAGTCCGCACTGCCCTGCGCATAAGGTTGTGGCGCCGGGAGGCTCGACAGGGTTCGCCCTGTCCCGTTTCCATCACTTCGTTTTGCTCTTCATTACCGGAAATCACCTGGGGCCGGATGCGATCCGGTGGGTAGAACAGGCAATCTGCGGATCGATTTTCGGTCGCTCTGTCTGTATGCTCTGCAAGTATTCATAGTATACGCGGAATCGTGTCTGTTCGCTCCACCTTCAGGCCCCGATCAGAAAAAAATCTGCGAAGATTGTTTTCGACCTGCGTGTACCACACTCATACTAAATGATAATACTATTGCAGGTGCTTGGGAAGTTCCCAACTCGTGTTGTCGCGCAGAATAGTTTTCGGCCAGCCTGAACACAGAAAAGCGATCCCTCGAAAAGGATCGCTCTCATCTGTTCTTAGATCGCACCAGGACCGACAAAGCCCTTTTTCAGCTATGCGCTGCGTGGGTGCTTCGTATCGTCGATGGCCGTCTTGACAGCCTCTTTCACTTTGCCGAAGCCCTCCTGGATCTCGCCCTCGGCCTTCTTGAGATTGCCTTTGATGCGATCTTCGGTGCTGTCGGTGGCTTTTCCGAGAGAGTCCTGAGCGGTGCCCTCGGCCTGCTTCATCTTGCCCTTGATAATATCTCCGTTTGTCATGTTCGTATCCTCTCTGCCGCTATTCGGCAGCGTCTATCTGCAGAGAGGACTGAACCAATACCGGCTCTTGTTCCCAATGTTTTACGAGAAGGTTCTCGCGAAGCAGTTCCCTAGAGCATATAACCGGAGCGGTAGACCGGACGGATGATGTGTTCTACTTTGTCAGCGAGGGCAACGCCATTTTTTACCTTCATATTCTTGGCGTCCCACAGCACCTTTTCTCCTTCGGCCCAGACCGCCAGGTTGCCGAGCAGAATGGTCTCTGCGAGCTCAGAAGCATAGTCAGGGAAGTTCGACATGGCCGGTTTGCCCCCCCGAATGGCCGCGATGAACTCTTCCCAGTGGCCCGGAGACTTCGGGTATTCCACCTCTCCGACCTCCACCCCACCGATGATATGTCCTCCTGCGCCGCTGTCGCCCGGAGTGTAGAGCACTCCCTTGTCTCCGACGACGAGCGAACCGCTGGACGGCACCTTGCCGTTTTCCGGCAGCAGGTCCACCGGGATCAACTCTTTCATCGGCAATTCCCCGCCCTCGTACCAGGTCAGCGTAAGCGCGGGTCGTTCTTTCGTGGCGGCGAACTCAAAGATCATTTTGGCCGATTTTGGGTAGCTGTCGTGGTTGGTACCAGACGAGGTCGCGACGACCGAGATGGGATTGCGCAGATCGAGAGCCATGAAGGGCATATTGACCGTGTGGCAGGCCATGTCGCCGAGCGCTCCGGTGCCGAAGTCCCAGAAGCCGCGCCAGGCGAAGGTGTGATAACCGTCGCCATAGGGGCGCATCTTGGCCGGGCCGATCCACAGATCCCAGTCCAGGTTAGCCGGAACCGGCTTCTCTGCCGGGCGGTCGATGCCCTGCGGCCAGATCGGGCGATTGGTCCAAACATGCACCTCTTTAACGGTGCCGAGCGCCCCCGCGCGGATTTTGTAGGCGTTGCTGCGGAGCGTGTTGTCGGCGGTGCCCTGATTGCCCATCTGGGTGGCGACCTTATGCTTTTTGGCCAGATGGCCGAGTTGGCGACATTCATAGATGCTGTGGGCCAGCGGCTTTTGAGTGTAGGCGGCTTTACCCATGCGCAGCGCCAGCGCGGTGGCGGGGCCATGGGAGTGGTCGGGGGTGCTGACGGTAACGCCGTCGATCTCTTTGCCCATCTCGTCGTACATCTTGCGGTAGTCGCGGTACAACCTGGCTTTAGGGAACTGCTGGGCCTTCTTGTTGAGGGTGTTCTCATCCACGTCGCACAGTGCCACGATATTGCTGAAGCGCGCTGCATCGCTGGAATCGCTGTCGCCTTTGCCGCCGACTCCGATACAGGCAAAACTCAGTTGATCGTTGGCGGACTTGGGTTTGTCCTGCGCTTGTGCGGAGGTGCCAACCCAGACCCCGAAGGCCGTTCCTGCTGCGGTCTTCAAAAACCCACGCCGACTCTGTTCACTGCTCATGATTATTCCCCTTCGCATGCAGAACCGGATCGGAATCCCATCGCGGACACAGGCGTTCTGCCGAATGCTGCACTGTTCGCCTTCTAAACGCTTTTCTCCTGTCGCGATTGTTGGGGAACGGCTTTGCAATCCAACAAGGATGAGAACCCACGCGAACCAAACGCGTAGAAGCGACCTCGAAAGGTCGCTTCTACGTAGTCGCCCGAAACTCAATGAGAATTCAGGGAAAATTCAGGCCTCTATTTTGTAACGGACTCAGGCGACGGGCTTGCCGGTCTTGTCGTCGATCCGGTCGCCGGTCACGGCGTCGGCCACCTTCTCGGTGATGCCACGGGAGTCGGGCGTACCGTCGATGGCATGGCCGCCGGTCTGAATACCGGGGATTTTATTGCCGGGCAGGGCGTCGTTGACGGTGTCTTTGACCTGCGCTGCATCGGCCGCCACCACATGCGTGGTGTGATGGCCGATACCGCTGATCGTATCGTCGTCATCGACTTTGTCTACCGCATGTACCGCCGCGCCGCTCGCGACCGCACCGACGACGCCGCCGATGATCGCTCCGGCCACCATTCCGACCGGGCCAGCCACTGCGCCCGCCATCGCTCCGGTCACTGCGCCGCCAGCGCCGCCGAGTTCGGTCCCGATCTTCGTGTCGCGACCCGAGGCGTTGTTCACTGCGTTGTCGATCTCATTCTGTGTTCGTGTGTCTGTCATTGTCGTATTTTCCTTCAGGGGATAAGTTTTGCGTTAATTCAATGGGATATTTTCCCATTCTTCCCGCTAGACGTACCGAGCAGGGATTCTGTTCCCGAAAATATCTCACCGTTTTGGGGCAGATTAGAACTCCATTCCTGAGGAAAACGACGGAAGGTTTTACGCTCGGATGTCCCGCAAATCAGGCTTCCAGGAATCTACGCTTCCAGGGAACGCAGAAGGAGGCCACTCCAGAGTTTCGGATAGAAAAACGTGCTCTTTTGCGGCATCTTATCTCCCGCTGCGGCGACATCGCGTACCTCGGTGACGGTCGGGTTCTGGAGCAGGCAGGCCATTTGAAACTCCCCGGAAAGGACTTTTTGCACAGCCTCCTCCTCGTCGCGTGTATAGGCGACATCGGGCGTGTGGGCCAGGTCCTGCCAGGAGATGCCGAGCGTTCGGTCCAGCACGAGCGCCTGCAGGATCGTCACGTCCAGATGCCGCCAGGCCGCGCAGTGTCCCTCCTGCATGGCCGCTTCGGCCTGCGCGGGATCGCGCAGGGTCAGGGCATAGTGGCTCTGTTGCGTCAGGATGACAAAACGCTTCTCCCCCCGAACCTCCTCTTTGATCCATTTCCGCGCTGCTGCCAACGGCAGGGGG
>JAYUMV010000529.1:0-12711 GCA_043762265.1 Chthonomonadaceae bacterium | reverse complement strand
CACAGCCGTATTTCGAGGATGGCATCTCCTTATGGATCGGGCATTCAGATCTGGAAGGCTTCGATTTCGGAGAGAAGTTGAGCGATCATGCCGGAGACTACCGCTCCTGCGGCGTCGTTGCGCGGCGCGGGTCGCAGTCGGTCGGACTCCAACACACCTGTGCATGCCTCGCGCCGGATGGTCGGCGCCTCTTGACGGAGGTGCGCACTTTACGGATTCAACCGGGTCCGTCGCACGGCACGCTCCTGGATATACATCTGGAACTGAGGGCTCCACGAGAACGGGCCGTGGTATTGCCGCGTTCGGACCGGGGACTGCTACGCATTCAACTTGCTTCGGCTTTCGTCTCGTCGGGCGGTACTATCCGGAATAGCGCCGGTGCCTATGGGAGCGAGTTAGACCGTAGAACTGCCGATTGGTGCGGCTGCATCGGTGTGGTGTGCGCAGAGACGGTTGGGATCGTGATCCTCGATCATCCCACTAATCCGGCACATCCCCCCCTTTGGAATCTCGATCCGACCGGAACTCTCGAAGTCAATCCCCACTCTTGGCAGGAGACGATAATCGCTGCCGCGACCTCGGTGGAGTTCCGCTATCGACTGCTCATCCATTCCGGATATGTCGATCAGGGTTGGGCGGATTTGCGAATGCGGGAATTCGCCGCGCCTTGATGCATCTGTTTTAGCATGACCCTATTTCTGGAGAAACCATCTTGGCCGTGCCGCTGCTGCGTGTCGAAAACTTACAGACCGAATTTCGTACCTCGGGTGGGGTCGTTCAGGCGGTGCGAGGCGTCTCCTTTCAGATCGAACGGGGAGAGACTGTCGGTATCGTCGGTGAATCGGGCTCCGGGAAGAGCGTCACTGCGCTCTCGTTGATGGGGCTGATTCCTACGCCTCCAGGGCACATCACCGGAGGTTCGATCCAGTTGGATGGCGAGGAGTTGTTGGGCAAGTCGCAGAAGGAACTCCGGCAGATTCGCGGTGCCAAACTGGCCATGGTGTTTCAAGATCCGTTCTCCTCCCTGAATCCGACGATGACCCTGGGGGAGCAGGTGGCGGAACCGATACGTCTGCATACCGGGGCGAGCCGCGCGAAAGCGCGGGAGCAGGTTCTTCAACTGTTTCAGTCGGTGCGTATTCCGTCGCCAGAGATTCGGTATAAGCAGTACCCCCACGAGATCTCGGGCGGGCAGCGCCAGCGTGTGATGATCGCTATCGCGTTCGCTTGCAACCCTGCCTTGCTGATCGCCGACGAACCGACGACGGCGTTGGATGTGACCGTGCAGGCGCAGGTGCTTTCGTTGATGAAAGATATGCAGCAGAAGACGGGGGCAGGCGTCGTGCTGATCACGCACGATCTCGGGGTAGTAGCGGAGGTCTGTGACCGAGTGCTAGTGATGTACGCGGGCCGCATCGTCGAGAGCGCCACAGTGGAGCAGTTGTTTCGAAGCCCGAAACATCCCTATACACAGGGTCTCTTGGCTGCCTTACCGCAGATCAATGCCGCCCACAGGGAGCGTCTGATCAGTATTCCGGGACAGCCGCCGGATCTTGCACATTTGCCAGCCGGGTGCGCTTTTTTCGAGCGATGCCCTAAGCGCCTTCCTGATGTTTGCTCGGTGGAGGACCCTGGGCTCTCGGAGCCGGAGGCGCGTCACTTCACTCGCTGTCTCCTCTTTCAAGAGGGCGTCGGAGCAATTCGGCCCTCTTGAACCTCTCCTGGAAGCGTGCGGAGCTTTGATCTGCCCAGATAAGATCACTTTGGAAAATGGCGGCACAAAACGCGCAAACAATACGTCTGCCCTTAATAAGGGAAGTTTTGCGCATTGGCGCTGCCTTCCGGGGAAGGAACGCCATTGCAATCAATACCCACTCCGTCTTCGCTCTTCGGGAAGCGGATTGTAACGGTCGAGGACGAAAGCATCACTCAACTGCAGTTGCGGAAAGTTTTGACTCGGGCCGGACTGATCGTGGTAGGACAGGCGATGAACGGCAAAGACGGAGTAGATCTTATCCTGCGTGAAAAGCCCGACCTTGTGACGATGGATATTACCATGCCGGTCATGGATGGACTGGAGGCGACTCGCCAAGTGATGGAACAGGATAAAACTTGTGTGGTCATCGTAACGGCCTATACGAACGAGGAGTACCGCCAAAAGGCGGAACAGGTTGGGGCCAGCGGATATGTGGTGAAACCGATAGCCGCCGCCTCGCTCCTCCCCGCGCTCGAACAAATTTACGAGAACCGTCTTAATAAATAAGAAGTTTCACAGGGAAACATTTCAGATCGCTCCTAGAGTAACACCTCAATAACACGGGGGAATTTCCCGGAAATTGCGTTGATCTGATCTCAGAGAATGATGAAATCAGGCCGTTTACCCCGACTTATTGAGGTGTTACCTCCTAGACGAGCCGAAATATGTTTCCTCCCCGCTTTTTCGATGTGCTGCCCCTTCGCGCTTTCAATCACTACCTCCAACGCCATGTTCAGCCGCAGTAAGAGGCCACTCCGAGGTTCGTTCCGCATTAGATCCAGCGCTTCCAGCGAGCCAGCACCAGTGTGGACAGCGCAATCAGGAGAATCACGCCCAACATGATCCAGAAGCCATGAGAGGCCACCGGATTGACAGGTGTCTTGAGCAGGAGAGCGGCTATCCCTACAATCACACTTGCGGGAAACCAAACGAAGGAAACGATGGTCAAGACCTTGATGATCTCATTCGTGCGCAATGTCGTCTGAGTGGTGAAAATGTCGAAGGATCCGACCAGGAGTTCTCGAGCGTTCTCCATCGCTTCGATCGCGCGGTCGAGTCGATCCGCGAGCGTGCGAAAATGCGATGAGGAAGTCGAATTTGCGACGACCTGAAAATCGGGACGCGCCATCGCTGCATAGACCTCGCGATGCGGGGTCAGAACCCGCCGTACAAACGCCACTCGTTGTCTGAGTCTCGCCAACTCTCTGAGAAGGTCGCGGGAGTGCCGAGGACGCAGAGCGTGCGCATCGATCTTGTCCACTTCCATTTCGAGCTCTTCGAGGAGTCGGAAATAGCTGGTCACATGCCAGTCTAGAAGGCCACCCAGAAAAGCCGGGGCGTCGAGTTCGCCCAAGTCGCTGTCGCCCTTGACCCGCTGATCAAAACTATTCAGAAATCTGACCGGCTTGCGATGCACCGTCACGATCAGATTGGCTGCCAGAATGAAGTCCACTTCGACCAGTACATATTTTTCATCGGCCGGTTCGATGGTTTTGATATTGAACTGTGAGTAGCCGCTATAGTGGTCCAATCGGGGGCGCCTGCCTGGCTGAAGCAGGGTATAGAGAGATTCGGGCTGCAGCGACAATTGAGAAGCAAGGGTCCGAAGTTCGTTCTCCTCAAATTCTCCGACATCGATCCACAAAAGCTGTTTCGTGTGTAGATCTGCGATTCTCTGCCTCGAAAGACTCACTTCCTGATCTGTTCCGGTTGCGTCGTATAGATAGGCCCTTGTCGCCATGTCGCTCTCCTCTTACTCGTCCGTTTGCGAGCAGATATAGGACGGAATGGTAAGCAAAAGTGTTCAACGGATTGCTCTCTCCGCTGCAGACCCGCAAAATAAGGCGCAGGCATAAGAATAGGCTTCGCATGAAATCCGTCAAGCGAGGGCATCTCCGCATCTCAGACCGATCGCTCCCTCGATACCTGCGGAAGATCGGGCATGGAACTCTCTTCTCGAGTCATACCGATGTTAGGATCCACATAAGAGGCTCCGTCGCGCACGGAGTAGATTGCAGACATCAGAACGTCGAGGCCAGACGCCTTCGAGACAAAAGCATTGGCTCCCAAACGCATTGCTGCCTCGACATAGAGAGGTTCTGAATGGTTCGAGAGAATGATGATTGCGACCGGATTCCTCTCGTTGCGCAAATATTGCAACACTTCTAGGCCAGTCATGTGGGGCATCTTGATGTCTGTCAGCAGCAGATCCGGTTGCAGGGCATGTACGGCCCGAATCGCTTCTGGGCCATCGGTAGCTTCACCGATGAGTTGCAAATTCGCGTCACATTCGACGAGATTGCCGAGGCTCTTGCGTACCGCGACATGGTCGTCGGCAATTACGATCGTCATACGGGACACGTTGTCGCCTTTCCGGATTTTGCACCCACTGTCTCGCCGGAACCACCGCATTGAGATTGCTTTGTGACGGCACGTGAGCACCTTTTTGAAGTGTTAGCCTTACAGAGGAGAGGTCGGCTATCCTGCAAGCGTCCAAATCGCTTTGTAACACAGAAGGGGAATAATTGGGGAGGGCATCTATTCCGCAATGTACAGCAATAGTATACCATTATCTTTATCGTTAGCGTTTACATGACGAGCAAATAACAGGTTTGCAACCGAAGCGACAATTAAAATGAAAAGCATGTCCATGCAATTTTATTATCCTAAGAACCAATTGATTTCGATGTGTAAAATAGGAGCCGCTTTAGAGGAGAGAGTGAGGACGCTTTCCTGAAATCCGGACGTTTGAAAGCAAGCCTGCTGTCGCCTAGGGAAAGTAATCGGCGACCTTCTTTCTCTGCGCATTCGCAAGGAACGATATTGTTGGAACGATAGGGAGTTATACGATGCGGAGGCCAAGTGGTTCAGGTATAATCAGAGACAGACTGCGGGCGCTGATGCTTGAGAATTTTCCATGGCACACTCGGAAACCGAACCTATTCCCCAAACCGAAAAAGTGGCTGCGGCCCATCTTTCGCTGTTGTCGAATACACTGCTGACGGTCATCAAGTTGACCATTGGCGTGTTGACCAACTCGGTAGGTGTGCTTTCGGACGGCGCTCATTCCGCCTCCGATGTCATGGCTTCTGCGATCGCTCTCTACACGGTTCGGGAAGCGGATCGCCCTCCAGACGAAGATCATCCGTATGGACACGGCAAGATGGAGAGCGTCTCTGCCCTCATGCAAGCTCTCCTTCTCTTCTCCGCTGGCAGTTACATCCTCTATGAGGCGATTCAACGCTTGCGTCGGCACGAGGCGCCACAACGAGTCGATTGGGGCATCGGTATCATGTTGGTCTCGGCGGTTGTGAACGCCTTCATCGTTCGTATTGTGTCCCGAGCGGCGGAACGCACGGAATCTCCTGCTCTTCAGGCGGCTGCGCAAGACCATCGTGCAGATGTCTTTACAGCCGTGGCGGTGCTCTGCGGGCTGGTGCTTGTACACCTGACTGGCAACGGCATCTTCGACCCGATTCTGGCTATAGGCGTGGCAATCGTGATTTTTCGAGGCGCGTGGAATGTAGTACGCGATGCCATGCGTAACCTTGTCGACCGTCGGCTTCCGGAAGTGGATTTACAGACCGTACAGCGGGTGTTCGACAGCGATCCAAACGTGCTTGGCTACCACAAAGTTCGCACCCGCATGGCCGGTTCTACGCGCCATGTCGATGCGCACGTGATGATGGACGACGATCTGACGCTCTTGCGCTCCCACCAATTGACCGAAGCGCTGGAGAGTAAAGTCCGAGCAGCGTTGCCCCACAGCGTCGTCACGCTCCATACCGAACCGTTTCATGCGGAGTGCGAACATCAGCAGACAGAGCATGGTGGCCCCCCGCCTGATGAGAGAACCAAAGTAACTCTATGAACTTGAAGACGCGAAAAACATTGAAAGCAGGGACGAATTGATGTTGGAAAAAGTCGTCACACAGGGCAGAATTCTCATCGTCGATGACGAAAAATTCAACGTTCGGTTTCTAAAGATCATTCTCGAGCAGGCTGGCTACGCCAACGTGTTCAGTACGACGGAGGCTGACCAGGTATTGCCTCTCTTTCGTAAAATTCAGCCGGATCTTGTCCTTTTGGACCTCGTGATGCCCCACAAAGATGGGTTGGAGATCATGCGGGAACTTCAAGCGGAGACGACGGCCTCCTCGATTCCGATCCTTGTACTTACTGCGGATACGACTCTCGCGGGCAAGCGGCAGGCGCTGGAAGCAGGCGCAGGAGATTTTCTCACCAAGCCCCTCGATGAAATCGAGGTGTTGCTGCGAATCCGGAACCTGCTACGAACGCGCTTTCATCGCGTGCTGCTGGAGGAAAAAGTACGTGAGGCGCAGCTTTTTTTGCAATCGACCTTCGATGCGCTGACCTCGCATATCGCGGTAATCGACGAGTCGGGAACGGTTTTGGCATTTAACAAAGCCTGGCGCGCATTTTTTGTCTCCAGTGGCGGCGTCGGCTCCCTGTGCCATCTCGGAGACAACTATGTCGCCAGTTGTGAGATGGACCCTGCTCTTGGGGATGCGATCGAGGTCGCCAGGGGCATTCGTGCGGTGATCGCCGGGGAACTGCCCGATTTTAGCCTGGAATATCATTGTGAGGGCCCGACCGAACAACTCTGGTTTACGGTGAGTATCACGTGCTTCGTGGCGCAGGGGCATGTGCGGGTCGTCGTTGCCCATGAGAATGTCACTCAGCGACGACGAGCCGAAGACGAGGTACGGCGCCTTGGAGAGCAGCATCTTGGCCAGCAACGCGTGCTGACACACCGATTCATCACGACTCTGGAAGAGGAGCGCCGCGCCATCTCTTTCGAAATGCACGATGGCCTGACGCAGTACGTCATGTCCTCGTCTGCATTTTTCGACTCTTATGCCGCTACCGTCGCATCCTCCTACGCCGAACTTCCAAGCGACTTACAGAAGGGCTTGAAATATCTTCAAGCGGCCGTCGTCGAAGCGCGGCGTATGGTCAATGGACTGCGTTCGCTGGCCCTGGATGAGTTGGGACTGGTCGGTGCGTTGGAACAACTCTTGACGGAAGAGCGGGATCGGGCGCACTGGCAGGAGGCACGGGTTGTGGTGCTTACCCCCATTCCCCGGTTCGACACGGTGTTGGAGACAGCCGCCTATCGGGTGGTGCAGGAAGCGCTGAGCAACATCCGCAAGCATGCGGAAGCAAAGCGGGTAGTCGTGCGACTGCAGATGGTGCCCGCCAATGGCGCTGAGCAAGGGTATTTACAGATCGAGGTACGGGACTGGGGAAAAGGGTTTACGGTATCGGAGAAGCATGAGACGTACGATCATGTCGGCCTGCATAGCATGGAAGAGCGAGTCAATCTGCTGCACGGCAAGCTCCACATCGAAAGTTGGCCGCAGGAGGGAACACGCATCCTTGCCAAGTTCCCCTTCCATCCCATGCACGGAGGGATTTAGTTTCTGTGCGATCCCGTCAGGAAGGGATGCACCAGATCTTTATCGTTCTGTCCCAACTTCCGGTGGCGAAATGTTTGCCGTCGGGGGCGAAAGCGACGCAGGAGACGCTGTCCGAATGCCCTGTCATGCGATGGAGTTCTTCGCCGGTAAGAGCGTCCCATATCTTTGCTCCGAAGACGCTGTCGTCCGCGCTGGCAACCCTGTTGCCGTCCGGGGAGAAAATTGTGGGATGTGCATGTTGGTATTCGACCTGGAGTTGTCCCGAAAGGACATCCCAGAGACGGGGCTTTGCGCCGCACGTGAGGCAGCGGCGTCCATCCGGGGAGAAGATGACCGCTTCGATGTCCGTCTCGCTCTCAAGAAAGTGCGAGGTCTGCGGCCCGGCCGGCGGGGTCCAGAACTCGACACGCTGCTCGTCCGTTACCACGACAAGAGAGAGGCCGTCCGGAGTGTGAGTGACCGCTTGGAACTCCCGGTAGCTTCGCTCATCCGGGGGTATCTCGGCCAGGCGAGCCGCTTCAAACGATTTCCGTTCCGGGCGGATCGACTGCATGTGCATGGCATCCTGGTTGGCGAAGTTGCGCACGGAACGTCTCCTGAGAGCGAAGATGGGTTTGCCCGTTTTCACTTCCAACACTACCGGCACCCTATCCACCATGTTGCAAAACAAAAATTGCCCGTCCGGAGAGAATTCGGCGTGCTTAAAAGACATCGGAGGGGCGTCGATCCGCAGTGTTTCCTGCCCCGTACGGGCGTCAAAGACAATCAATTTTTTCCCCGCGACAACAAAATGCGCTCCATCGCGTGAAACGGCCACCGAAGCAGGTTCCATACCGAGGTTGCGTGTAAAGATCTCCCGACCGCTCACAGTATCCCAACCTCGGACGGTCTCATCAGCGGAGATACTGAAGAGACAGGTTCCGTCAAGGGAGTAGGCGATGTCACGGACGCTGCGCTCATGGCCACCGATCTCCAGTTCCAGCGACAGGCTGGGCAACGGGGCAGGGGGAAGTGGGACCGTCTCTAGAGAGCGTTCGACCGATACGGACTTCACCTGCCCGTTGTCCTGCACGACCCAGATCGCCTGCAACGCACTGTCGGGAGCGATGAACGTGATCGGAGTTCGTGAAGAGACGGAGATCTCCCTGGTCAATTCACCGGTAGCGGTGCTGAAGAAGGCCAATTTTCCCGTAGGCATGCCGCAGACGATTTCGGCATCGCCGAAAAATGGATTGGTTGGGTCCAGCAGGCGTTCCAGTTCAGAGCGTTCAGCGATCTTATCAGAGAGGTTCGGGGATTCTAGTGCGCTCATCCAGAGACCCTCACCGGCTTCTACTGCGAAGAGCAGGATATGCCCGAACCACCCGCTCGGGTCCTCGCTGACCGTGAAATCGTAGTTCTCATAGACGGCAATCCACTGCGAATCCGGGCTGAAGACAGGATTGACCAGCGAATAAGTCGTGGGTTCAAACGCCTTCAGCGCGTAACGGCCACGAATTTGTGCGTTGGCTTCCCGCTCGTAGAGGTAGAGCGTACCGCCGTTCTGGCCATTTTCCGCACATGCGAGCCAGCGTCCGTCCGGGCTAAAGCGGATATAGAGGCCCGGTTCCCCGGAAAGAACCGTTTCGATCTGGCCCGTTTGGGCATCAAGAAGGTAGTCTCCGACTCCAAATCCGCTAATGGCTATCAAACTGCCGTCTGGCGATACTGCGACGCGATGCGGTTCGGACCCGACCGGGCAAGCGATCTGTCCTACGACTTCGAGATCGTTCCACCGACGCCGCTCTACGCGATCCGTCTTGTTGACCAAATAAAAATGTTCGCCCGTATGCGAAACTGCGAGATCCATCCAGATTCGCTCGTACTCCGTAACGACTTCCGCGAGCCGACGAGGCTTGGCGCCGAGCGCCCAGCGTGTCAGAACGCCGTTTCCCGTGAGGCTGATCGCTTCCGACCGCGAGGGATGCGCGATAATTCTTTCGTAAGACATGAGTTTCCATTCCTGCCGATAGCAGAATTGACTTTGGTGCGTGAACGTCCTATTATTATGGCATGAGACATCACAATCATCCCCGCAATCACCGTTCCATTCTACGCGTCCTGCTTCTGGGCGGGCTTTTGTCCGCGCTTGCGCGGGTCGGGGGCGGCCAGCAGGCGCACGACGGGTTATCTCCCTATGCACGCTGGTCGCACGGCCCGGCTCAGAATATCAACGAGTTTCCGATCGCGGTCTGGCTGCAGGATCCGTCCAATGCGGCAAAGTATAAGGCCGCTGGCTTCAACCTCTATGTTGCCCTCTGGGAGGGACCGACCGAGGGGCAACTTACCGCGCTCAAAGCTGCCGGAATGCCCGTAATCTGCGCGCAGAACGCTGTGGGCCTTGCGCACCGGGCCGACCCTATCATTGTCGGCTGGATGCATGGTGATGAACCCGACAACGCTCAACCTGTGACCGACGCGGCGACCGGCAAGCAGACCTATGGGCCCTGCATTCCGCCCGAACGCATCGTGGCGGACTACGGTCGCATCAAAGCTGCCGACCCGACCCGGCCTGTGATGCTGAATCTGGGGCAGGGGGTCGCTAATGACGCCTGGGGCGGTCGCGGCTCAGGAGCGAAACTCGAAGACTATGCCACTTATGTGAATGGCGGAGATGTAGTATCGTTCGATGTCTATCCCGTCGCTGGACTTGACCGGCCCGATAGCGTCGATCTGCTCTGGTATGTGCCCAAAGGCGTAGATCGGCTAACACATTGGACTGCAGGCCAGAAACCGATCTGGAACTGCATCGAGTGCACGCGAATCGGAGGGGACCGCAAGCCCACGCCGCATCAGGTGCGTGCTGAGGTCTGGATGGCGCTCATTCATGGTTCGCGCGGGCTCATCTACTTTGTGCATCAGTTCAAGCCGAAGTTTGACGAACACGCCCTGCTCGACGATCCCGAGATGCTCGCAGGAGTGACGGCTCTCAACCGTCAGATCGTGTCGTTCGCGCCTCTGCTAAATAGCCCGACCATCGAAAAGGCCGCTACAGTCCAATCCTCTTCCCCCGAAACGCCGATCGACATCATGGTGAAACGACAAGGCCAGGAACTCACGCTCTGTACAGTGGGAATGCGGAACTCCGCCACGAAAGCCGTATTCACTGTACCGAGCGCAAGCGATGCACAGACTGTAGAGGTGATTGGGGAAGCGCGCACGTTGCGCGTGCATAACGGTAAGTTTATCGATACCTTCGCTCCCTACGATGTACATCTCTACCGTCTGGTAAATAAGGCAAAGTTCTAGGGAAGCTCCCCCATCCCCGGTAGAGAAGGGGGAGGTCACTCGACGCTGCTCGTGGAGGATCAGGGTTGGCCGGCGGCGAGGGCGGCGGCATCAACGATCTCGACGGGGCCGAATTTCTTCAGTCCCTCTTCGATCTGGCTGCGTTCGCCGACGGCGATCAGTTGGATGCGGTTCTTGCCCATGTATTTGCGAGCGACCCGCTGGATATCTGCGGGGGTGACGGCCTGGATCTTGGCAGGATAGGTGTCCCAATAGTCCAGGGGCAGGTCGTTCACCACGAGATCGAGGGTCCGCGTGAGGATCGCCTCCGGGCTTTCCAGGGTGCTCGCGAACGCTCCGACGATAGAACGTTTGGCGCGCTCCAAATCCGAGGGAGCGACCTCCTCGTCCTGCAGACGGTCGAACTCCCGGAAGAACTCGCGCGTTGCGGGCTCCGTCACTGGCGTGCGGACACTTGCGCTTGCTCCCCACAGCCCCGGCCATTGGCCCGCGCTCAGGTTCGAGTACGCTCCATAGGTGTAGCCTTTCTGTTCGCGGATGTTCTGAAACAGTCGCCCGGAAGAGCCGCCGCCCAGAATGCGGTTGGCGACGGTGAGTGCGATATAGTCCGGATCGTTCTGGCGCACCGAGAGGTTGCCGAACTGGAGTACGGTCTGCGCGGATCCGGGGCGATCGACCAGGTAGATCTGGGTTTTTTCGTGGGGCGTAAAGGTCGCCTTTGGCAGCGTCGCGGTCTCGGTGCCAGGTTTCCAGTCGGCGAGAGCCGCTTCCAGCTTTTTGTGCAGAGTTTTGAGATCCACATCACCGGAGATGCCCAGAATAGCCCCATTGGGCTTGTAGAAGGCGTTGTGGAAGCTTTTCAGATCGGCGGGAGTCAGTGCGGTAATCGCGGCAGCGGTAGGGGAGGCGCGCGCATAGGGAGTGCCGCCGTAGTAGACCTTGGCTGCAAGGTCCGCCGCAAGGCCCGCAGGGTTGGTGCGGCGCTGCGCGATTGCGGATTTCTGCTGGAACTTCAGGCGCTCCAGGCGAGCCGCCGGGAAAGCAGGGTGGAGGAGGACGTCGGTCATGAGGGCGATCAGCGCATCCGTGGACTCCGACAGACCGGCCACGCTGATCGTCGCCGTGTCGGCTCCCGACCTGCTGGAGAGAGAGGCGCCCATATCCTCCGTATATTCGGCCAGTTTCAGGTAGTCACGGGTCTGGGTGCCTTCGGTGAGCATTGCTGCCGTGGTCTCCGCAACCGCTGGCTTGGGTTCGAAGAGTGTGCCCGCGTGCATGGAGAGTTGCATGTGGATTGCAGGCAACTTGTGATCTTCCAGTACATAGACCGCGACGCCGTTGGAGAGCTTGAACATCTTAGGTTTCGGCAGCCGAACGCTCAACAGTTCCCTGGCGACGGGAGCTTTGCCTTTGATGACCGCGCCGCCCGTGTTCGGTGCGATGCCCTTCGTCTCCTGGCTGCTTGCGAGGGTGGGAAGGAGCGCGCTGAACACGAGTGTGCTCACGGTCGAGAGGGCGAAGGCGCGTTCGGCGATAGAAGTTCGCCGAATTCGGGGAGTAGAGAAGCGTACCATGTTACAGACCTGCCTTTCCGTTGGCTGCTCCGGCCGCCGCAAAGAACGGGATGCCAGGTTCCGATTCCGGAGACGCAATCACCACCGCGCGACTATCCTTTTGGAGATACTGCTTTGCCACCCGCTTGATGTCCGCTGCAGTCACTGCTTCCAACTTGGGAAGCTGGGTATTGATACGCCCTGGATCGTTGTAGAAGATCGCGTTCTGGGACAACTGGTTGGCGCGGCCCAACACGGACTGCAGTCCGCCGCCCCGACCGCCGCCTCCACGGCCTCCGCCCCCACCGACGAGCGCGCCAGCCCTCGCCTGGGTCTTTGCACGCTGGATTTCAGCCTCCGTCACACCGTCGTTCTGAATCCGGGCGATTTCGGCGTCGAATGCCTTTTCTACATCCGCAGCGTTTCCACCTGGCGGCACCGTTGCGGAGAAGGTGAACAACCCCGGCCCACGGGACGGGCCCATTCCGGCGTTGGCATTGAGCGCGATACGTTTCTCGACGACATCCTGATTCAAACGCCCGGTTCGCCCGGAACTGAGGATCGTGCCCAGCATCTGCAGCGCCGCCGTGTCGGGGCTGTCGCCCGAGACAGTCTTGTAAGCGGCCTCATAACGTGTCAGTTGCGCCAGGGGATCGATCAGCTCTTTGCGCTT
>JAYUMV010000528.1:0-4493 GCA_043762265.1 Chthonomonadaceae bacterium | reverse complement strand
CACTGGGAAGAGCCGTTCAAAATGCGGCGTAAGCTGAAGAAACTGTTTGAAGGCTCGATGCGCGGTCGAACGATGTACGTGCTGCCGTTCAGCATGGGGCCGATCGGCTCGCCCATGTCACAGATCGGCGTGCAGTTGACCGATTCGCCCTATGTTGTGGTCAGCATGCGCATCATGGCGCGAATTGGGCTGCCGGTCTTTGCGGAGATCGATCTGGGCGAGAAGCGGGTGGTGCCGTGCATGCACACGGTCGGTGCGCCCCTCTTACCGGGACAGAAGGACGTGTCCTGGCCGTGTAATGCGGAGAAGTACATCGTCCATTTCCCTGAGACCCGCGAGATCTGGTCGTACGGCTCGGGCTACGGCGGTAATGCGCTGCTCGGCAAGAAGTGCTTCGCCTTGCGGATCGCCTCGAACATCGCACGTGACGAAGGCTGGATGGCAGAGCACATGTTGATCCTGGGCGTGGAAGACCCCGACGGTGAAAAGACTTATGTCACCGCCGCTTTCCCCTCCGCCTGCGGCAAGACGAACTTCGCGATGCTGATCCCACCGGCAGGCTTCGAAGACTGGAAGGTCTGGACCGTGGGAGACGACATCGCCTGGCTCAAGCCGGATGCCGAGGGGCGATTGCGGGCGATCAATCCGGAGTCCGGTTTTTTCGGTGTCGCACCGGGCACTTCCAAACACACCAATCCGAATGCGATGGCGACCCTGGCACGCAATACGATCTTCACCAACGTCGCTCTGACGCCGGAAGGCGGAGTCTGGTGGGAAGGGATGACGGAAGAGCCTCCCGCCGAATGCCTCGACTGGCAGGGCAACCGCTGGACCCCGGAGATCGCCCGCAAGACCGGGGCGAAGGCGGCACATCCCAACTCGCGTTTCACCGCTCCCGCCTCGCAGTGCCCGACCATCGACCCGGCCTGGGAAGATCCCAACGGGGTGCCGATCAGCGCGATCCTCTTCGGAGGCCGTCGTGCCTCCACGATCCCATTGCTCTATCAGGCGTTCAACTGGAGCGCAGGGGTCTATATGGGAGCGACCATCGGCTCGGAAATGACCGCCGCCGCCGCCGGTGTCGTCGGAAAAGTGCGCCGCGACCCGATGGCGATGCTCCCGTTCTGCGGCTATAACATGGGCGACTACTTCCGCCACTGGATCCGTATGCAGCGTTCCCTTGCGGAGACCCCCCGCATCTTCCACGTCAACTGGTTCCGAAAAGATGCCGAGGGTTCGTTCCTCTGGCCCGGGTTCTCCGAGAACATGCGGGTGTTGAAATGGATCGTAGACCGGACGCACGGACGCGCCCTGGCACGGGAGACTCCCATCGGATGGATGCCGAAGTACGAGGATATGGAGTGGAGCGGAATGAACTTCCCGAAAGAGAAGTTCGAAAAACTACAGACCGTAGATCGGAACGCGTGGCGTCTCGAAGTGCTCGGCCACGAAGAGCTCTTCATCGAACTCCACGACCATCTGCCCCCAGAAACCATCTACGAACGCGAACTGCTGATCTGTAGACTATAGGGGTTCAGCCGAACCAGCGGAGTGCGAGGAGCGTTAACGTGACGGTGATCGCTCCTCCAATCCGAGTTGCGATCTGGGCGAAAGGCATCAACTGCATGCGGTTTGCGGCGGTAAGGATCGCGACATCGCCGGTGCCGCCCTGACCGCTGTGGCAGGCATTGACGATAGCCGATTCCAACGGATAGAGTTTCATACCGCGAGCCACAAACCATCCGGTCGTCATCAACGTGACCACTGTCGAGACGATGGTCACGACATTCTGCCAGTGCAGCGCGGACATCAGTTTGTCCCATGGCGTGAGAGCGACGCCGATGGCAAACAGCAGCGGATAAGTGACTGCTACCCGAAAGAAACGATAGACGACGTTCGCACTTTCCTGCATTTTTGGCGGCACTGCCGAAGTCAATTTCGCTATCACCGCCAGAAACAGCATTGTGACCGGAGCGGGAAAGGCGAACGCCTCTTTGCTCACCAGCCCGATCAAATAGAGCGCAATCGCGAAACTTCCGGCGGCGGCGATCTGCTCAACGTCTATGGAAACAGCGGATTCCTCCTGCGCAGCGGCGGTTGGCTCCTCGTGTTCGCCGGGTTGCAGCCGCCCATCCCCGGTAAACTGCGGATATTTTTTCCCGATCTTATTCAGCATGCCCGACAGCAGGATGGCGGTCAGGCTCGCCAACATGACGGCGGGCAGCACCTCCGCGAAGATGTCGCCCTGTTTCCGATGCATAATGTCGGCATAGCCCATCGAGAGTGGCAGCGCTCCCTCTCCCACCCCACCGGCCATGATCGGGACCACGACAAAAAGCAGTGCATGGCGGGCTCCGAGCCCGAGCAGAGTTCCGACTCCTGTGCCGACCATAAGCGCCGCGAGGGAACCTATTCCGAGCGGCACACACGT
This sequence comes from Chthonomonadaceae bacterium, assembly GCA_043762265.1. Taxonomy (GTDB): domain Bacteria; phylum Armatimonadota; class Chthonomonadetes; order Chthonomonadales; family Chthonomonadaceae; genus JANXLO01. Next base: position 2,062 of record JAYUMV010000528.1, on the reverse strand, counting down.
TTTGAGAAATCCCCGAATGAGCACCGTGCGGTCCATGCCGAGAATACTGCCCACAATGATCGCTGCAATGAACAGATAGAGAAACTGCGTGGACTGTGTAAAATCCGTGACCGGTTTAGAGATCGCTACGGGCAGCACCTTGTAGAAGACCAGAGCGGAAGGAACGAAAGTCGCGAGGATGGCGCCACCGCCGACATCGCGCAGAATCGGCAGGCGCTTACCCAACTCCCCACACAGAAACCCACCGACCCCAAGCACCGCGATCATCATGCAGACCTCAGTCGGAAACTTGCCCCCAGGGCTGACATGAGGATTGCTGTGCCACAAAAAATAGGCGATCACGGCCAGCAAGGCGATCATCACCGGTACAGGGATGACCCCGATACGCAGATCCATCCACTTCCACCAGCCCTGCGGCCAGATCTTCTTCCGCGCACTCATGATTCGCCTCCTGCGATTTAGGAAATGGGACTTCTGCGCGGGGAAAGGGGCAAAAATGTCGGAGTGCGCGCCCCGATTTCTCTGTTCGGTACTTCCGGCTGGGGGATTTGAGGTGGAGGCGTCGGGCTACTCGATCGGGAATGTGACCGAGATACGCGCCCCCGGACCTTCCTGTCGGCTTTGGTATTCGATTATACCTTTAAGATCCATCTTTGCAAGATTCTCGACGAGATAGATACCGGTGCTGGAATGTACGTCCGGGTCGAAATTCGCGGGCAGTCCTTCGCCGTCGTCACAGACTTCCAGGCAGGCGGATGGCCCGCAAACACGAAATGTCACCTCGACGTCCCCCTTACCGTGCTTGAGCGCATTAAGCACCAGTTCATTGACGATCAGAGCCAGGGAGATACCCCGCTGACTCGGCAGCCGAGTCTCCTCGACACGATAATGTATTTGACGCGGTACGGCGATGTGCTGTAACATCGGAATCAGTTGTTCCAGCAAGAGGCGTGCGGAGATCATGCTGCCCTCGGCGTCCTCCTTGCTCTGCTGAGTGAGAATATCGTGTACCGTCGCCAGAGTGCGAAACTGAAGATTGAGTTGTTGCAGTTTTTCGACGGGAACCGACTCGTCATATTCGGACAGTTGGATATCGACCAGGGCGCTCATGACCTGCAGACTGTTCTTCACCCGGTGATGGGTCTCGGTCATCGCGCGCTGCAGCCGCATGTTGAGGCCGCTAATCTCCGCCTGGTACTTGGCTTCGAGAGCATCCTGCAAAGCTCGCAACGTTTCCTCGATAGGCGTCAACAGGAGGGGCGCACCGGTCTCTTGCAGGATCCTCTCTTTCTCCTGCCAGCGTGTCTCGCTGATCAGGTCATCCTCGAAACGGCGGAACTCGATACTGTCCTGGACAAAGTTATCACCTGCTTCGAGGGCGTTACGCAGCAGGCGATAGATCAGGAACTCGTAGCGATCCACCTCCAGACGCTTCTCCTTGACGGCTCCTTTGGTGAACAAGTAGCGCTGCAGCTTTTTGGGAATGAGGGTCGTGGGGAACAGTGCGGGGTTGGCTTGACGGGGAGATTTGTCCTGGTGCAATAGGCCCTGCAGGAACGTCACCCCTTCCAGAAGGGGCGCATCCTCCACTCGGCCTCCGAAATCCAGATCGGTAAAGAGGTGGCGCAGATTGCGTTTGAACGTTGGGGACAGAGTGGTGTAGTAAGACCACTCCCATCCAATCTTGTCAAACAGGTGTTCCCCGATCTCGGTGACCGCGCGTTGACGGGCTTCCTCAGCCGCTTGTTTCGCCTGCCCTTCGTACTGGTCGACCAGATGAAGGAATGCCTCGACGAGCGTGTCGTTGATCTGGCGAAATCGGTGATAGGCGAAACACAGGAGGTACAGACGCGTCGTCTCGGGGGCCAGGCACTGGAGCCTGAAGACAGTGTAGAAAGTGACCAGAGAGGCGTAGTACTTGCCGCTCTCCTGGGAGATGCCTGCCGAGGGGAGGAAGGTTCTGGCAAAGGCGTACAGCGGCTCAAAAACCTTCCGGCGTTCGACTTCCTGGCGCAATGCCTTGTAGGTGAAGTCCTGCGCTTCCTGCTTGAGAGTGCGGATC